>DEIJ01000055.1:3587-9833 GCA_002352365.1 Dehalococcoidia bacterium UBA2777 | reverse complement strand
CCAGCTAACAAGTGAGGGGTCAATCTCGAGTTCCTCACCCATCATTAGACCAATAGCCTCACGGGTGAGATCATCCTCAGTTGGGCCAAGGCCACCAGTGATGATTATCATCTGAGCGCGCTCCCAGGATTTTCTCAGGGCGTCAGCAATCTCAAGCTTATCATCGCCCACCTGACTTGCTCGATTAAGCTCGATTCCGAGCAAGAGGAGTTGGCAGGCAAGGTAAGGGGTATTGGTATCGATTATTTCTCCACGGAGAATCTCACTGCCTACAGAGATAATTTCAGCTCTCATCAATGTTCAGGGATACCAAATCTGCTGGGATTAGTCAAGTAGCTGAGAATTCTCAGTTTTCAATGGTATAATAAGGCGTGAGGAAAACACCACCGCCTGAAGAATATACCACTGAATATTACCTAACCGATTGCGAAGGTTTTCGAGACTTCAGTAGCGGAGGTATCTCAGCTCGGCATAAAAAGGTATTGGCTTACCTTGAGGTGAAACCGCAACAAAGAGTCATAGATATCGGCTGTGGCCGGGGTGAGCTGGTTAGAGAATGTAATCGACTAGGTGCCTGGGCTATTGGCATAGATTATTCCCCCGCTGCAGTAAGAATTTCTCACCATACAGCCAAGCAAGGGGTTATCATCACCGCCAGTGCCACTCATCTCCCCTTTCGTGGGGGAACCTTTGATAAGGTTATCCTCATTGATGTGGTTGAACACCTGGACAAATCTGATCTTTGCGTCTGCCTTGGAGAGATCAACAGGGTACTGCGAAGGGGAGGAGTATTGCTCATCGAGACTCCGAATACTTGGCGCAAGCTAGTTGGGTGGTGGAGCAGGTTTACTTTTCGCCCGGAGCAATTAGCGCTATTTAGCGCCAAGTCACTATACTATGTTCAGACCATGCACGTGAATGAACAAAATCCGTTGTCACTCAAGAGGATTCTGCATCAAAATGGCTTCAGCAGCAAGATCAGATTTCACTTTCCGGAAATAGCTTATCTCTCCTTTTGGAAAACTACAATATATAGAATATTTTTCCTTTGTGGCCCTATATGGTGCCGGGCAAGGAAAAAGTAGGCCTATCCCCCCAGCCGAGCAATAACCTGTCCCATTTGGGAGGTGTCATAGCCACCTAAAGTCATCACCTCAGCCTGGAAAGAAGGCAGGCTTAGGATATCGAGTAGTGGCTCAAGAAGAGGACTGTGGTAATAGAGCTTGGGGATAACCAGGTCATATTGCTCCCAAAGTTGCGGGATGAAATCCAATTCTAAAGCGTTGGCTGCGGCTCTTATCCCCAGCCCTACATCAGCCGTCCCGCTGGCCACTGCTGCTGCTACAGCTAAATGGGTGTATTCCACTCGCTCATAGCCCTTAATAGCTTGTGGATTTATCCCTAGCTGGCGTAACTTAAAATCTAGCAGCACTCTAGTACCGGCCCCCCTCTGCCGATTCACCAAACTTACCTCCTGGCGTGATAAATCGGCGAGGCTTGTTATCCCTTTAGGGTTCCCTTTAGCTAATATTAACCCTTGTTGGCGAAACACCAGATTGACCACCACGATCTCCTGATCGGGGAGGAGATGTTTTATATATGATATATTGTACTCACCAGTTTCTTCATCTAAAAGATGGGAGGTAGCCAGGTGTGCCTCACCATGCTTTAAGGCCAAAAGCCCACCGAGGCTGCCTACATTGGAGGACGAAATAGCCATCTGGGGATGTCGTTTTTGCAACTCATTAGCCAGTAGATCCAATGCTATATCATGGCTGCCAATAGCCACGATAGTATTCTCTATCTCCTCCACAGAGCGTAAAAGCTTCACCTTTACTTTTTCCCCCTGAGGAATCCCCTCACAAAAACGGGGGAGGCACACCAGGCCATCGGCCCGAACTAAGGACATAATTATCCCTGCCCCTCGGGGGAGAGATGTGACCACTACTTTATCTCCTACTTTGCCTACCTTTACCCGCAAGAACTCATCCTCCCCCATAGAGGAGAGCACCTTGTGGGTCATCACTGCCTCTATCTGGGGCAGCTTAGCTGGCGCTAATCCTTGCAGGTGGCACATGATAGGCTTGGCCACCAGATCAAAGGTGAGCACCGCCGAGACGGGGTAACCGGGAAGGCCTACTACCGGCTTATTCTCCACTATGCCCAAGACTACTGGATGACCGGGGCGGATAGCAATGCCGTGAACCACTACTTCGCCCAGCGAGGATAGGGCTTGAGTCGCCCAATCTCTGCGGCCGGCTGAGCAGCCAGCGTTAACCACCACTATCTCATGCGAAGTGATGGCTTCTTTGACAGCCATCTTTATCTGCTCGACATCATCAGGCAGGGGGGGAAACCGGGTAGCCACCCCACCATATTCCTTCACCAACCCCGCTAGCACCAAGGAGTTAAACTCAATAATATCCCCTGGCTTTAGGGCTCTACCCAGAGGTACCAGCTCTGATCCAGTGGGAATAATAGCCACTCTCACTTTGCGGCGCACCCAAAGTGTAGCCAGGCCACAAGCAGCCACCGCTCCTAAGTCAACCGGGCGTAGGAGGTGATTTTGCGGCAATACTAGCTCAGTAGCTACGATGTCCTCCCCCATAAGCCGCACATGCTGCCACGGCACTACAGGGGACATAATCTCAATTTCCCCTCCTGCCATCTCCTGAACATGCTCTATCATAATGACAGCATCGTAACCTTGAGGCATCACCTCGCCAGTCTCTATCCACCGAGCTTGCTCCCCAATTTTGAGCTGGCGAGGTGAGGTTCCTGAAGCTCCATATGTCTCCCTAGACCGCACTGCTACACCATCCATAGCGGCTGCATGGTAATGGGGGGAGGAGATAGAAGCCCATACCGGTTTAGCAGTGACCCGACCTAGAGCTTCCTCAATAGGGACTTCCTCCGAAGGTAGAGGGGCAAGGCCTTGAATTTCCTCTAAAGCGGTGAGGAATCGACCCAAAGCTTCCTCCAGGGGGATATCTTCAAAGTAAATCTCTCTCTGCTCTGGCATCGATCCTCAGAAAAATCTCACCTTAACCTCATCACCAGCCTTAAGCCCACCTTTATCCAAGGGGACTTGCACCATGCCATCTGCCCTGATCAAAGTGGAGATGAAGTTGGATTTGCCAAAGATTGGCTCTACCCAAAGCCCCTCCTCCCTTTCCTCTACCCTTACCGGAACATAGTCCTCTCTCCCCGAAACAGAGGGGATATTGTGGGTGAGCCTGGCCGAGAATATATGAGGTGCTGGAGGCTTATTACAGCCGTTTAGCCTATAGATTGCGCGAGTAACAAAGAGTTCAAAGGTTATTATGGCTGAAACTGGGTTGCCAGGTAAGCCAAAAATTGGTTTTTGGCCAGCTACAGCCAGGATGGTAGGCTTGCCCGGTTTGATGGCGACGCCATGCACCAGAATACCTGGACTGCCCAGGGAGTTGATGATTTGAGCAGTCATATCACGAGCGCTCACCGAGCTACCAGCTGAGAAGACTACTATATCAGCCGCAGCAAGAGCTCTTTCTGCTGCCTCTCGCAAGGCTTCAAAGTCATCTCTGACGATTGGCTGTGGCAAGGGAATCCCTCCAGCCTCGAGGGTAAGGCCAGCTAAAGTATAGCTATTGATGTCTCGCACCTGTCCCACACCTGGCTCAATTTGAGGTAAAACCAATTCGTCTCCGCTGGAGATGATAGCCACTCGAGGTGGCTGGGAAACGCTAACCGAAGTGATACCTTGAGCAAGCAATCCGCCAATATCTTGAGGTCGAAGCAAGTGCCCCTGAGGGAGTAGAGCCTTCCCCTGAGGAATGTCCTCCCCTCTCTGTAAGACATTCTCCCCCACCGCTACAGGACGGGTTACCTCGATGGTGGAAGTATCTACCTGTCGGGTGTGCTCTACCATTACTACCGCATTTGCCTGCCCAGGCAAAAGGCTCCCAGTATGGATTAAGGCCGCCTCTCCAGGGGAAAGGCTCAACAGGGCTGGCCCTCCGATAAGAACCTCGCCTACAAGGTGAAGATATATTGGCGAAGTCTCCGAGCTACCGTAGGTATCTTCAGCCTGCACTGCGTAGCCATCCATGGCGGAGCAGGGGAAGGAGGGGAGAGGAAAGGGGGCGAATACCTCCTCCGCCAGCACTCGTCCTAAAGCCCGGGTGGTAGCTATCCTTTCCACCCTGCCACTAAATGAGAGGAAGGGCTCAAGTTGCGAATATGCTTGTTGAGGAGTAAGTACGTAGAATAACTCCGGCATTTTCCCTGCCTGTTTAAGATAGTAGCATGTTGACGGGGGAAAGACAAACCATCCTATTTTAGATACCCCTGAGAAACTTTGTTTTTCACGACGCCCCAAATTTGTCCCTCTAACCCTCGGGACCCCACGAAAAAGAGCGAATTTTTCATAGGGAACCATTTTAGTCTATTGACTTAAGTGATAAAATATTAATAGGCAAATGTATCCTATTGTCTCCATCGTGGGCAAATCAGAATCAGGCAAAACCACGCTGTTGGAACGGCTGATCGGTGAACTAAAATGCCGCTGCTATCGTATTGGTGTGGTGAAGCATGAGCCCTATGGCTTCGAACTAGATCAGCCAGGGAAGGATAGCTGGCGGCTCACTCAAGCTGGGGGTGATATCATTGCCCTTAGCTCCCCACAGCAGCTCGCCTTCATCAAGAGAGTGGAAGAAGATACCCCTTTAGAGGAGCTATCTTGTCTTTTTGGTGACGACCTCGATCTCATTTTGGCCGANNGGGTTCAGAGGAAGCGATACCCCCAAGATTGAGGTACATCGCAAAGGGTTAGGAGAGCTACTTTGCCCCGCTGAAGAGTTCTTCGCTGTGGTTAGTGATGAGCTTTTGGATGTTGCTGTGCCACAGTATTCCCCCGACAATATCTCAGAGCTGGCCGATGTCATCGAACAGAAATTCCTTGCCTCACCTCAAGTTGAACATCTCATCCTCAGGATCAATGGGATTCCAACTCGCCTTAACCCATTTGTTAAGAAATTTATTAGCCATACTTTGTTAGGCATGGTTTCAGTGCTGGATGACGTACCGGAGATAAAAACTCTGCAGATTTTGTTACGGAAAAGTTGACAGGGTCTCTTCATCCTCAGGAAAATGGCTTTGATCTTTAATAAGGCTGCCGAGTTTGTTTTTGAGCCTCCATCCCAAGTTGCTTGGGCACGGCGAATATTAATCAAACCTAGCGCTGCCTATCCTTTACTCCATCCCATAACCACTAGTCGGGAGACTCTAGAGATAGTGATTTCTGGCATCAGGGAGGTAAGCGATGCGGATATTGTGCTCTTGGAGGGGAGCCCCGGTGGGCAACCGATGCGCTCTCTGTATCGTAATTTAGGCTATGATTTCCCCCGAATATTGGCCCTAGATGTGAAAGATAGCCCCCTTGTTGAAGTAGAGAATCCTTTAGCTCATCCTTTTGCCATTGCTACTTTCTGGCTGCCTAATATAGTTTTATACTGTGATTATTTAATCTCCGTGGCCCCGTGTAAGATCTACGGTAAAGAGGGCTGCTTTTGTATAAGTAACCTTTTGAGCTTACTTCCCCTGAGCAAATATCAGCAGGGGTGGAGTGTTTTATATAGCCTGGGGATACAAAAGGTTATTGCTGACCTCTATTTTACCCTACCTTTTAACTTAGGGATTGTCGATGCCCGCAAGAGGTTCATCAGCGAAAGGAGCCCTACTCAAGGGCAAATCGAACCCTTTGGCAAAATCTTCGTTGGTGAGCCTTACAAGGTCGACTCTTTAGTATCCCAAATGATGAATCTGGAGACAGAGCATCTGCGCCTGATTGGATTAGCTAAGGAAGAGCTTCAATCTAAACAGTCTCAAGGAGAAGCCAATCCACCACGACAGTGAACAGGAGATAACTTACTCCATCAACCTAAAGTGGTACGAACAAAATAATCGTTCCTTTTCTCTTCTGGCCCAAAGTCGGCTGTGCCCAACATGCCGAGACAAGCCAAGGACAGAGGGTGTGGATATTCTTCTATCAACCATTAGGGATTGTTGCTCTAAAGTCCCTGGCTTTATTAATCCCAAATCTCCCTTGCTTGAGTCTGTATTTCGCCTCTTCCTTGCCAACCGCAATCAACCACTAACTCTACAGGAAATATGTGATCAGCTAAAGAGGGAACGGGGCGAGCGCCTCACCCTAGATGCTGGGAAGCTGCATCGCCTATTGGAAAAAGACCAATACTACGGATTGCG
>DEIJ01000055.1:0-3504 GCA_002352365.1 Dehalococcoidia bacterium UBA2777 | reverse complement strand
GATTTTGTGGGGACCCCCGAATTTAAAAAATCAAATTTAATTTAAGGGGGCCAAAAAAGTCCAAAGACTTTCGGGGATTTATTTAGTATCTCACCTCAAATTTGGGGAATATGCCAGTATATTCCCCCCATTTTACCTCTACCTCATCTATCCTCGCCCCGGAAGGTCCCCGCTCCAAGTGTTTGATTAACTTGGCCAGTTGCTCTTGATCTCCCTCGGCATAAATCTCCACTCTCCGCCCCCCGGGGAGGTTGCGCACATATCCTGTCAAGTTTAAATCGGTAGCATAGGAGCGCACAAAGGCACGAAAAAACACTCCCTGAACCCGGCCTCGCACTATGGCCCGGGAAGAGACAAGCTGTTTAGTCTTCAGCAGAACGCTCCTTCTTCTGCTTCCCAACCACCTCTACCATCACCGGAGAGGGGATGATCTCCGTACTATTTACTTTCTTGGTTCCCTTTTTAACCTTTTTGGTTTCTCTCCATCTATAATCCCTTTTACCCATGTCTGCACCTCATAAAATCTAGCCTAGGAGAGTTTAGCAAAAAAGCGACCATAACGCAAAAGGTAGCTGAGACCTTATCAGCTTATGCGCCCTCAAGGGAATGCGGCGCGTCTTGCTGAAGTGGCTTAGTCAACGCTGCAGCGATAAAGCAGAGCGCCTCAGAGGCATACTTGCCCCAAAAGCTCCAGTCATGAATTCCATCATAGACTCGGTATTCATGAGGGATACCCCGATCACGCAGTGCTTTATGAAGCGCAGCAGCATCATCCTCTACCCTGTACTGATCGCCATCGCTAGCAATAAGGTATAGGGCCAGTGTAGTCAACTCCCTCTTAGGCATGGCCTTAGCTAAGTATAATGGGTTATTCTTATTCCATGTCCATCCTTTTTCATACGGGCCAAAGGTGGAAAATAGCGCTAGATTATAGATCAGCTTATTTGGCTTAACAAAGAAGGCCCCGCTTAAACTGGCAGCAGAAACAAATAGATCGGGATGTTGCATAGCTAAAGACAAAGCCCCATAGCCGCCCATAGATAGACCGGCGATAGATCGGCTCTCTCTCACTGGAATTGTGCGGTAAGTTCCGTCGATAAAGGGAATAAGATTTTCGATCACCATATCGGCATATCGTTGGTGTTTAGTAAAGTTGTTTACCCACCAACTATTATCGCCATCAGGCATGACTACAATAAGATGTGGGATATGACGAGCTGCAATCAAACGGTCTAGGATATCATTGAGGTTACCAAGAGATATCCAATCGGTATCCTCACCACCATAGCCATGCAGGAAATAGATAACAGGGTAGCGTTGCTGGGAGGTTTCATAACCTGGAGGCAAGTAAATAGTATACTCCCGAACTTCCCCAAGGGCTTGGCTTCGGTATATCTGGTTCTCCAAGACTGTGCCTTCCGCGGTGGCCTGGTCGAGTAATGGCCTGTCACTGTAGGCGGTGCCTCTGACTAGCCCCATAGCTATTACCAAGGCGATGACTGTTAATGTGAGAGCAGTTTTTCTCACTTCAACCTCCCTATTCTCAATAGACAACAGCTTGTAGACAGAATATGTCGCCTAAACTGTAAGCTGTTCTCCGTTATCTTTGATCCCTTTCTCTTCATTATAACAAATTCCCAAAGCTGCCTCGATGTTGAATTATTGGCCCAGTTGGTATCTAATAACCTTAGTGTACTAAGCCGACGGAGGGACAAGCGATGCGCATCGCTATAGGTTGCGACCATAGGGGTTTAAATCTCAAACAAGAAGTTTTGGATCTTATCGCCGAGATAGGGCACGACTATGAGGATTTCGGCAGCTATGACATCGCTCCAGTGGATTACCCTGACGTCGCTCAAAGGGTAGCCGAGGCAGTAGCCAGGGGAGAATTTACCTACGGCATCTTGGTGTGCAACACTGGCATTGGCATGTGCATAGCGGCAAACAAGGTGAACGGGATAAGAGCAGCCTTATGTCACAATCATTTTACTGCCCAGCTTGCTCGGCGACATAATGATGCCAATGTGCTTTGTTTAGGAGAAAGCGTAGTGCAGCGGGATATGATAAAAGAGATAGTACCACTTTTCCTTAATACTGATTTTGAAGGGGGGAGGCATAGCCGTCGAGTGGAGAAAATTAAGGCCATGGAGTTTATTGACAAGCCTAGTCAGCATCATTAATATGGGGGGTAGCCTTTAACACTGGGAGACGCGAAACAGTGACCAAGATTTTAGATAGCATCAGCCAGCCGGCTGATTTGAAAGGTTTAAGTTATCCCCAGCTAAGGGAGCTAGCCCAGGAGATTAGAGGTGAGCTAGTAAGGGTGGTAAAAGCCAACGGAGGCCATCTTGCTTCCAATTTGGGTGTAGTGGAATTAAGCATTGCTTTACATCGAGCCTTCGATAGTCCACAAGATAAGATTGTATGGGATGTAGGCCATCAGTCGTATGTGCATAAATTATTGACCGGGCGAAGGGAGCTGCTCGGTTCCCTGCGTCAGTACAAGGGGTTATCTGGGTTTACTGACCCTAATGAAAGTCCTCACGACGCCTTTGGGGGAGGACATGCTAGCACTTCGATCTCAGCCGCTTTGGGTATGGCTATTGCCCGAGATCTCGCCGGGGAGAACTATCATGTGGTAGCAGTTATTGGGGATGGTGCCTTAGGTGGTGGGATAGCACTGGAGGCTTTAAATCAAGCTGGCAATTTGGGTACTAGACTCATTGTCATCCTAAACGATAACGAGATGGCGATTTCGCCTTCCGTTGGTACTTTAGCCAAGTTATTTAATAAATTGCGGGCTAATTCTCGCTACCGCCGGGTGAAAGGGGAAACAGGCGAGATTATCACCAAACTCCCTGTGGGCAACCAAGCTTGGCAGGTGAGTAAGAGAATAAAAGATGGTTTCAAAAGCCTGATAATGCCCAAGGTACCCTGGGAGGAGCTTGGCTTCACTTATTTAGGGCCTGTCAATGGACATGATATTGTCGAGCTGGAGTGGGTTTTCCGCCAAGCGAAAAATTATCCTGAGCGGCTGATCTTCATCCACGTCATCACTAAAAAAGGTAAAGGGTACCCTCCTGCCGAGAATGATGCCATTAGTTTCCATGGCGTAGCAGCCGACAGCAAGAGAAGTGATACCCCCACTTATAGTGAGATCTTGGGGCAAACTGTGCTCCGTATTGCCCGGGAGAATCCCAGAGTGGTGGGTATTACTGCCGCTATGCCGGAGAGCACCGGGCTGAGCATGGTAAGCGGTGAGTTTCCTCACCGTGTGTTTGATGTTGGCATCTGTGAACAACATGCGGTTACCTTCGCTGCTGGTTTAGCCCGCCGCGGGGTCATCCCTATCGTAGCCATATATTCTACCTTTCTACAACGCGCCTTCGATCAGGTCATTGACATTTGCATGCAAGATTTGCCGGTTGTTTTTGCTGTTGACCGCAGTGGCATTGTAGGTGAAGATGGCAAGACCCACCATGGTAACTTCACCCTTTCTTATCT
>DEIJ01000099.1:8484-10002 GCA_002352365.1 Dehalococcoidia bacterium UBA2777 | reverse complement strand
ATGCTGAAATGGTAAAAGAAGTTTTTGATTCAATGAAATCGATAAATTTTGGTGTCATGATAGGATCATTTATCTTTTTCTTTTTAGGTGGATTTTTCCTTTATGGTTCGCTGGTGGGCACCCGCCCATGATGGTTTGTTCTGCCTACCTTCTTGATCCGCTTTACCTTTAGCTTCGGTTATTATGCTGGAGGTTAAAATAACAAAGCAAGTAGGGTTAGCTGATGCTCAAACCTTAGTCTATGATGAAGATAGATTTTAGATAGAAAAGTGAGTTGGTGGTAAATTAAGCCGATAGTAACCAATAAGTACAATGTATTCTCCCCTAAATAGGCATAATATTTAAAATTGAGTTTGACAAAAGAGAAATCCTTACGCTATGATTCCATTCAAGAATCGTAAAATTTAAAGGTAGCTCTCCTTTACATCTAAATTATGGTCTGATATGCACAAAGTGGCCAAGCTTAGCGGAAGGGGTGCTAGGGGTGGCACTTTTCACACAGTCTGAGGTTTGCTCTGTATGAGGTTAGAGAAGGCGGACTCCAACCTCCTATTGGTCGAGTGGAGCCATTCCCGAGCCTCTTTTGCATCACCTGAGGAGCTTGAGAGAGCGCTGGAAAAGTAAATTCTAACTGGGGAGACCGGATAGCATACGGAAGCCTGACCGGGCTTGGGATGGATGCAAGGCTTGTTTATAAAGGGAGCCGGCCCTCACAGGTTCTTCGGACAACAAATTGGTAGGGAGACATGCTCTGATAAGCAGTTTACATCGCAACCACGTGAGGTTATGATACCCGATATACAGTGAGAATAGAGAGGCGAGTGGGTGAAGTCTCGACAGACTCTAATGGGTAACAACCCTGGTAGGATAAGCAAGGGACATAGCTGACAAATCCTAAGCCCAGGAGGTCACCTAGTGTCTAGTCCCTAAAATAGCTTGGATAATTTTTCTTGCTATGGTAGAAGCATGACAAGAATAGCACCCAGTATCGAGATATCGAATGAGGATCAGGAGATATTGCCAAGTGGAGAAGGAGGCCAACTACGCCGCAGAAGTTAGTTCATAGGGCTGGGATTGTGTTAGCTGCCGCTGAAGGTCTGACTAACAAGGCCATCTCAGAAAGGGGGTTAGGTTCAGTTAGAGCTATAAAGGCCTTCCTTTCCTGATGGAATGTAGGTGCAAGGCCTTTTGTATGGACAAAAATGGCAGAACAGATTCTGGCAAAAGCTGCAAGATAATTACTCTATTAATGGGACTGGACACTAGAATGGCTTTCCACTCTATGTAGGCAGTGCAAAGGGGGAAGACATTTTGGTAGCTTATGGTCTGTAATAAGCTAGTTTTCAAACTTAAGGAATGGGAGGGAGAATTGTGACTATATCTTATGCTGAAAGGGAACGGATGCCGGCTGAGGAGAGGGAGAAGTATCTAGCCGAGAGATTGCGCCAAATATGTGAGTATGCTTATGAGAATGCGCCGGTATGGAAGAAAAGGTTTGATGAGGCTGGTGTTGATCCC
>DEIJ01000099.1:4941-8357 GCA_002352365.1 Dehalococcoidia bacterium UBA2777 | reverse complement strand
AAAAGGATTTATGTTCATCCCGGCCCCCAATACGAGACACTGGCTGAAGCCGATGTAGAGCATGTGGCTAGGGCATTACATAATGTAGGGCTGAAGAAGGGTGATATAACTATAAATGCTTTAGCCTATCACCTGGTGCCTGCTGGATTGCTTTTGGATGATGTGCTAACCAGCCTGGGAATCACTGTTGTTCCCACTGGCTTTGGCAACACCGATCTTCAGGTTCAAATCATGCACGATCTGAAGGCTACGGTGTTCATCGGCTTTCCCAATTTCCTGATGATTATTATAAAGCGTGCGGAGGAATTGGGCTATGATTTTCGCCGCGATTTTGCCCTTAAGCGTGCTTTGGCACTAGGCAAGACTGAGCATAGGAGGATTTTTGAGCAACAATATGGCCTTGATGCCACAGAGCTTTATGGCTTTGCCCCTATTGGGGTGCCAGCCTGTGAGTGTGAGCAGAAGAATGGCATGCATATTGAAGAGGACTTCATAGTGGAGATAGTTGATCCAGCTACAGGGAAAGAGCTTGGCCCGGGAGAGATAGGTGAAGTGGTGGTTACCACTGTGTTCAATGAGACTATACCTCGAATTCGTTTCGGCAGCGGTGATCTCTCTTTGTATACTGATGAACCCTGTCCTTGCGGCAGAACCTCAAATCGCCTGGTTCGAATTGTGGGGAGAGTGGGAGAGGCGGTCAAGGTAAGAGGCATGTTCCTCCATCCCTTAGAGGTTGAGGATGTCATCTGCCATTTCCCTCAAGTTTCAAGGTTTCAGCTGACTATTGGTCGGGCAGGGCTTAGGGATACCTTAGTGGCTAAGTTCGAACTGGCACACGAAGCCATCGATAAGGAGAACTTGGTCGAATCATTTCACAGGGATTTTCAAAGTAGATGTCGGCTGAGAGTAGATAAGGTGGACTTTGTCCCCCAGGGCACCATACCTGAAGATGCCAGGAAGGTGGAGGATCAAAGAAAGGAGATTATCCTTTAACTTAGAAGCGTAGCCACTCATAGCATTGGTAACTTTCCTGGTATAGAAAGGCTTTGCGGACGACAAAGGTGACATAAGATGACATATAGTGTAGAAGTTACCTTGGACTAGATGGCAGGGGTCTTACCTGGAGCAGGCATCGCCCGGTATCCCAGCTATTGATCGCTTTTCTTGAAAGTCCTGCTTAGCCTTCTCATCCATTACACTTTTGGTTTTGGTTATCATGCCGAACTCTTCGAATAGAAGTAGAGCAAGAAGGGCTGAATAATACCCAAATTCTATATCTATGATAGAACTGAACCTTAGATAGAAAGGGTGAATAAGTAATAACTAATAAGTTAAACTTGGCAATAACCGATGATTACACGCATTTATATCTAGAGGGATGCCCTATATTTGAAACCAAATGTGGCAAATCAGCTTGACGCAGAGAAAATTTTTAGGCTATAATTCCATTCAAGAATCAGCAAAATTCAAATGCAGCGCTCGTTTACATCTAAATCAGGTTCTGACATGTACATATTAATGAAACTCAATGGCAAGGTATGCTGTGATTGAGGTGGAGAGGTGGAGATGTGAATGGAGTAGCATATCATGAGATAAGCAAAGGGGAAAGGGAAGGATGTTGAGAGGAGATAGCTGGCGATGGAAAATGAGCGAAGGTGGCGAGGAGTTTTATCTACGGAGGTGACAAAAATGAGGAAAGGGTTGAAAAGGTTTGTATCGGGTCTTGTAGCGGTGGGGCTGTCTCTGGCGCTAATCCTATCTGCTACTATTCCGGCCTGCGAGGCTGGGCCAGCGGAAAGGGAGGTGAAGATAGGGGTGCGAGCTATTTTTACCGGTGCATTGGCCACTACTACTACGCCAGCTTTCGCTGGGATTCTAGACGGCATAAAGTATCTAAACGAGGAGGAAGGTGGGATTGCTGGAGTCAGGGTAAAAGCTCTCTGGGAGGAGACCAAGGGATCAATAGCTTCAACCATCACTGCTCATAAGCGGTTCAAGGACGCGGGGGTAGTACTCGAAATCGAGGCTCTGCAGACTCCTATGGTCACATTGGCACCAGCACAGGCAAAAGACGAAATTCCAGTGCTATATATTGCCGAGTATAACAGAGACATGCTAACCAAGCCTGTCAATTGGATATTTGGTATGCTCGTTGGAGCCGGCCCTGAATTCATTCAGTTTATGAAATGGGTTAAGGGGAATTGGACTGAGCAACGTCTTCCTAGGGTTGGGATCATTTTCCACGATGAGGCTGCAGGTTGGGAGATATCAGAGGCTGCTCGGCTTGCTGACGAAGTAGGGGTTCAGTTTGTCGGTCATGAAGTGATACCTCTCTTCGGAGCTATTGATACCTCTGTCGAATGGCTCAGGCTAGTAGACAAAAAACCAGACTGGGTCTATGTGTGTGCGGTTGGAGCAACATTGGTGACTCTTTTGAAGGATGCCTACAGACTCGGGGTTCAACAAGAGGAGGTAAGGCTCTGCACTTATGCACCTGGCATTGAGGAATGGATAGTCAGGGCAGCGGGAAAGAAAACTGTGGACGGGTGGTATATCTCAAAACCCCACCCACCGATTTATGCAAAAGGGATACCGGCAGTGGATAACGCTATAGAAATAGCCAACAGATATCGTGGCTGGGGTGTCGAGAAACTGTCCGGGCATTATGCTGTAGGAAGTATAGTATGTCGTAAGGTTGTGGCTAAGGCCTTGGGCATGGCTCTAGGGAGAGTAGGATATGAGAATCTGACGGGAAGAGTTGTCAGGGATGCCATGGCGGAGCTGGGACACACAGATGTAGCCGGGCTGGTGCCTTTTGTATGTCTCAGCGAGGATCAACCCTACCTTGTTCGTCACGTGCGATATTATCAGGTTCAGAACGGGCTGATGATGCCTATAACCGAATTTGTTGAATTTGATAGAAGTTGCGACTACAAGGAACTGGGGGGTAGATTCTAAAACCTCAGGCATCGACCGCACATACAAGCTACGGGTGCCATCCAGCCTGGCATCAGGTTTCACCGACTCTCCGTCAAACCCCGCGTCACCTGGGCGTCAGGAGCTACCGAGCACCATAGCCGGGCCTCGCATCATGGTTCAAGGGGAAGTGGGCAAAAGATTTTGAGCTTTGGGAGAACAGGGCAAAGAAGGTGCTGCTATTTGAGCCAGAAGGCACTGCCTGCTTAACTGTGAGCCAGGGGAATTGGAGATGAAGTTTCCCGGCAGTCCCTGGGAAGCCGAAGCGACGCAATGGACTATGGGGGGATATGAGATGACTAGCGGCGAAAGCAGGAAAGCTGAAAATTCCCGAGAGGAGGTATTTGAACATGGAAAAGATGCAAGGGGTCGAAGAACTTTATCTACGAAGGTGACAAAAATGAGGAAAGGATTGAAAAGGTTTGGCTTGGGTCTTGTGG
>DEIJ01000099.1:4479-4810 GCA_002352365.1 Dehalococcoidia bacterium UBA2777 | reverse complement strand
ATAAATGAACAGGGTGGCATTAATGGGGTCGAACTTGAGGTTATCTGGGAAGAGACAGGCACTGCTCCGGTACCCAGAGCGATAATTGCCCACAGGAGATTCAAGGCAGCGGGTGTTGTGGCAGCATGGTCCTGGCTCTCGCTTCAGGCGATTGCATTGGCACCCTCCCTTGTAAGAGATGAGATACCAATAATAGGAGGGACTGGCTTGGAAGGGGGTATGATTACCTGCCCTCTCCAGTGGATATTTGCAGGTGGCCCCTCGGTGGGGGATGAGTCAGCAGCAGCCATTGATTATTTTGTGGACAACTGGTTTGAGGAACGCCCCCTTA
>DEIJ01000099.1:398-4359 GCA_002352365.1 Dehalococcoidia bacterium UBA2777 | reverse complement strand
CTATTGATACTACCACCGAGTGGCTGAGGCTGGCAGGTAAAAAACCAGACCTTATCATGGTCACGACCTGTGGGGCAACACTGGCTACAGTAGTGAAGGACGCTGCCAGGTTGGATGTCCAAAAAAGGGGGATAAAGTTATGCCACACCCAGTGGTGTTTAGATGATTCTCTGCAAGCAGGTGTCATTAGGGAGGAAGCTGAAGGGTGGTATAATGAAAGAATAGCTGCCTCCATATGGGAAGAGGGGATACCAGGGCAGGAATTGATTTTTGCTCTGACCAAGAAGTACAGGGGCTGGGAGCGGACGGATCTAGTCCCCTGTTATCCATCATGCGCATGGGCGGTGGCAGTAGTCACGGCTGAAGCGATAAGGTTCGCCATAGAAAATGTTGGCTATGAGAATCTGGATGGGCGTGCTGTCAGGGATGCTCTGTTCGGTGGCGGTATAAGGGGTGTCGATGTAGGGGGTATTCTGCCCCCGATAACTATGAGCGAGAAAAAGCCTTACCTTGCTAGTGGCTCGCGTATGTATCAGGTTCGGCAGCAAAAGATATTGCCTGTTAGTGATCAGTGGTATGAATTTCCCGGCGTCATGGAGTTTGATTAGAGGATTTGTCAGGGTAAGACAGTTTGCTGCCCTGATAGGAAGGCAATGGACATAGTGCCCGATGGGAGAGTAAGGGTGATATGTAGAAGGATCAACCATTTTGGGCTGGGCATGAAGCCTATATGAGAAGTTAGGAGGATAGTATGATGGCTGAGAAGATGCTTGTTCAGGGAAATGAGGCTGTGGGTTGGGGAGCGCTGAGCGGTGGCTGTGATGCTTTCTTTGGTTATCCCATTACTCCTCAAAATGAAATCACTGACTGGTTTGCCCGTGAGTTCCCCGAGAGGGGCAAGGTGTTCGTCCAGTCTCAGTCTGAAACAGGGTCCATAAATATGCTCTGTGGAGGAGCAGCAGTTGGCTTCAGGGTGATAACCTCGACATCAAGCCCAGGCTGGGGATTAATGCAGGAGGGTCTATCCCAAATAGTGGCTACTGAGTTACCTTGCGTAGTGGTCATGGTACAGCGTGGTGGACCTGGGGCAGGTAGTATTAGGCATGCTCAGATGGACTATACTTGCGTTACCAGAGGTGGGGGGCCAGGGGGATATAACAACATCGTCCTTGCCCCATCATCAGTGCAGGAGAACCACGATTTTGTAGCCCTTGCCTTTCATCTGGCCGATAAGTACCGCAATCCAGTCGTGGTGCTCACTGATGGCCTTATAGGGCAGATGGTGGAAAGCCTGGAGATAAGATCATTCGATTTTGAACCTTTGCCGGAAAAGGAGTGGGCGCTAAGAGGTCGGGATGAGCAAAAAGATAAGGTGCGCCGTTTTCTGCACAATGCTCCAGGCATCCTTCCCATGCCACTTTACCCTAACTATATCTCTTTTTTGAAGCACCTTGAAGAGAAATACCACAAGATGGCGGAGATAGAGGTTAGATATGAAGCCTATCATGTGGAGGATGCTGATCTTGTTCTGGTAGCCTACGGATACCCATCCCGGTCATGTAAACGGGCGGTCAGGATGGCACGAGATGAAGGACTCAAGGTAGGGCTGATCCGGCCTATAACTCTATGGCCGTTTCCGCATCAGGCGATTAAGAATAAGGCAATAGCTGGCTCCATTTTTTTGGTAGTGGAAGATAGCCAAGGACAAATGGTTGAAGATGTCAGAATAGCTTCAGAGAATCGAGGTGCAGTCCATTTCCTGGGGATGTGGGCTCGCCACCTGCCCACCGACGGAGGAATGATTATGCCTGGCATAGTGCTCAAGGAGATCAGGAGGTTATTGTCATGAGTGCTACTGAAACTAAGCAAAAGGTGGTAGGAAAACCCGCTCTGGCAGGTTTCCCCTTTCCATCCTGCCCGGGGTGTCAGCATCCCGTAGTGGGGCGTATGGTCTTTGAGGTTGTTGAGGAACTTGGGCTTGGTGGTAAAACCATTGTAGTTATTGGCGTGGGCTGCCATGGTGGTCCCATGTTCTTTGCCAACATTGATGCCATTCTTGCCCCTCACGGTCGTGCCCCGGATATAGCTACCGCCGCAAAGAGGCTCCGGCCCGATGCCCTTGTGTTCACAGTTCAGGGGGATGGCGATTGCGTGGCCATAGGAGCGGGGCCTTTTATCGGAGCTTTGACCAGGGGTGAGAAGTTTACCACTATAATGTGCAACAATACCAATTATGGCACCACGGGAGGACAACTTGCCCCCACTACTGTAATGGGACAGGTAACTAGTACTACCCCCAAAGGTCGCAGTAGTGAGTTGGGAGGATACCCCATACATACTGCCGAACTTGCTGCCACATTTCGGGGCACCGCTTATAGTGCCCGAGGTGCTCTCACTACTGGGGCCTGGTACCAGCGAACCAAAAAGTTTATCAGAACTGCTTTTGAGAAGCAGATAAATAAGGTGGGCTTTAGCTTTGTTGAGGTGATTTCGGCATGCCCACCTAACTGGCACCTCACTCCTGTTGAATGCCTGGAATGGATAGATGAGGTAGCAGTTAAAGAGTTTCCCCTTGGTGAATTCAAGAACCTCGGCGAGATTACATAGGGGGCAAAGAAAGATGGAAGAGAAAACCTCTTTGGGCGATGAAATTATCATGGCAGGAATCGGTGGCACAGGGGTACTTGTGGCAGGGCAAGTTCTCGCCTGGGCTGCTCAGCACCACTACAAGTATGTATCATGGATACCGTCGTATGCTGGGGCTAGGCGGGGTTGGCCTGTAGAATGCACCGTCATTTTCTCCAACGAGGAAGTTGACTGTCCAATATTGGATCAAGTGAAGACGGCGATAGTACTTGAGAGCTCCCAATTTGAAGCCTTCCAGTCCCGGCTTGAGAAGGGTGGGTTACTGATTGCGGAGAAGTCCGGACTGAAGTTGGAAGAGCCAAGGCAAGATATAGCCTTACTTCTTATCTCAGGACTGGAAGTGGCAGTAAGCCTGGGCGATCCTCTGGTTAACAACTTGATCCTGCTGGGAGCATACATAGAGAGGGCGAGAACAGTGCCTATCAAAGCTATCGAAACTGAGCTTGAGAGAAGGTACCAAGGCCACAGGCTTGAGCTTAATAGACAAGCATTTCGCCGCGGCTTGGAGCTGGCTGCAAAGTAGGCCAAAGGGTAAGTTTTGAAGAGCCACAGCCGTCATCCCCCTGGCTGCCATATGGAGTATCTCTAGCCCCTGCAAATGGAGCTTGGGGGAGATATCCCTCAACAGATAACCTGCTGCCCCCTGCTCAAGACAAGGCAAAGGCAAGACTTGGTTGTCCGCTCTTCCCCCATGAAACGGATCTTCCAGCCCCAAAAGCGCCATAACAGGTTCACTTTATAGCTAGCTATTGAGCAATGATATAGCCACTAATAATGTTGACATACCTGTTGAGGTCTTACTCTGAATGTGCCACAATTGTAGCTAGCATGTATGTCGATACTAGCTACTCAACCCAACATGGCAACACCTATTGCCGACACCTCCTTAAGGGAATCCTTTCGCCAAAACGGAAAGGTCAAACATCGTACCTTAGCTAATCTGTCCCATTGCACCGAGCAAGAGATCACTGCCCTCAAGCTTGCGTTAAAGCACAAGCGCAATCTCAGCGAGCTTATTAGCCTGGAGGAAGCGGTGCAGGCCCGTAACCTTAAGGCTTTCTAAAGATTTCATGGGTGCCGACTTTCCTTAAGATATAGGCATCTTCTTCCATCTGGAAGGTAAAACGATAGCTTCGTGAGATTCTTCCTTCCCAAATTCCTTCAAAGCCCTTCATTTTCTTAATCCGTAGGGAAGGATGGCGTGGGTCTAGGAGGAGCAAGTTCAACTTTTCATCCACTCTCTTTCGGATAGGAGGAGGTAATTTCTCATAGCCTTCAGTGAAGTCGTCAGTGAAGTAAACCATCATGGGCGGTT
>DEIJ01000099.1:0-338 GCA_002352365.1 Dehalococcoidia bacterium UBA2777 | reverse complement strand
ATAGTGGTAAATGGGCCGTGAACTCTTCCCTCCTTGATTTCCTTCTCCGCCTTCCTTTCTCCCTCTTGCCATTCCTCGGTCCACCACCAGACCTGCTCCGGGTCAATAAGACCCACTTTAGCAGCTATCTTTGCCTCCTCCTGAGTTAACCCTTCAGAGTGGATGAAGTCTTCCTTGATGCGGTCGATCTTTCTCTTTGCCTTAAGGAGGATCTCCTGTTCTTCATCGTTGAGAGGAATAGCCTCACCCTTGTTAGTTAGTTTTTGGGGAACCATCATGATCTTCCCATCTTCAACTTTTGCCTCAATAAAATCTCCGACCTCCAAATGGAGCTGCTC
>DEIJ01000081.1:22371-22824 GCA_002352365.1 Dehalococcoidia bacterium UBA2777 | reverse complement strand
GGAAAGGAAGATAGCGAAGGATTTTATAATGTGAAATATTTCCCTACTAATATGGTGAAGGGGTTACCTGGGATGGAGTTCGTAAGTAAGTTAGCCAAGAAGTATCGTGGCTGGGAACCAGAGAAGATTACCTCATATTATCTATTCACACCAGCTCTAATGGACATTGTAGTTGAAGGTATAAGGGAAGCTTTGGAAAAGGTTGGATATGAGAACCTGGATCGGCGTGCTGTCAGGGATGGCCTTTTCAGCATAAAGGACCTTGATACTGGGCTAGGGCCTCCAGTGACCTTGACTCCTAGGACACCGTGGGCATTTAATCATGAGATAATACTTCAGGTTCAGAATGGAAGGCTAGTTCCAGTTACCGGCTGGCTGGAACCAGTCTATTTCCCGGAATATTTCCAAGAGCTTGGCCTTGGATAAGCTTTTATCTCTTGGCGGCCTTGGCGC
>DEIJ01000081.1:379-22238 GCA_002352365.1 Dehalococcoidia bacterium UBA2777 | reverse complement strand
CTCAGGGTCGCAATGACACATGGGAAATCTATTTTCGAGGTAAACATCGATTGAGAAGACTCCATTTAAGAAGTGAGAGACAAAAATGGCCAGGGCAAGGTTTTTAAGGGGAGGTTAAGGAGATGCTTAACACAAGTTTTCGACCTCAGAGCTGTTAATTCTGGGTATTGATGAGGAAATTTCTAAACTCTTTGGTAACGATGTCCTGGTGCATAAACTGTAGCGCTTGACACGTGCGGTGGTAAGCACATATAATTGCTCTCAATTGTATCATTGTAGCCCAACATCCTCGTTATTCTTAATCGGGGGTGATTTGATAGATGGAGGTAAAAATTGGTCAGGCAGTTAGTAAGGATAGCAGTGGATATTATGGGGGGAGATTATGCCCCTGATGAAATAGTAAACGGAGCAGTTTTAGCTGCCCAACGAGGTAGCGTAGAGATCATTTTAGTAGGGCCCCTTTCTATTATCTGCACACAACTAAGCAAGCATCAGGTGGCTCAACTGCCAATTAGTTGTATTGGGGCTGACGAGTTTGTTAGCGAGGATGAGTCCCCGGTGTTGGCGCTCCGCCGTAAATCCGAAGCCACAGTAAATGTCGCCGCTAAGCTAGTGAAAACGGGCGAGGCAGATGCCATGGTCAGCATGGGCTCCACCGGAGCCGTCATCACCAGCGCTCTTCAGCTCCTCGGCACTCTCGAAGGTATAGAGCGTCCTATAATTGGTGGGCCAATTCTGGGCTTTGCCCCTAATACTGTAATTGTGGACGTGGGGGCTAATGTTGATTGTAAGCCGCATCAACTGCTCAATTTCGCCCTTATCGGATGTGTCTTTGCCCGAAAGTTCCTCAATATCTCCGACCCCAGTGTCGCCATGCTCAGTGTCGGAGTTGAGCCAGCCAAAGGTAATAACCTGGTGCGCAAAGCGTATCAACTTTTTCTCCACAGCGGACTGAATTTTATTGGCAATATAGAGGGGAGAGATATACCTCTGGGGCGAGCCAATGTGGTTGTCTGTGATGGATTCGTGGGCAATGTGTTGGTAAAGTTCTGTGAAGGTTTAGGGACAACCATGGCCACTTGGCTAAAAGCCTCCTTAGCACCCTACATGCCCCCGGAGGAGATCAACCTCGTAACTACTAATTTACTCAGTCTAGCTAATTGGGCTGATGTTTTTGGTGGCGGCCCCTTGCTCGGGGTAGATGGTGTAGTGGTAATAGGACATGGCTCTAGCCATGCGCTAGAGGTGGCTGGCGCAATAAACCAGGCAAAGCTGGCTGTAGAAACAGATTTTGTCAACGCCTTAAAATCAGAGCTGGCCAAGTTCCCCAAGATCAGCATCCCGCTCGTTTATTCCAAATGAGGCCATTGGGTTTAAAAGTAAGCCTTCTTTCTCTCCACCCCTTCAGATGAAGGGGAATTGTCGTCTCTTGTTGGGTGCTTTTCCCTCTGCTGCCGAAAATACGCCAAAGCCTTCTTAGTATCACTGGCTGCTTTTGCTTTATCACTTTGTTTTAGGCGATACTTAAATAGCCAGTAGGTAAACTCCCTCTGCTCTGCCAGGGTAATAAACCCATCATGAGAATAACCCTTTTCATCTCTGAACTGATGCAATAGGGTGATCATATCAGCCCCATAGATGCGTCGGTAGACTTCTTGTTGGATATAATTCTCCTGACCAAAGGCAAGGATACTGTGCTCTTTGCACACCTCCTCCTCAACCACCAGGACCAAGGCCTCCTCTATAGTTACTCCATAGAAGTAATTTAGAAAGGCTCGGTATTTTGTGGGACCGATAAGCTCCCTGAACTCATCTTTAGCCAGCTCAATAGGTGGTTCGGCGAAGAAAAGTAGATTGGTCTTTTCTCCCTCCGGAAGGAGGCCATCCACCTCTGAGCACAGGCGCTCAATAAGCAACAGCCAATCAAATGCCTCGGCATCAATAAGATAACGATAGTGGCGTCCATTGTAGATCTCTTCGGCACTATCCCACAGCTTAACAGACTCAAGCAAGGTGACATACCAATGCTTACCATCGGAAATGGCTTGCTTTAAGTGCTGAATCGCCTCCCCCTTGGTAGCTACATCGGCACTATTAATGGAAGGAAACTTACCCCCGAGTTCCGTCATCACCCTTGGCCTATTAAAGGCCGCACACCAAATCCTTTACCTTTAAAGTATTTTACCATAAAATGGCTAGGTTTTGTAAAATGCTTCGAGAGAGCTATAATAGAATGTCTGAGGCGAAGAAGATGGCCGAGCTTGTTTTTGGTACTGCAGGTATTCCTCGGAGCGCTGAATCAGCTACCACTCAGGCAGGGATTGAGCGTATTGCTGAACTCGGTCTGGGTTGTCTTGAGGTGCAATTTGTGCAAGGGGTGAAAATGAGCGAAAAGGGAGCTGTTTCTGTGGGGGAGGTAGCGACTAAAAGGGGAATCAAACTTTCTGCTCACGCTCCCTATTTTATAAATTTAAATGCCCGTGAGGAGGAGAAGATTATTGCCAGTCAAGATAGACTGGTGCACACCGCTCGCATAGCAGCAATCTTTGGAGGTGAGAGTGTGGTATTTCATCCCGCCTTCTACCTCGGTGACCCTCCCGCCAAAGCTTTGGCCACAGTGAGGAAACATCTGGAAGAAACGGTGGAGAGATTGAGGAAGGAGGGCAATAGGGTGCTGCTCCGGCCTGAGGTTAGTGGCAAAACCAGTCAGTTTGGTACCCTGGAGGAGATTTTGAGCTTAAGTAGTGAACTGGAAGGGGTAGCCCCTTGCTTTGACTTTGCTCACTGGCATGCCCGCACTGGGAAAGCTAATTCCTATGCTGAATTTGGGGCTATTTTGGATCAAGTGGAGCAAAAGCTGGGCAAGAAATCCCTGGATAGTATGCACATCCACCTTTCGGGGATTGCTTACGGGAGACAGGGTGAGATAAGGCATTTAGACCTCAAAGAATCAGATCTTCAATATGTGGAATTGCTCAAAGTGTTAAAAGAGCGGGGGGCAAAGGGTCTGGTCATTTGTGAGAGTCCCAATCTGGAACAGGATGCTTTGCTATTACAGCAGACCTATAAAGGGCCTTGAGCGCCTGATTACCGCTAAGGAAGAGGTAAGCCTGGAGAGTAGCCTTTCAATTAATGTTTTTGGTGGCCTGGCATAGAACGACCGCCGTGGCACCTTCCCCAACTGGGCAGCTATGTCCAGGGCGACGTCAAAGTCACCCACTTCATCAATAAGCCCGAGTTGTTTAGCCTTTGCAGCTATAAACACCTCTCCAGTAGCACACTGTCGTACTACCTGGGGGTCGAGGTGTCTTGATTTAGCTACTACACTGACGAAGTTGTCCTGAATTTGATCGACTAAGTCTTGCTCCTTCTGCTCTTCTTCTGTAGTGGGCAAGCGATAGAAAGCCCCCATGTCCTTAAATTGACCACTTTTGGTCACATTAACTTGGATGCCAACCTTGTGCAGCAACTCCAGCAATATTGGTCTTATGGAGATAACCCCAATAGAACCCACTATGGAGCTAGGAATAGCTACTATCTTGGTAGCAGCACAACTTGCCAAGTAAGCTCCTGAAGCAGCGCTACCACTGATAAAAGCAACCACTGGTTTTTGGGCAGCCAACTTGGCAATAGCCGAATAGAGGGAATCCGAGGCCCCAGCTGAGCCCCCCGGAGAATCGATGTTCAAAATTACCGCCTTAACTCTCTTGCTATTCCGCAAGCCGCTGAGGGTATCAACATATCTTGCCGTTCGATAACCCCCGCCTATGATCCCAAATAACTCCACTATCGCTATCCTATCTCTCCCAAGCAAGCTAAAAGAGAGTCCCATCTCTCTGTAAGCATAATCTTCGCCCCTTTGTCTTGTCAACCTGGATATTGACTTGCGATAGTATTCATCGATAGTAGTGAAACAAACTCAAGCACAAACTGTTTACTTTTGTCTGAGCTTCTGATATAATTAAGAGAAAGTAAGGTGAACAGAGTAAGGAAAGTAAGAAAGAGCTTAAGCCAGGATGTATCGCGAGAGTTCCTTACCACTGGGGAAGTCCAGGAGTACCTCGGTGTCTGCCACCAAACCCTGTATAAGCTTATAGATCAGGGGTTGCCTTGCCATAGGATAGGGTGGAAACGAGCCTTCCTGAAAGACGAAATCATCCAGTGGATTAGGGAACACTAGGTACGATCAGCGGTAGTTTCCATTAAGATTTTAGTGGTGTAGCTGGCTATTACCAGTAGGTTTGCTATACATAAAAATCGCGGAGTAGGGTTACTGCTTTTTGCTGGGGAATTTCCTTTTGGTCTCCCTTTTCCATATCCCGGAGTATTATACTGCCCCTTTTTGCCTCCTCCTCACCAATAATCACCACCTGAGCTGCTCCTAAACTGTTCGCCTGCTTTAGTTGTGCTTTTAAGCTCCTGCCCCCCGGGGCCTTGATTGCACCGAGCCCGGCTCGGCGCAATCTAGCCACCAATTTCACCGCTTCTCTGCTCCCTTCTTCACCCAGATAGGCAACATAGACCTTTGGTTGGGGAATAGGCGGAGGTTCGATGCCCTGTTTTTGCATATTGAGGATAATCCGTTCAATCCCGGCGGCAAAGCCAACAGCCGGAGTAGCTCTCCCCGCCAACTCCTCAATGAGATTATCATACCGCCCACCACCACCTATGGTGCTCTGTGCCCCCCCTCCCTCGGGCTGGATCTCGAAAACAGTGCTGCTATAGTAGTCCAAGCCACGCACTAGGTAAGGGTTGATCTCGAGAGGTATTTCTAGGTAGGCAAGGTATCCCTTAACTTGCTTGAAGTGGCTGTCACATTGGGGGCAAAGATGATCTATAATTTTGGGAGCATTTTGGGCTATTTGTTGACATGAAGGATTCTTGCAATCCAGCAGTCGCAAGGGACTGCGCTCCAGCCTAACTTGGCAATTTGGACATAGAGCTTCGCTGTGCATTGAGTAGTATTGCTTGAGGCGCGGTAAATAGTCCCCCCGACACAGCTTGCAGCCGATATTATTTACCTGAAGAACAAGCATCTTCATTCCCAGCGAAGCAAGGAATTGCCACGCCAAGTCAATGACTTCAGCATCTAAGCTTGGGTCGGCATCACCTAAGGCTTCAACACCAAACTGATAATGCTGCCGGTATCGCCCTGCTTGAGGTCGTTCATACCTGAAGATAGGGGCGAAGTAGTAAAGCCTTACTGGCTGGGGCAGGTTATGCATGCCATGCTCTATATACGCTCGACAAACTGGTGCCGTGCCTTCAGGGCGCAGGGTCATCTTCGTGCCACTACGGTCTTCAAAGGTATACATCTCCTTATCTACGATATCTGTCCCCGCGCCTATACTGCGATAAAATAGGCCGCTCTCCTCGAAAACAGGGGTGTCGATGCGCTGATAGCCATAGCGCTGGCATAAAATAGAAGCTTGCTGGTCGATAAATCGCCAGTATGCCTGTTCGGCCGGTAGAATGTCTTGGGTGCCCCGTGGTGTTTTATACATTCCGATGCGGCATATGTTTGTGGTAAAATTATAGGTTATCATCACCTAGATATCAACAGTTACAGGAAGCTTATGAAAATTCTCGGTATCGAGACCTCTTGTGATGAAACTGCTGTCGCGGTAGTTGAGGATGGCACCAAGATTATCTCCAATCTTGTTGCCTCCCAAGTAGATATCCACGCCCGCTACGGTGGCATTGTTCCTGAGGTTGCCTCTCGCCAGCATCTGTTAACGATTATACCTATAATTGGACAGGCAATAGCCGAGGCGAAGATAAGAGTAGAGGAGCTTTCTGCTATTGCCATCACCATCGGGCCAGGACTTGCCGGCTCACTATTGGTAGGAGTAAATGTAGCTAAAGCGGTAGCTTTGGCGTGGAATTTGCCTCTCTTGGGCATAAACCACCTCGAGGGGCATATCTATGCCAATTGGCTTATGGGCGCTGAGCCCCCCACCTTCCCAGCTATTTGCCTCATCGTCTCCGGAGGCCATACTGACCTGATTCTTATGGAAGACCACGGGAAGTATTCCCTTTTAGGCAGGAGTCGAGATGATGCTGCTGGTGAAGCCTTCGATAAGGTGGCCAGAATTCTGGAGCTAGGCTATCCTGGGGGTCCTGCCATTGAACAGGTGGCGCTTCTTAGGCATGCCCCGGTTTACCACCTCCCCCGTGCCTGGCTTAAGGGGAGCGATGACTTCAGTTTCAGTGGCCTGAAGACAGCGGTGCTTCATTTAATAACCGAGAAAGGGGGAGTTCAGCAGCAAAGCGATGGGGAAATTGCCTCCCTTGCCGGTGATTTCCAAGAGGCGGTAATAGATGTTCTGGTCACCAAGACGATAGCGGTAGCCACCAGATGTCAGGTGAAGCAGATTCTTCTTGCTGGAGGTGTAGCTGCCAATCGGCTGCTCGGTGAAACTATGCTCTCCAGGTCTCCAATCCTAGTTCGTTTTCCTCCTCCCAGCTTGTGTACCGACAATGCAGCCATGATTGCCGCCTGTGGCTACTTCCACCTTCAAGCCGACAAAGTGAATGGCTGGGACTTGGATGTGATCCCTAACCTCAAATTGGGATGAGAGGAGATCTGGGATAGTGATAGAGACCCTTCTCTCAGTCGTATGTGGAAAGAGCCTCTCTTAGGCTGCCAATAAAATAGCCCAATTCTGCCATTGGTTCTTGGCCTTCGATCAACTGAATGATACGACTTCCTACGATTACTCCATCTGCTATCTTGGCTACTCGCTGAGCCTCTAGCGCTCCAGCGATGCCAAAACCAACACACAGTGGCTTGGCAGTCTTATGTCGCACCCTCAATATGAAGCCCTCAAGCTCTGGGGGCAGTTTCTCTCTGGCACCAGTAACTCCAGTGAGGGAAACAAGATAGATAAAGCCTCGAGACCTGTTGACTACTAGATCAATGCGCTCCTCATCGCTAGTAGGAGCCAGGAGATAACTAAGGTCAAGGTTATGCTCTGAGGTGGAGAGTTCCAATTCCTGGCCTTCCTCAGGGGGCAAGTCGGGAACAATCAAGCCATCAACCCCCGCAGTAGCACAACTGCGGCAGAATAATTCCACTCCAAAATTGAACACCGGATTGTAGTAGGTCATAAACACAAGCGGGATATCAACCGCGAGCCGCAATTGGGAGGCTATGTCAAGGCAGGATTTTGGTGTCACTCCTTGCTTAAGTGCTTGATAGCTTGCCTTTTGGATAGTGGTGCCATCGGCAAGAGGATCAGAGAAGGGGATGCCTAGCTCAACAATATCACATCCCCAACTAGCTAAGGCAGGGACTATCTGGAGCGTGGCCTTTGTTGACGGGTAGCCTATGGTAAGGTAAGCGATTAGCGCTTTATGCCCCGGCTTAGCAAACACAGTGGCGATGCGGCTCATCGATTTTCCTGTAGAGCTTGCCATACAATATCTAAGTCCTTATCACCCCGGCCGGACAGATTAACCACCATTAATGTCTGGGGGGGCAATTGGGTGGCTAACTTGGCAGCATAGTAAATGGCATGTGCTGGCTCTAGGGCAGGGATTATCCCCTCAGTCTTGGAGAGGAGCTCAAAAGCCTCCAAAGCTTGACTATCGGTAGCGGTCACATAGGTGGCACGGCCGCTATCCTTCAAATAGCCATGCTCTGGCCCCACCGCAGGGTAGTCTAACCCCGGGGCAATGCTATAGGTGGACATTATCTGGCCATGCTCATCTTGTAGTAGATATGACTTGGTTCCGTGGATGACCCCGACCCTACCCTCAACCAGTGAGGCGGCGTGCTGGCTCATCTTGAGCCCTCTCCCCGCTGCCTCCACTCCGGTAAGTTTAACCCTTTTATCCTCAATAAAGGGGGAGAAGATGCCTATAGCATTACTCCCCCCGCCAACGCAAGCGATGATCCAGTCGGGCAATCGCTGGAATTTGGCCAGCATCTGCTTCTTTGTCTCCTGCCCAATTATCGATTGGAAATCTCGCACCATCATCGGATAAGGGTGAGGCCCCACCACTGAGCCTAACAGGAAATGAGTGTTTTTGACATTGGTTACCCAATCGCGGATGGCTTCACTAATGGCCTCCTTTAAGGTACGGCTGCCCGCCGTCACAGGGTGCACCTCAGCCCCCAATAGCTTCATGCGGAAAACATTGCTGGCTTGGCGGTGGATATCCTCCTCCCCCATATATATAACGCATTCTAAGTTGAACTGAGCACACACTGTGGCCGCTGCCACCCCATGTTGGCCGGCGCCAGTTTCAGCTACTATTCGCTTTTTACCCATTCTTTTTGCCAACAGTCCTTGACCTAAGGCATTATTGATTTTGTGAGCGCCGGTAAAGGCTAAGTCTTCTCGTTTGAGGAGGATAGTAGCTCCACCTAGCTTAGCGGTCAGTTGCTGGGCGGGATAGAGGGGTGTGGGGCGACCCACATAGTCATGACACAGCGATTCAAACTCTTTCCAAAAGCTAGAGTCGGCACGAGCTTCAGCATAAGCCCTCTCCAATTCAGCAAGAGCGCCCATCACTGTCTCGGGCACAAACTTACCCCCATAGCGGCCAAAATATCCCCGGGCATCAGGTAAGCTCAATTCTCCTCCTTACATAATCTCAAAAAGGCGCGCATCTTTCGGTGGTCCTTTTTACCCGGGCTTCTCTCTACCCCGGAGGAGACATCAACGGCATAAGGAGTTACTTTGCTGATAGCTTGGCGTACATTATCGGGACCGAGTCCTCCTGACAATATGATCGGCCCATATTGGGTTGCCTGCTTAGCAATATCCCAGTTGAAGCTTTGCCCGCTGCCACCCATCAGATGGGGATGGTAACTATCCAGAAGGTAAGCACTTACTTTGTATTGAGGTAAAAGAGCTAAGGTCGATTCATCCTTTACCCTAAACGATTTTATCACTCGGGGGAAAAGTGCCTGACAAAAATCGGGGTTCTCCGAACCGTGCAATTGGGCCACATCCAAGCCACAAGCAGACATAACCTGTTGCACCATCGCTAAGTTGCTATCTACAAAGACACCTACTTTCAAGACAAAAGGAGGTAGTTGTGCTATCAAGCTTTGGGCGTGCTTGAGGGTTACCTGCCTTGAGCTAGGGGCAAAAACGAAGCCCAAAGCATCTGCCCCCCACTGGGTCGCGGCCAGAGCATCCTCCAGGTTGGTTATGCCGCAAATTTTAACCCTTACCATCTAAATCAAGCCAACCCTCTCAGGGTGGTATAGCTAGCCCACCCCGGTGATTCAAGATCAAATTTATCGGGGGTCCCCAAAAAGTTGCTAGACTTTTGGGGTTTATCTAGCCCCCAAGCTCTCTGAGTTTGGCTTGGGGATTGGCACTGGTAACCAATGTCTCGCCGACTAATACTGCATTGACGCCAGCCGCCTCTAGGGCAAGAATATCGGCCAAGGACTTGATGCCGCTTTCACTGACTATGATGATTCCGGGGGGAATCAAAGGGCGCAATTTAAAGGTTGTGTTGATATCAACGCTAAAGTCGACTAGGTTGCGATTGTTAATGCCTAAAATTTTTGCCTTGGCAGCCATAGCTTTTTCTATCTCCGCTTCACTATGCACCTCAACTAGAGCAGACATTCCCAAATGATGAGCTACTTCTATCAGGGTGACAAGCTCTGGGGAGGAAAGAATGGCCGTGATGAGCAGAACAGCATCAGCCCCATAAGTTCGAGCTTCATATACCTGGTAAGGGTCAAGGATAAAATCCTTACACAGCAGCGGCAAATCTACCGCTTGGCGTGCTGCGGCCAGATCAGCAAAATCGCCCTTAAAAAAGTGTGGTTCGGTGAGCACTGAAATGGCGGCTGCACCACCTTGGGCGTAATCATGAACCAATGTCCCCACCTCAAGTCCAGGGCAAAGCCAGCCGCGAGATGGTGAGGCTCGTTTGACCTCGGCAATAAGTTTAACCCTTCCCCCCTGTAGTGCAGCCGGGAAATTGCGCCAGGCATCACCTCTGCCTACCGAGCACTCAAGCAGAACTTGAGGTGTTCGCTGTTTCCGTTCGATTAAACTGCGGCGTGTAGTAGCCACTATCTGGTTAAGAACCATATCCCCATCCTAAAAATGCACCATATTTTCTTGCTGAGATGGTTTAAAAACTCTGGCTAAGCTGGATAAGCTGTTCCAATTTGTTCATCGCTTGACCACTATCGATAGCTTTAGCGGCCAAGTCAAGGCCACTCTTGAAATCCTCAGCCTTGCCTCCGATCACCAATCCGGCAGCAGCGTTGAGCAGCACTACATCCCGTTTAGGTCCCCTTTCCCCTTGAAGTAATGCTGTCATTATGGCCCTGTTCTCTTCGGGCAAGCCACCACAGAGTTCGTTTACAGAAGCTTTAGGCAACCCCAATTGTTGCGGATCAAGCCAGTAGGTTTTTATCTTCCCATAGCATAGTTGGGTCAGCTTATTAATCCCGGTGGTTGATAACTCATCCAATCCATCAGCCCCGTGAACCACTAAAGCTGAGCTTGTGCCCAAAGTGTGGAGCACTTGGGCTAAAGTCTCGGTTAGCTCGGGCCTGCATACCCCGAGCAATTGGATTGAGGCTGAAGCGGGGTTAGTTAATGGACCAAGGAGATTAAAAATAGTTCGTATACCTATCTCTTGGCGAGGTATCATAGCATATTTCATTGCCAAATGCAATCGAGGGGCAAAGAGGAAACCTATGCCTATCTCATCAATACACCTGGCTATCTGCTCTGGGTCTAGGTCGATGCTGACGCCGAGAGCCTGAAGCAAATCAGCACTCCCGCACCGACTAGATACTGAGCGATTGCCATGCTTAGCCACAACAAGCCCCACGCCAGCCAGGACAAAAGCAACGGCGGTGGAGATATTGAAGGTGCCCACCCCATCGCCGCCAGTACCACAGGTATCTATCAGTCGGCTTTGCCTCGGCTTCACCCTCAAGGTATAGGCGCGCATTGCTGTGGCACAGCCAGCGATCTCCTCGGCTGTTTCCCCTTTCATCCGTAAAGCGATGAGAAAGGCGCTTATCTGACTTGGGGTGGCTCCCCCACGCATAATCTCCTCCATCACCACCTCTGCCTCTTCCTGATTGAGGTTCTCTGCTTCAACCAACTTGGCAATCGCCTGCCTAATCATTTCCCCTCTTGATAGTATCTGGCAAAAATCTGGGCACAAATTCCTCCCCGTTGAAGGGAGAGGCTAGGGGAGGGAGAATTGCTAGGAATTTTGCGATTAACTATGAGCTTGCCAGCCTTCAGCAAGTTGAATTGCCTCCTCTAAAACCCTGACCTTGCTCAGGGTTTCCTCATATTCCTGCCTAGGTTCAGAATCAGCGACGATGCCGGCACCGCCCTGAAGGTAGACAGTGTCGCCTTTCATAACGATAGTGCGAATAGTGATGCAGGTATCCATATTGCCCCCGAAGCCGAAATAACCCACAGTGCCGGCGTAGGGCCCCCGTTTCGTTTCCTCAAGCTCAGAGATGATTTCCATAGCCCGAATCTTAGGGGCGCCGCTAACTGTACCAGCAGGAAAACAGGCACGCAGCAGATCAAAGGCATTATAGCCATATTTCAATTCACCCTCTGCCGAGGAGACAATGTGGATAACGTGAGAATATTTTTCCGTGCCCATGAATAGAGGCACCTTTACACTCCCATAATTGCATACCCGACCTAAATCATTTCTTCCCAGGTCAACTAACATGACATGCTCCGCCCTCTCCTTATGGTCGGCGAGCAAGGTAGCCGTAATTGCCTCATCCTCTGCCTCACTTTTACCTCTGGGTCTGGTTCCGGCGATAGGTCTGGTCTCAGCTCTTCTCCCTTCCAGTTTAACCAACATTTCGGGAGAGGAGCCGATAAGCTGGAAATCGCCGAAATTAAAATAAAACATGTAAGGCGAAGGGTTTAGCATGCGCAAGGCACGGTAGATGGTGAACGGATCGGCAAAAGTCTGGCGATGCAAGCGCTGCGAGAGAACAATTTGAAAGGCATCGCCGGCAAGGATGTACTCCTTAGCTAGGTTGACGCGGTCAGCAAACTGTTGGGGAGTGAAGTTGGAAACAAGCGTCGTGGGCTTTGTTGTTGAACATATTTGCGGCTGGGGTAGAGGCCGATTTAGAGCCAAGATAATGGCGTCGATCTTGTCTTTTGCCTCCTGATAGGCTGAGGTGCTGCCTGAGTCGGAGGCATTAGATATAACCTTCACCTGATGCTGAACATGATCAAAGATAACCAGAGTATCGGTAAACAGAAAGACGGCCAACGGCAATTTGAGTTCATCATAACGACAAGGCGGCAATTCTTCAAAAAATCTCACTATATCATAGCCAAAGTATCCCACAGCTCCACCCGAGAAGGCTGGTAGCCCCTCGATCTTGGCAACCTGGCGCTCGGCTAACAGTTTTTGAACTAAGCGCAAAGGATCCGATCCTGGTGGTGATATGTCTAAAGGAATTTTGCATATCTCTCTGTTACGGTAGACAATCCCCTCATTTTCCCAAGCTTGCGTTATCAAGTAAGGATTGGCCCCAATAAAGGAATAGCGGCCTAAATGCTCCCCCCCCTCCACGCTATCCAAAAGGAAACACGGGGCTTCTCTGCCCAGCTTGAGGAACACGGAGACCGGGGTCTCCAAATCAGCAGGCAATTCTCGAAAAACAGGCACCATTAGAGCCTGTTGCGACAATCGATGAAAGGTATCTACATCTGGCAAGTACACCATCACTAAACCCCCTCGGCACCCCTCTTCAGCCTCTCAGCTCTCCCCAGCTAACCTCACGCTAACTCTCTGTATCTCGCTTGAGATGTACTCTTGCTGTTTACAGCCTTTGCCTTATGAAGGCCACTAGAAACTCTAGATTTTCAGCATATACCCGTCATGTAAGCGTTCACCCGCTGACTACAATCCCCCTCCCTTGGAGGGAGAGGGAAAGTCCTGATTGGGAAGCTCACCCTCACCTACTCCCTCTCCCTCAGAGGGAAAGGGTTGGTGAACAATTACCCTATTGCAAATTCTCACAACACAGCCATTGTAGCATCCCTTCATCCCTTTTTAAAGTGTCGTGTATCTACCTGAGCGAGCTCACCGAGTGAGACAGACACATGGAGAGAAATTGCCCATTGGCAAGAAGTAGGCTAGACTATCTGCCAAAAGTGTGGCGATTTTCAGGCAGCTCTCGCCGGGGTCCTCAAGAAAACAGGCCACATCTTCTTAGAGTGCTTTGAACTATCCTATTGAAAAGTTTTTCTTAGACGCTGATGTGGCATCATGTCATTAACTAGTAAAGTCGATGAAGCTATTTTACCATGAAGCAACACCATGGTGGGATACATTGTTTCAAGGCGTAGTCAAGATTTTCAGATTCCGACAAGTTATGCTCAACAAACTTGGAGATAAACAAGTGAAAAAGTGCTAACATGTGAATGAAGCATGACGACTAGCTGGCTGCTATTAGTAGAATGTGATTGAAACAAGTTAAATAGGGCAAAATATGTTGAACGACCATTTTGAATGGTTAGAATCCGTGACAAAAGGCTGCAAAATGTTGTCTAAGCAGGTGGCGAAGGTGAAGGAGATTTGAAAATTTTGTATTAGGTCTTGTAGCAGCAGGCCTGCCTCTGGTACTCTTGGTTACTCCCGCTATTCCAGTCTGTGAAACAGAGGAAAAGGTGGCATAAAGTAGGGGTGTATGGTTTTCTTACAAGGATAGCGGCCACTCAAGATGCCGCTGCCCTGGGGTGAGGCTTGGAGTGAGTAGCACGTCATGGCTTATCCGAACCGTTGGCTAGTACCCTGGTTCCATTTGGCAATGGGGGCAACCCATTGCTGGGCGTATATGAATGACCATGGTGGCATCAACGGGATCCCTGTAAAGGTGATGTGGGAAGATAGCGGCAGTATGGGGCCAAGAGAAATTTCAAGCCACAGGAGGTTTAGAGACGGCGGAGTAGTAGCTGAGGAAAGGCGTTTCCCTGGGCTGAGTGGAAGAGTAGAAGGACAAGATCGAGGCTACTGAAAAGGTGCAGCGGTAGCCAGGCGTAGGAGAAAAAATCCAGTTCCCGGAGGGCTGAGAGGTTCCATAATTGAGCGAGAGGGGAAAGTCAGATACAATTAATCTAACCATCGATGGTGTCGAGGTCAATACGAAGAGGGACACGAGGGTGCTGAAGGCATGGTTGTTCATACCAACACGCTGCAAGTTCAGTAAATCCGGCGCCATAATCTGAGGGTGACCCTCTCTCCTTTGCCTCCTCCTCGGCTCAAGCGTGCCGAACCACAAAGGCTTGCTGAGCATATCACCCTAGACCACAATCTGTGTCTTGTCTGCGGTCGCTGCATCCAAGCCTGCAAGGAGATACAGAGGGTAGGCGCCATTGATTTTGTTACTCGTGATGGCAAGATTAGGATAGGCCCTCCCCGTGCCTCTTCATTTAAACAGGCAGGATGCAAGTTTTGTGGTGCTTGTGTTAGAATTTGCCCTACTGGTGCATTTGCATTAAAGAAACTTCGCCCCAAGGAGAGTGACTATGGGGGACGTTACTTAGGGAGAGAGAACTATGGTAACATCTGAAGTAGTTATTGATGAGAATCGTTGCTATGGGTGTGGTTATTGTCAGAAGTTTTGCCCTCGAGGTTTATCTGTGCTTTAAAACCTAGTAATCCAGGTGCAGCGGGCAAGTTTTCCACCACACCCATGGGATAGTCTTAGCAGAGGAGAGTGCCAAAAATGGGAGAAAGAATTTTTGTTCAAGGAAATGAGGCTGGGGGCTAATGCAGGAGGGGATGTCGCACATTGCTGCTGCTGATCTCCCCTGTGTGGTAGTGCTGGTACAACGGGGAGGGCCAGGAGCCGGCACTACCCGGCATGCTCAGACAGATTACACTAGTGTCACCAGATGTGGAGGGCCGGGGGGATACAAAAACGCGGGATGATAATGCCAAGTAGAGTTGTGGAGGAAATAAGGAGGCTATTATGAGTCAGGAGACAAAGGGGGCAAGGAGAGAAAAGATTTTTGGGGCCCCAAAAATATTATGGGGGCCTCCTTTTCTTACCTGTGCTGGCTGCCAGCACTCCACTGTATCGCGTATCGTCGCTGAGATCCTGGAGGAGCTGGGTATCGACGGCAAAGCTATTGCGGTTATGGGCGTGGGCTGTGCCGGGACCGGAACATTCCTGATGAACCTGGATGTCACAGGTACGGCCCACGGGCGACCCCCGGACGCAGCCACCGCAATCAAGCGTGTCCGCCCGGATACTATTGTTTGGACCATGCAGGGAGATGGGGATTGTATTGCTATTGGAGCTGGTCCCCTTATTGGCGCACTAACTCGTGGGGAAAAGATCACCATCATTATGTGTAATAATACCAACTATGGGACCACCGGCGGGCAATTGGCACCTACTACCGTGATGGGGCAGGTAACTAGCACCAGCCCCCTGGGACGCGACGCAGCAAGAGAAGGATTCACGGTGCATGCCGCCGAGCTGGCGGCCTCATTCCGGGGGTGCGCCTATAGTGCCCGAGGTGCGCTGACCAATCCCGACAATTACCGACTCACTAAGAGATATATTAAGACTGCCTTTCAGAAGCAAATAGACAACGTGGGGCTTGGCTTTGTGGAGGTTATCAGCGCCTGCCCCACCAACTGGCATAAGACACCGCTGCAATCCCTCAAATGGATAGAGGATGAGGTGCTGGCCGAGTTTCCTTTGGGTGAATTTAAGAACGTCGATCGCATTGGCTAATACTCCGGGGAAGAGTTCGCTTCGCCCTTCTTCATGCGGTCCCAAAGGTTAAACCCGATTTTGAGACCCCCGTAGCTGGCGCATAGCTAGCTCTGGTTGTGGTTTTTGCTGGCATAGAGGGGGTAGCTAGAAAGTAGGTGTATGTAAATATGGCAGGCTTTGGCTTTACTGAAGCGCAGGAGATGTTTCGTCGGCAGATGAGAGATTTTGCCCTCAGGGAACTGGCCCCAACAGCTAAAGAGCGAGCTAAATGTGAGTTGCCTCGGGAAATGTTTAAAAAGATAGCTGATATGGGGCTTTTTGGCATTACCCTCCCCCAAAAGTATGGGGGGCAGGGGGCTGATTGGGTGAGTTTGGGCATAGCTGTAGAAGAACTGGCTAAAGTGGATTTCTCTGTGAGCCTATTACCGGTAAGCTCGGTAATGTTCCAATTTTTCCTTTCTAGCCCCGAGGAGGTGTGGCGGGAATGGTTATCTCCCATAATTAAGGGAGATAAGATAGGTTGCTTTGCTCTCACTGAACCTGGTGCGGGTACAGATGCTGTTGCAATCACCACGAGAGCAATAAGAAGCGGGGATTACTACATCCTGGATGGTGAAAAAACCTCAATTAGCATGGGCAGCATGGCGGATGTAGGTATGCTATTTGCCAAGACCGATCCCGAGGCTGGGGCTAAGGGTGTAAGTTGTTTTTGGGTTCCTCTTGATCTTCCTGGGATAACCAGAACAGCACTTCAGCATACCGGCTGGAAGTCTTATACCCCCAGTTCGATCTTCATGGAGGGAGTGCGTCTTCCCAGCAAGTATCTCATTGGAGAAGAAGGCAAGGGCTTTTACATTGCTATGGGAGCTATAGATTGTTTCAGGGTGGGCTTAGGGCTAATGGCTCTGGGACTAGCCCAAGCCTCGCTGGAGGAGGCAACAACTTATGCCACACAGCGCACCGCCTTCGGTCGACCCATAGCTAAGTTTGAAGATGTTTCCTTTAAAATTGCCGAGCACGCCACATTAATTGAGGCAGCTAGATTACTTTGTTACCGAGCTCTATATCTGAGAGATCAGGGATTGCCCCATACCAAGGAATCAGCCATGTGCAAATGGTTCTGCCCAGTGGTATCATTCAAGGCCATCCATGATTGTATACTTATCCATGGGCATATCGGTTACAGTGAGGAATACCCCCTTGAGCAAAGGCTGAGAGACTGTCTTGGTTTAGAGTTTACTGATAGCACCGAGCAAATTATGAAGATAATTATCGCTCGTGAGCTTATGGGGAGAATAGCAGTTCCGTATTAAATGTGGGCTGGTGTGGGGCGAGCGTCACTTTAGAGAGATGCGGCGATGCTTATCTCTGTTGGGGCAGTTGGGCGGTTCATTCCAAAATATGTTGGTAAATAGCCCATCTCAATATAAGCTGTGTGGTAGTTTCCTGAGGCTGGAGCACATCTATTGGAACAGAGAAGAAGGGCTTACCGGGAATGTAGAGGGGATATGACCTAGATAGGCCTAAGGGGTCAAGGTAAAAAACCCCTCACAGCAGGTAATTGAGAATGCTGAAATGGCCTCAACCTTCTTGCACCACATTTCCTCACAGACAATGACAATAAACAGCAAGATGGTGAGAGGATTGCCACGATGGTCTGCATCCACAACAGACATAAAACCTAGGCTCGGGCAGTAAACCCCTCATCATCCAAGCCGCCTGATCCAGCCTCACCCCCACCTAGGGCAGCCCATGACCGGCTTTGGAATATTTGAAGATTCTTGCCTCATAAAGGTTCACAGCCCCAACTGCTGGGCGACTACCTCTTTGTGGAAATCAGCATCACCGAAGAGCACGTCCCAGGCCCAAGCACGACGATAGTAGAGTCCCATATCGTGGTCTCGAGTCATGCCAATAGCACCATGGATCTGCACTCCCCGTTCAGTGATGAACTTAAAGGCTTCACTAACCCATGCCTTAGCTATAGATACCTCCTTAGTGCAAGGGAGCTTCTCACCTACCATCCAGACTGCCTCATAGGTGATATTCCTTGATGTCTCCATATCTATCCACATATTCGCCAGGTAGTTTTGGATTGTTTGGAAGTCACCAATAAGCCGCCCATATTGTACTCTTTCTTTGGCATAGCTGTTAGACATCTCTAAGGCAGCTTGACCACCGCCAAGCATCTCGGCACACTTGGCCACTGTGGCCTGTTCTAATAGCCTCTTCACTATGCCCCAGCCCTGGTTGGGCGCACCCAGCATATTCTTTCGGGGTACTTTAACATCCTCAAAGATAACCTCGCATTGCTTGTCAAGAGCTGCAGTGGGAACTACACTACTTGTAACTCCTGGACTTTTAGCATCTACCAAAAGAAGGGTGATTCCCTCCTGCGGATTCGCTCCTTCTGTTGTTCTGGTAACCACTAAGAGATAATCGGCGATATGAGCATCGTGGGCAAATAGTTTGGTTCCATTAATGACATATTCATCTCCTTGAAGGCTAGCCTTAACTTTTATCCCTGAGGCGTTATAGATAGCACTTGGCTCAGCAAGTGCCAGTGACATAATCATCTCTCCATTAGCTATTTTGGGCAAAAACTCCTTCTTTTGCTCCTCAGTTCCATATTCAAGTATAGGAAGGGAGCAAAGGACTACAGTAGAGAAGAAAGGGGAAGGCAGTATATTCCTCCCCATCTCCTCAAGGAGGATAATGAGATCCATAAACTCTCCTCCGGTTCCTCCATACTCCTCGGGGAGGACCAGCCCCATCCATCCTAGATCCGCCATCTTCTTCCACATCTCTTTGGAATAACCCTCCTCGCTCTCCTCAAGTTCTCTTACCGCTGTCTTAGGGCATTCTGTACTAAGGAAATCACGAGCCGATGTTCGTAGCATCTCTTGCTCTTCAGTAAAGTCGAGGTTCATCTTTTCTCCCTCCTAAATTTACTTTGCCATTGGCCTTTTGAATACCTCATCCCAGCTTCTAGGCAATCCTAGCCCTAGCCAGGCAATAGTATTTCTTTGAACCTCTGAGGTACCCATGGCAATACACATCCCTTGAACCTGTTGAAAGCCACTCTCAATCGTCCCTTGAAGAGGAGCCCATTTCGATTCTTTTTTCACCTGCCCATAGGGACCTAATATCTGATGGCCAACATAGCTGAAACGTTGGTTCAATTCGGTGCCATATACCTTAGAAGCTGCGGCGAGGGCACCAGCTTCTACCATTGCCGCAGGGCCACCTTTCTCCTGGATCCAAGCTATGCGATAAGCAAGGGCAATCCCCACCTCCACCTCAACGGCAATCTGAGCTAGCTTATTCCTAATTAGCGGATTTTTGGCTAATGGCTCACCATTCCGTTTTGTCTCCTTACAAAACTCTATCAGGTCCTCTAGGCCCCTCTTAACCGTAAATATCATTCCCACATTAGTTCTCTCAAAGTTCATCATTGCCTTGGTAACATCCCAACCCTTGCCTTCCTCCCCCACCCTATTCTTTACTGGAACTCGGACATTATCAAAGTAAACCTCGTTAAATAGGTGAGTCTTATCCATGCCTAATAGAGGACGAACAGTGACGCCTGGGGCCTTCATATCCAGAAGCAAAAAGGAGAGCCCTCGGCTTCTCTTCTGCTCCGGATCTGTTCTTACTATGGCAAAACCCCAATCACCGCGATGAGCACCACTAGACCAGGTCTTTTGGCCATTAACGACGTAATAATCTCCTTCCCTTACAGCCCGGGTGGCAAGGGCTGCCAAATCGGATCCAGCATTGGGCTCACTCCACAATTGACACCACATCGTCTCTCCTCGGGCGATAGGCGGTAAATACTCCTTCTTGTGCTCTTCGCTTCCTACGGCAAGAAGAGTAGGGCCGAGCAAACCTATGCCAAAGACATCCACCCCTGGTGACTTATGGTATGCTGATACTTCACCGAAGATAACCTGTTCCATAATGGAAGCATCCTGACCCCCATACTCCTTGGGCCAAGCACGAACGAGCCATCCCTTCTCTGCTAACTTGCGAGCCATGTAACGATGGAATTCCCACCCCTCATCAGCGCTATACATATCCTCCAAGCTTCCTCCCCAACCTGGTGGGGCATTCTTCATCTCCTCCTTAAAAAAATCATCAAACTCCTTCCTTAATCTTTCCTGCTCTGGGGTTAAGCTGAAGTCCATTTTTCAAAAACCTCCTTTCCACCTTCTTTGGGAGCAGCCTAGTTTAGCACACTCCCTTAAGGGCGTCAATTAAGACGTCAGTGTGCTCTGGCTTGCCCACGCTAATGCGAAGGCAGTTCTCAAGTTGCGGGGTATCAAAATAGCGGATGAAAATCCCCTTTTGCTTAAGCTGGTGATGAATTTCTCTCGCTTGACCATTTAAGACAGAGCAGAGAATAAAGTTTGCTTGGGAGGGGAAGGGATCAAGAAAGCCGACTCCTTTCAGCTTAGCGAATAGGCACCCTCGTTCGGCAACAATGGTGCCTATTGTATCTCGAAGATAGTCGACATCCCTAAGTGACTCCAAGGCGGCAATCTGTGCCGCCACGTTTACATTATAAGGAGGTTTGATCTTGGAGATAAGTTCAGCAAGTCTGTGGGGGAAAATGCCATAGCCTACACGCAAGCCAGCCAACCCTGCCCATTTGCTAAAGCTGCGCAATACTACTAGATTCTCGTAGTGGGGTACTAATGGGGCTATAGTTACCCCGCTGAATTCGTAGTAGGCTTCATCAACTACCACTACTATTCCTGTCTCTACCAGTGCCAAGATATCCTGCTGGGGAGTGATATTTCCGGTGGGATTATTAGGGGAAGCTAGGAAGACAACCTTGGTTTGTTCATCTATAGCGGCTTTTATCGAAGCCAGGTCAACAGCAAAGTTTTCATCCCGGGATACACTCACTATTCTACCGCCGCAGACTTCGGTGCTAAAAGGATACATCCCGAACGTAGGCACGCAATTGATGACCTTATCACCAGGCTCAATAAACAGGCGCAAGATTAGGTCGATAAGCTCATCGCTACCGCTCCCGGCCACAATATAATGGGCAGGCAGACCTACATACTCCGCCAGTGCCTCTCTTAGCTCCCGCTGCTCAGGGTCAGGGTAAATATGATAATAGGGGTAAGCAGCCAGAGCATGTTTGACTTTTGGTGAACACCCATAAGGATTCTCATTGCCATCCAGCTTTATAACCCCTTCAACAGGGATCTTCACCTGCTCACTCAGCACCTTTAAAGGTATAATTGGAGTATATGCCCTGGCACTGAGGAGTTCAGGCCTAATGAGCTTCTCAATGTTCACCATGCCTCTCTCCACCCATAGTCATCTCGGCAATCCTAATCCTCTTAGGGCAATAATAGTTCTCATCACCTCCGAGCTGCCCCGAGTAATACTAATCCGGGCAGTCTGGAGATATTGCTGCAATATCCTCCCCTTCAGGGCTGCCCACTTCGATTCCTGTTGGAGTTGGCCGTAAAGACCCAAGATTTGCATCCCCATATCAACTATGCGTTGCTCAAGCTCAGAGGCATACAATTTTACCATAGCCGCCTCATAGTTGGGGACGATTCCTCTAGCCAGCATCCAGGCTATTCGGGCAGCAAGCAAGTAGGCCACTTCTAACTCGACTGCCAGCTCGGCCAATTTCGCTCGTATTATTGGATCCTTACCCAGAGATTTGCCATTACGCTGCGTCTCCTTGGCATACTCTACTATCTGATCAAAAGTATACCGCAGGCCGCCGATTACATAGGTTCTCTCAAAATTAAGTGCCTCTCCAATGTAATACCAACCTCGGTTTTCCTCCCCAACTCGATTCTGCTTTGGCACCTTCACATTATCATAGAACACTTCATTCGTCCTGAAAGCCCCCATCCCGTACAAAGGACGGATGGTAATGCCGGGGGAGTTCATATCCACGATGAATAGGGAGATTCCTCTGTGTCTGGAGGTAGCATTAGGGTCTGTCCTGGCCCCCAGCCAGTGATATTGAGCGAAGTGGCAAGCGGTATTGAACACCTTTTGCCCATTCACTAAGTAATACTCTCCTTTATCCTCAGCGCGGATCCCCAGTGCTGCCAGGTCAGAGCCAGCCTCCGGTTCGGTGTAGCCTAAGGCAAACTCTAT
>DEIJ01000081.1:0-265 GCA_002352365.1 Dehalococcoidia bacterium UBA2777 | reverse complement strand
AAGATGATAAACCTCTCCATGTAGGAACCATTCATGCCACCATACTCTTTGGGCCAGGTTGGAGTCAGCCATCTCCTCTCCCCCAGCTTACGAAGCCATTCCCAAGAATAGGGTCCCATTCCTATGCCACTATCAACTTCGTGGGTAACCTCCTATATTAATTTCGATCCACTCTGGAAAAATTGGCGTACCTCTTTTTGAAACGGCTCTTCCTCTGGAGTAAACCCAAAGTCCATTTCTAAAACCCCCTTCCTAATTCCCGATG
>DEIJ01000152.1:10399-15821 GCA_002352365.1 Dehalococcoidia bacterium UBA2777 | reverse complement strand
ATGAGGTTACGATAGACTGCATCTAGGCTGCGTCAACCAGCTCTCTTCTTTGAGGGGAGTAGAACAATGACCTCCCATTCAGATAAAAGGCGAGCAGCAATATCTATGCCTATCTTTCAATTAGCTTGGTTTTCTAGTTAACCCTCTCAAAGTTCCTGGCGAGTCAAACCCTCATGCCCTAGCTAGCAACCCTCCTCACTAATGCCCTTATGCCGAAGCCAAATAAAATAATCCCTATGCCGATTATTATCCAAGGAACATAGGTTCCAAACCAATAGATCGTGCTTCGAGCATCCTTCGCCTTATCTACCATCTCATCAATTGTATCTTCAGGAAATTCTACCTCACTGACCAAAGCAGTGATTTTACCCACTGGCAAAATCGCGCTGACAGAGTCCACCATTTTTAGGTATACTATGATCCCAGTTCTAGGTTCAAACTTAAGAACATTATAAGTATCCAATTCAAGTTCGAAACCGGTGTTGGGATCTGGGCCAAGTGGGACCCCCTTATATTCAGCTTCGCAAACTAAAACTCTTAATCCATGAATTTCTTCACTGCCGAGGCACTTGCCTTCAAGAGCTCTATTTGCTTCCGCTTTCCACGTAAGAATGGTTTCCCCTTCTTTTATACCTGGGGATGGGTTCCAAAGCCCTTCCCTTATCTTATCAGCATCTGGGCATTCGGACACATTCTCACAAGTAACTCTATCCACTGCGAAGCGCTTCTTTACCCTTTCGATCTCCTCACCTGTGTCTGAATTAACGATGCAGATATCTTCATCAACAAGTAGAATCCCATCCCTTAAGCCTGCTGCTTTTTCATGCCTGGTTATGCTTATGGGGAACTCATTCATTTGGAAGGTATTGGGGTCGAGCTTTTTAAGCGTTCCCACATAATGGACGGTCTCATCTAGGTCTTCGGGGAGCTTCAGCATACCAGGGAAGATCGCAGTCATCCATATTATAGCTACAATTGCCAAAACCGCCCCCACTGCGGTTATAACGATACCCGAACGCCGACCCTTCATTTTAGCTATTTCTCCCTTTGAGCTTTATCAGCGGCTGATGCCAAAGGGGGGTTTAAAGATGTGCCTTTCTTTCTCCTGAATTGCTCTGCCTCTTCCAAGAACGGTAATCCTACAGTTAGACGCTTCGCTTCTTTCTCCGTGGATGCTTCCACCCCTTTTTCTTTCAGCATTCTCCTGCCCTGCGCTCTCACATCATTATCAAGATGGCCATTTATTCTGTCAGCCATTCCCCGCATGATTGCTATCCCAAATTTCATCAGGGTGCCATAACCCCAGGCGAATCCCTCAAACCGGGTGATGATCTCTGGTGTGCTAGTTCCCAGCCCAAGATCGAGGGTGCCAAACTTTGCTATTGGAAGTCCCATTCCAACTGACATTTCATCATCAATTATGAAATCAGTGGCTACCCATTTCCCATCAAGATATTATAACTCGGCGGCACCGTGCTGCTCCCATACCCCGAGTGCGTTGTATACATCTTTAAAGGTAGAGTCTACCGTCAGTGCGTCCTCAACTTGTGGTGCGAAGACTANNAGCTATTGCTAGTGACTGTTGATCCAGACATACCCCTCTATTAGTGTGAAGCACCTCATTTGCACTCTTTAGCGGACCAAAATCAAATTTTATTTGCCTCATAAAATCAAAAATGGCCTCAGCATAATCCAAGTTGGACTTTTCCCAGGCTCCCAGCTTCTTGGCTAAAGCCACGATTTCAGGATCGTTGACCTTGCATAGTCGCGTAGGTCTCAAATATTTCGCTTTATGCGTAGCCCTCTTGATATCCTCTTTGGTTACCTGAGCCACGTCCGCTGCAGTTACGTAATGAGTCTGCTCTTCATATAAGGGAGCCCATGGTGCCTTCATCGCCTTCAGGCGAGGTATGAAGGCGGAGATTGCATCCTTACCTAACCTATACGGGTGTCTTATGGCAACTTTCAAGAAAGCCACTGCAGCTTGCAAGTTCTTTCTCAGCATTAGCCATGGAGGGAAGATCCCCTTATCCAATTCCTCTTTAATTCGACTAAACATCACTATCCTCCTCTTTCATTTTGCAATAGTGGGCAGATCGCCCAGCCTTGGGCAATGTGCCTGCAGCTTATTTGGATTTCGCCGATCCCGCTATGTCCTCCGCCAACAACTGCCGCATCAGGTTGCCGCATCCTCTGTCCTCGGCGCCTGCCATTCTGGTTATTTCAGGTTCCAGGACAACTCCAGGTTTATCGCATTTTGGACATTTTTCCAGTAGTCTTACTCTGTCACCGGTCATTATGAAACCTGGATAACTGAGCCCTGCTGGATCGAGAAATGCAAAGCGACCCCATTCACCATAGCCAAGCGGCTGTAAATTATCATCCAATATCATGGGATAGACCCAGCGTATCAGAGGGATGGTATTGCCCCGACAAATGGTTACGCTGTGGTTAAGGTGCTGAAATCTTCACATCGAGGAATGAAAACAGTGCGAACATGGTTTTGGAGCAATTTATCAGTTTTGAAAAGCTCATTAAAACCAATCAGGGACATTCTAATCATCACTTTCTAAGCGGCCTCATATAAATGTAAATTTTAATAATCGTTACACTACTACTTCATCCAGATTTTGTCAATGCCCCTATGTTATCCTTTTAAGGTTAAACCGCCTCTCTTGACTTAGGAGGTGAACAAGGGTATGATAACCTATAAATAAGGAGGTAAGGTGCCCAAGCGGACCTATCAGCCTAAGAAGATTCATCGCCGGCGGGTACACGGCTTCCGGGCGCGAATGAGCTGTCCGGGGGGACGAAGGGTATTAAAGGCGAGGCGGTTGAAGGGTCGTTATAAGCTGACGGTGTAAAGGGTTTTGATAATGAAAAGGGGGCAGCAGCTTACTAAAACGGCACAATACATTGAGGTCTATCGGCGGGGAAGAACTTTCACCAATGAGCTGCTGGCGATGAAGATACGCCCTAATAAGTTGGCCCTAACTCGATATGGTATCTCGGTGAGCAAAAGAGTAGGTAAGGCAGTGGTGCGAAATCGAGTAAAGAGATTACTCAGGGAGAATGTGCGACTGATACCAATTGAACCGGGATGGGATGTGGTATTTGTTGCCCGCCCCCCGTCAGCCAGTGCTGATTATTATCAATTCGATCACGCGGTAAAGGAGTTATTCCATCGAGCCCACCTGCTCCAAGGGGGGGGCCAAGGGTGAAGCTGATTGCCTTAAGTCTGATTCGGTTATATCAGTCAACCTGCTCCCAAATCGCTTCTCCTTGCTGCCGCTTTACCCCTACATGTTCACGGTACGCCTATGAGGCAATCAGCAAATATGGCCTCATTAAGGGTGGTTGGCTGGCGACAAGAAGAATATCTCGGTGTCATCCCTTTAATCCCGGTGGCTTTGACCCAGTACCTTAATGTCTTTGCCCAAAGTTCTTAAAGCATTGGACTGGTTGCAATTGTGGCAATATTTTAACGTCTACAACATTTCCGAGGCATAAGCTTAAAATGTGGAGTCTCTTCGATCCGATACTTAGCGAGCCAATACTCAATTTTCTGATCGTTCTATATAGTGGGCTTTCTCACAATCTTGGTCTGGCTATTATTGCTCTTACTGTTATTATTCGCCTGCTGATGTTTCCCCTCACTCGAAACCAGCTCCGCGCCTCTAAGAAGATGACGCAGGAGATGGGGGCACTGCAGCCAAAGCTGCAGGAGCTACAAAAAAAGTATGCCAAAGACCAACAGAAGCTAGCTCAAGAGACAATGAAGCTCTACAAGCAGGCAGGAGTAAACCCACTAGGTTGTCTTTCATCGCCGATGTTTCTTCCCATGCTTATCCAGATGCCCATCTGGTTTGGTCTTTATCGAGCCATTATGCTATCTTTAGACCCTGAAGGACTTCCGCAACATCTCTACTCTTGGTCCATAGTTCACCAAGCATTACCTTTGTCAGGCAATTTCCTATGGCTCGACTTAGCTAAGCCTGACCCTTATTTTTTGATTCCCCTGTTAGTAATGGCCTCAATGTGGATATCGCAGAAGATGGTTGCCACCCCGGCCATCGACCCGAGGCAAAAGTCGATGAGTAACATGATGCAGTTGATGTTCCCCATCATGTTTGGGCTCATTACCTTTGGACTGCCCAGTGGATTGGCTCTTTATTGGGTAGTTTCAAGCATTGTCAGCATCATAATCCAGTATTTTGTCTACGGGTGGGGAGGGCTCTTTGCTTCATCTGGAGTGAGGCAAACCTCTGGAGAAAAACTAGCCGTGGCTGGGGAGACCAACCCTAAACAAATTTCTAAGCCGAAGGAGAGAGTAGCGAATGGAAGAAGTGGAGTTAAGCGCCAGAACAGTAGAAGAGGCCGTCCAGCGAGCTCTAGAACAACTGGGGCGCAGTCGAGAAGAGGTGGAAATAGAGGTACTAAAGAAAGGTAGGCCGGGCTTTTATGGACTGGGTGCTGAGGAAGCCAAGGTCAAGGTGAGGCCATTAGTTATCCCCTCTAAGAAGGAGGATGATGTTGTTGAGATAGCTAAAGAGGTATTAGAGAAAATCCTTGATTTTATGGGGCTGGCTGCCAGTGTCGAGGTTAGCCGCCCTCTCGCTGAGGAAATAGACACCGCACCACTACCTGTCACCCTAAATATTAAAGGTGAGGACTTAGGCATTCTTATCGGGCGTCAGGGGCAAACTTTGGCTTCCCTGCAACATATTGTTCGGCTTATCGTGGCTCACCGCCTGAAGACCCCCATAGCCTTAGCCATTGATGTGGAAAGCTATAAGCAGCGCCATTGCCAGGCATTACAGGAATTAGCCCTACGCTTGGCCCAAAAGGCAGAATCTACTGGACAAGCGGTAACCTTGGAGCCAATGCCTGCCACCGAGCGCCGCATTGTTCATCTTGCCCTGGCTAAGCACCCCGAAGTAATAACCCAAAGCATTGGTGAAGGTGAGGCTCGCAAGGTGATTATAGCCCCCAAAACGCGTTGACCACGAGAGGCCGGTCTCGATTTTTAAAAAAGACCGCCAAAAACTCAGTTTTCAGTGGTCTTTAAAGTCAACTGGTGGAGGCGGGGGAGAGTTGAACTCCCCGTCCAGAAGAAGTTGCTCAAGATATACTACAAGCTTAGCTGACTCTTTACTCTCGTTCAGTCAACCTCTGCCAACTGAGTTCGACTGAACCAGCCGATCATCGCTTAGGCAACCCTTATCGGCATCAGGATCACTGCACTCCGACTCACCTTGCGCTCCTCCTTAACCCATCGGAGCGAGGTTAAGGGGAACGTGCTTGCTTAATTAGCTAGCATAAACGGGAATTATCTTTTGCCACCTGTTTTGCGAGGTCGATGGTACCTCGGCTTGCAATCTTGCCACCTTCCTCCCCTGTCGAACCCTCTCGCCCCCTCTTT
>DEIJ01000152.1:6317-10322 GCA_002352365.1 Dehalococcoidia bacterium UBA2777 | reverse complement strand
CTATTTTCATGATTCGCTGGTGGGCACCCGCCCATGACGGTTTACTTGGTAAAGTGCTACAATCTCCCTTACTTAAAACATTTTACCCCTAATTTGCCTTATTGTCAACTTGGCGAATTGCCAGCGAAGATTTGTGTTATCCGCTATGCCATGCTATCCTTAGTGGGGGGTTTTGTGGAGATGATGGAATTAGTGGAGAGAATGCTAGCTGGCAGTCAGCAATCATTAGCTCGTCTCATCAGCTTAGTGGAAAGAGAATCGCCAGAGGTGCCACAAATATTAAGCTCAATATACCCTCATACTGGAAAGGCTTATTGTGTCGGGGTCACTGGCCCTCCCGGAGGGGGGAAAAGCACTCTAGTAGATAGGGTGACCTCCATAGCCAGGAAGGAAGGATTATCTGTGGGGATAATAGCCGTTGACCCTACTAGCCCCTTCTCCGGCGGTGCCATGCTGGGAGATCGCATAAGGATGCAACAACACTATTTAGATGAAGGGGTGTTTATCCGCAGTATGGCAACTAGGGGTAGCCATGGAGGGCTTCCCAGAGCCACCTATAATGTAATAAAACTCCTCGATGCCGCAGGGTTCGATATGATTCTGGTAGAGACAGTAGGGGTAGGGCAGACCGAACTTGATATTATGGAAACTGCAGATACTGTAGTGGTGGTTTTGGTTCCTGAAGCGGGAGATACCATCCAAACAATGAAAGCCGGGCTACTGGAGATTGCCGACATCTTCGCGGTTAACAAAGCCGATCGGCCTGGGGCAGATTACCTTGCCGTTGAACTAGAGGTAATGATTCACCAAAATCCCAGGCGATCTTGGTGGCAGGTGCCCGTTATTACCACCCAGGCAGTCAACAATATTGGCACCGAAAAGCTGTATCAGGAGATCGAACACCACCACCAGGCGCTCAGAGAAAGTGGACAATTCTCGCTCAGGCGCCATGAGCAAAGAAAGAGAGAGTTCATCGAGGCTATAGAGCAAAAGATTGCTAGCCAACTATGGAAGTCAATTGAAGGAGATGGGAAGCTGGCAAGCTATGTAGATAAGGTGGAAAAAGGAGAGATTGACCCTTATTCAGCCTCTTGGGAGGTCTTGGCTGATAAGACCTTACTTAGATCCTGGTTCAAGAGGTTAGACAATTGGTTGAAGAAGTTAGACCAGGAAGGGTGAGGCAATGCAAACTAAATATGACGTTATCATTGTAGGTGGTGGACCAGCAGGTATCTTTGCCGCCTTAGAGTTATCCCAGGTGCCCAGACTGAGCACGTTAGTTTTGGAGAAAGGGGAAAGCCTCGATAATCGCAATTGCCCTATTTGGGAGAAGGGAGGGGTTTGCCTGAACTGCTCTCCTTGCTCTCAAGTCAGTGGTTTGGGTGGGGCAGGGGCGTTCAGTGATGGGAAATTGACCCTCTCCTCTCAAGTAGGTGGGCAGCTTAAGGATTACTGCGGTGAGGAGAAGACAGAAAAGCTCATCCGTTATGTGGATAACATTTACCTCAAGTTTGGGGCCTCAAACCAACTCTACGGGATAAGTGATGAAATAGAGCAACTGCAACGCCAAGCTTCTGCAGCAAAATTGCGTCTCATCCCGGTGCCAATTCGCCATCTGGGGACAGAGAACTGCCGGGTTATACTAAAGGCAATGTGGCAGTTCCTCTCCTCCCGAGTAGATATCGAGGTAAGCAAAGCAGCAGCTATTATTCTAACTGATGATGGCAGGGTGAAGGGGGTTACCACTGAACAGGGGCAAAAGCTGGGGTGCCGTTATCTCATCCTCGCCCCAGGAAGAGAAGGAATAGATTGGCTAGCCTCCGAGGCAAATCGTCTGGGGCTTACTTTGTATTGTAATCCTGTCGATGTAGGGGCACGAGTAGAGGTGCCTATTGGGGTATTAGAAAAGCTAACCAAGGTGCTCTATGAGTCTAAGCTAGAATTCTATTCCCAGACCTTCAACGATAGAGTGAGGACATTTTGCATGTGCCCCGGCGGAGAGGTGACCATGGAATCTACTGGAGGCAGTGACCCGGTGATTACTGTAAATGGCCACAGCTATGCCAACCGTAAGAGTGCTAATACCAACTTTGCCCTTTTGGTGAGTACCACTTTCACTCAGCCATTTCGGGAACCTATTGCTTACGGAAAATATCTTGCCCGCTTGGCTAATATCCTTAGTGGCGGTGTGCTGGTGCAACGCTTAGGTGACTTACTAGATGGGCAGCGGTCTACTCGCCAGCGTCTGGAGAATAGTATCGTCGAGCCCAGCCTAAAAAGTGCCACCCCTGGTGATCTTAGTTTTGTCTTCCCCTACCGTCACCTCAAGGGGATAATAGAGATGCTTCAGGCGATGGACGAACTTGCCCCAGGAGTTGCCTCACCCTATACCTTGCTTTACGGAGTTGAGGTTAAATTCTACTCCTCCCGACTCAAGCTCAACGATAGCCTAGAGAGTGAAATTGCCAACATGTTTGTGGTGGGGGATGGAGCCGGGGTTAGCCGTGGCTTAGTCCAAGCATCAGCCTGTGGTGTGGTAGCTGCTCGCCAGATATTAAACAGGCTCGGTGTGGCTTCATCAGTCGATCGCTTTGAGCAATGAGTTTACCTCCATGGAGTGCCCTTTCCTCGGCATTGACTTGACCTGTTCCCAGAGTAAACCTAGCACCGGTATTGGACTGGATGAAAACTCGGATTTTATTTTCGCCGCCCTCCTCAGTAGTAATGCTGAAATCGTTGCTGTCATCGAAGCCCACCAGCCTTATATTGTAGCTATTGATGCCCCTCTTAGTTTACCTCAGGGGTTTTGCTGCCTGGAGGAAAGCTGTTGCTGTCATTCCCTTGAGGCAGCCAAGGGAAGAAATTGCGAACGAGAACTAGCCAGGTTGGGAATACCTTGCTTTTTTACCACCAAGAGGTCGATTATCAAAAAGATGGTCTGCCGAGGTATCGAGTTGAAGGCTGAATTGGAGGGGCAGGGATATAAAGTTATTGAGGTCTATCCCTACGCCACTAAGCTTCGCCTGTGGGGCAAACCCATCCCCGCTAAGTCGACACCCTCCGGGTTGATCTTTCTCCAGGAGCGCCTTGGCAATCTCTTGCCTTCCCTTGCCTCATATGTGGTAAGGTTTGACCACCACTTTTGTGACGCAGCTATAGCGGCCTATACTGCCTATCTAGACTACGTGGACAAGGCAGAACATATTGGCAATCCTGAAGAGGGAATAATCTGTATTCCTAAGGTGGGTGCAGCGTCAAATGAACCTGGCCTTGCGGTGTGATATAATAAAAATTAGCCAGGCTGAAAATGAAACAGAATTTACACCAGGCGATGTTATATGAAACGCTCCCCGGCTTACGAGTGCAGTGTCATGTTTGTCAATGGCGATGTATAATTGGCCCCGATAAGTTTGGGGTGTGCAAAATGCGCCAAAATAAGGAAGGTGCCCTTTATGCGTTAAACTATGCCCAGGTCTCCTCAGTAGCAGTAGACCCCATTGAGAAAAAGCCTCTGTTTCACTTCTTCCCCCAAAGCCAAGTCTTTTCTATGGGTTCTTGGGGGTGTAACTTCCACTGCAAGCATTGCCAAAACTGGCAGATTTCCTGTGTCGGAGTTGAAGCAGCCACTTCAGGATCACGAAGCATGTCCCCTGAGGTGGCTATTGACCAAGCTAAGAGGTCGCACTGTGGCGGTATTGCCTGGACATACAATGAGCCTAGCATCTGGTTTGAGTATACCTTAGATTGTGCCAAGCTAGCTAAGGAAAATGGTCTGTATACTGTGTATGTGACCAATGGCTATCTTACCCCAGAGGCATTAGATACTATCGGGCCCTACCTCGATGCCTGGTGCCTTGACGTTAAAGGATTTTCTGATTCCTTCTATCGCCAACTAGCCAAGGTACCTCGATGGCGGGGAATTCTCGAGGTTGCCCAGCGTGCCAGGGAGAAATGGAATATGCATGTAGAGGCGGTGACTAATATCATCCCCACCATGAATGATGA
>DEIJ01000152.1:0-6205 GCA_002352365.1 Dehalococcoidia bacterium UBA2777 | reverse complement strand
AGCGGGCTTATAATATAGGGCGAGAGGCGGGCCTGCGCTTTGTCTATGTAGGTAATGTTCGTGGTCATGATGGCGAGAACACCATTTGCTACTCTTGTGGTAAGACTGTTATCCAGCGATGGGGTTACCAGATAGCAGTGTTAGGTGTGGAGGACTCCAAATGTAAGTTTTGTGGTGCTGAACTGAATGTAAGGCAGGGGGCACAAAGGGGGTGATGTATGCCAGGGATTATCTTTGCTTGTGCTGTGCCCCATCCACCTATTATTGTCCCCGAGATTGGCCGAGGAGAGGAGCGGCGGACTGCTGCCACCATCCAGGCGATGGAGAAGCTCACCAAAGAGTTAGCTGAAGCGAACCCCCAAACTATGTTGGTGGTCAGTCCTCATGGGGTGTCGCATCGCAACGCGATGGGGGTGCTTACCGCTAAATCTTCCACCGGCAATCTCAGCAGTTGGGGAATGTGGGGTGGTGAGTGGTATTTTGACAATGATGTTGAATTTGTCTCTGCTCTACAGCGGGAGGCAAAAGCAGCCGATATTCCGCTAAAGACAATCGGGGAGAAAGGATACGAGCTAGACCATGGGGTAATGGTACCGGTCTATTTTCTAAGCAGAGGGGTTAAGGACATACCCTTAGTGCCTTTAACCTTCTCCTGGTTGCCCTTAGCTGCTCATTTTGTCTTTGGCCAGGCACTCAGGCGAGCTGCTGAGAAGATTAGCAAGCGGGTAGCACTTATTGCCAGTGGCGATCTCTCCCACCGTCTGCTTCCCGGTGCTCCTGCAGGCTATGATCCTATGGGCAAGGTGTTCGATGATAAGTTAGTAGAGGCTATTTCGCGTCTGGATGCCAAGGCAATTATGAACCTAGATCCCCAGCTTGTAGAGCGAGCTGGAGAGTGTGGCCTACGCTCCATCGTTATTTTGCTTGGGGCAATAGACGGCCTCGACGCTCAAGCTAGAGTCCTCTCTTATGAGGGTCCCTTCGGGGTAGGGTATATGGTTGCCTCAGTTAAAATTGAAAGCCAGAGTCAAAAGGAGCTGCATCCTCTGGTTCGCTTAGCTAAGGAGACAGTAGAGAGCTATGTTGGGGAGGGGAAGATTCCCCCGCCTCCCAAGGAGCTTTCTGCTGAGATGAGCCAGCGGGCGGGGGTTTTTGTCTCCTTAAAGAAATATGGTGAGCTCAGGGGGTGTATTGGCACCTTCGAACCTACTAAAGCAAATGTAGCTGAGGAAATCATTGCCAATGCGATAAGTTCAGCGACTAGAGACCCCCGCTTTCCGATGGTAAATGCTGCTGAACTTCCCTCCCTCAGCTATAGCGTGGATGTGCTCACTGAACCGGAGCCAGTAGAAAGTCAACAGCAGCTTGATCCCCAAAGATATGGCGTCATTGTGGAGAGTGGAGAACAGCGGGGGCTTCTTCTCCCTGACCTGGAGGGGGTGGATACAGCGGAGCAGCAGATTTCAATCTGCCGCCAGAAGGCAGGGATACTTCCCCATGAACCGATCAAGTTATACCGCTTTGAGGTTGAAAGGTATAAGAATTATTAGCTGATTCACCCTTAGACTTTAGGTAAGGTTTTGAACTTGGTGGCCCAATATTTCGTCCGGTGTAAAAATAGCTCATCAAATTCTATGGTGGGTTCTATACATGAGTTCTCATAGTAGTTATTCCAGCTAGCTATAAGAACGATATTGGGGTTATGTTGTAAAGCAATTCTCCACAATAGGTCGTAGCTCAGTTCTCCATCGATCCTTAACGGGACTTCACCCCTTCCCTCAGGGTTGACTTTGCGGTTATTATAGTATGGTATGGTAGTAGCTATAGTAGCAGCATGGTGCCGTGAACTCGAATCAAAAAGAAACCTGGTTTGGTTTTCCCATGAGTTTAGAGTTTTATCAGCAGCATAAGAGCATGCCGGGGAAGAAGAAGGCATGAAGGTAGCATCAAAAAGCTGAAGGGATGTCTCTACTGCATCACCACCTATCTCCCCTCGCTCTGAGGTACAATCACCTACCCAGAAAATATCGCCATTCTGCTCCTCAACCTCCGCTTGGATTTCCCCCCAAAACTGCGCCTTAGTATATTTGAAGCCGGCTGACCAATCCTGCTCGATTTTATTTTGCGGGCTGTGGAAGGCATCAGGTGATTGGGGATAATATCGCTTCATATCCGCTATATCGGCTATTTTTGCCCCCCAGTTTTGTGATATCTTTTCCAGGGCAATATTTGGCTCACAATCATACTCTTGACAATAAAACCCTAACACTGACTGAGCTAGGTAATGTATCTCCTCCTCGGACCAGCCGGGAGAGAAATGCAAACTACCGTTGAGGAAAACCACTGGCTTCATCTGGTAAATCAGGAATGCTGGTGAATCCTTCAGTTTAAGAGCTACATCAATCAGATTTATGACTTTCTCTTCAGTCTGGGTGGTCAAGGAAAGGTAGTGCCTATTGTTAGGCAACCCCTGGGGATTTTGAGCCAGGTATTTAGCATGATGCCCCAGGTCACCCAGTTCTATTACCGGGGCAAAATAAAACCCTGCCTCTTCTGAGGCGCGGGCAAAGGTGATATACCTTTCGATGTAATAATCGTGGAAAGATAAAATGGCAAAATCTATATCGGCTTGTTCGATTTGTTGGATGTCTTGCTTCATATAAGCATATGTGCTCCAATAATATCCTTCCTTGGGGGTTAGTTCTGTCTTAAGCCAGCAACCACTCCGGAGCTGAGGGTCGAACGAGGGGTTATGCCACCAATAGTAGTAAAAAATGCCAATAAGCCTGTCTCCCTGATTGAAAGATAGCTGGGGAGGGGCACTTGGCTCTTTGCTCCCATTCCGGTAGCTTACTGCTCCAGCCAGAGCAGGCAGGATCACCAGAAGGGAGGCCATAAAGACTGTTAGCGGCTTTTCCAAAGCCTTGGCCCTTATCTCCTGACTCCTCTTAGTCGAATAGGCCATTACCTCACAAGATATGCCGGGGAAAATTTGCCTTAGTGATTTGTAGACCATAATCCCGGCTATGATAACTGCTGGAGCGATAAGCAGCACATGAATGACTTGGGGGATAGCGTAGTAGAAATCTGGCGAGATGGGGAAGTTTGAAGCAATCTGAAGGTCAAGTTCAGCCGCTGATTTGCCTATTAAGGGCCGGGCAATATCCGGGGGAATGAACATAAAATAGTGGCGCCCCTCAAGGATTGAGGCAAGTAGATAGGGGAGGACTAAGAACTTGTAATAACGCTTAATATCTCCCCTCTCAATCAGGCTATAGTCACCAAAAGATAAGAGGAGGATTATGGCCAGCACTAAAGGAATAACGAAATGCTGCGGGCTTACCCCCTTGCTGAACAGAGTAAAGGTCAAGATGGCTAAAAAGAGCAAGGGAAGCATCTTCTTCTCTTCACCTTCCTTTTTTAGCCAATAATATAGGAAAATGGTAAACGTGGTGATGGCTAACAAGGCGAAGGAAACTGCTGAAATCGTAGCTGCAGATAAAGAAGGAAGGCTAATAGCACGTGCCGCACCCAAGAGATGGCCAATATAAAATAGCTGAAGTGGCGCCCAGCCAAATGGAGGCCTTTCGCCATGCATCCCCAAAACCTGGTCCACAAACCCCTGAGGGCAGGAGAGAAAGAAAGGGAGGGAGATCAGGATGAAGGTGATTATTGCCGCCGAGCCAAAGACGATTGGCCTGGTAAGATTTTTCGCTTTATTCCACGTATAAGCTAACAAAAGTGGTGCCAGGATTGCCGGGATAGGCTTAACCAAAACGCTCAGACCAAAATAGACGCCGGCTCTGCCAAATCTATCTTGGCGCAGGCTGAGGAGGCTTAGCAACAGGAAATTGACCATCCATATATCAAACATACCCCACACCGCAGCAATGAAGATAAGGAAAGGATTATACAGCACCAATTTTTCGGCTTTGGCAGCATTTCTTGCTGAGCTTGCTCCCCCAACCAACTTATAGACCAGGAAGGCACAAAGCAAGTTCCCCAGGATAAAAACTAACTTAAGGAATATTCTTTCCAGGATGAGATTTTGGCCGAGAAGGTAAAAGTAGACAGCATAGGAAGAGGAAAACAGCAGCAGCGGCAACGGTGGGTAGGCGTACCACATTTGTATATCGCCGCAAAAGGTGTAAAGTGGTGCCTTAAGTGCCGTCTCGTATGGGGTTATGCCCTGGAGGAATTGTTTTGCTGAGGTGATAAATACAAAGCCATCCCAGTGATGGATAAAAAATCCCGCCAGGACTATCTGTATTAGGAAAGAAATAAGGTAGTGTTTATATTTACTGGGGAGATACGGGAGCCTGTTCAGTCTCACCTTTCCGCCAGGTCCACAGAAAATTCAGGGCAAAATTCCACAGCGTGGCAACGACAATGGCCAAGAGCAAGGCCCAAAGATCATGCATCTCTACTATCTGCGTAAGTCCGCCGAACATGCTCAATTGAATAGCCGCTGGTACTGCACTAACTAAATTGAATTTCGGCGCCCGAGCACGCATACTTCCATATCTCCTATCCCTGAATGTCCATATATCATTCAAAATGAAATTGGACTGGATAGAAACCACTATACCGGGAATTACCGCCACAAGATTATAGGACCCACTTAAACCGGCAACTCTGGTGAGGAGCCAAAATATGCCCATATTGACCCCCACACCACCTAACCCTACCAGACAGAACTTTAAAAATCGCCTTATCTCTTTCTCCCTGGTTGCCAGGGTGAAAACGTGCTCCAGGTAGTTTACTTCCTCTCTAAGATCTAAATTGCTTTCCCCCCATAGCCTTTCCTTAAAGGTATAAGGGACCTCCTTCACCTTGCTAACTTTACCCTTGGCTAGAACTTCAAGAAGAATCTTGTAACCAATAGGTTTAAGCTCGACATCTTGTATCACTTCCCTTTTCAGCAGGAAAAAACCCGACAGGGGGTCCTTTACCCTCCTTATTGAGGGCAAAATCAGGCGGCCCAGTGCTGTAGCCCCTTTAGATATCATCCTTCTGGTCAGGCTCCAGTCCTCAACCCCACCGCCAGGAATGTATCGGCTAGCAATGGCTACATCGGCCCCAGCCTGTATCTCCCTCAAAAGCTCAGGTATCCTCTCCGGAGGATGTTGCAGATCGGCATCGATTACCCCTAGTACTTCTCCCTTGGCGTGATCGAACCCAGCTAACACCGCTGAAGCTAGGCCTCTTTCATTTTTGCGGCAGATCACCTTGATAGGGTATATTCCGGCCAGGCTTTCGGCAAGCTGAGTCGTTCCATCAGGGCTATTATCATCAACGATAATAACCTCATAATCATAATTTTTGAGCGCTTTATGAATCCTCTCTGCCACAATGGGAAGGTTTTCCCTCTCATTATAGGTAGGAACTATGAGTGACAGAAGTGGTGGACTGGGCATTTCCCCTTTATCTGCGCCCCATGCCGAGCAAGGCGAAAACAAAGTAAAATAGGGTGGCTAGTGCCTGAAGCATGGCAGCTACATAGGTCAGCGCCGCAGCTGAAAGGACAGCACTAGCTGCTTTGTACTCTTGGTCTGACACTAACCCTGTGGTACGCAGCATCTGCCGAGCTCGACTGCTGGCATTATATTCTACTGGCAGGGTAACCAGAGTAAATAGCACCGCTGCGGCGAAGAGGAAAACACCGATCCAGGCTATGTTCAAGCCAAAGCCAGAAAAGACGTATAAAATAAATCCGAGGATAATAAAAATATAGCCCAACCTGGTGCCGAGGTTAGCTGCAGGTACCAGGGCACTCCTCAGCCTCATAGGGGCATAGTTTATGTTATCTTGGACGGCATGGCCCACCTCATGAGCTACAATGCCCAAAGCAGCTACTGAAGGGTTATTATAGACTTCTCGTGACAGCCGCAGTACCTTATGTCGCGGGTCATAATGATCGGTTAGATGCCCGCTGGTTCCCTCAATGCTAACGCCACCTAACCTATTGGCGCGAAGCAATATCTGAGCGGCTTGTCCCCCGCTCACCCGTTGCTCATTGGCAACTCGGGAATATTTTCGAAAAGTGGCCGACACTCTTGACTGAGCATAGATCACAAATATAAATGGGGGTAACATGAAAAGAAAATATAATGGGTCAAAGAAAAACACCCTTTTCCCCTCCGCCGTCCTATAATTTACGGATGAATTTTAACATAAACCTACTTTTAAGGCAAGTGGTAGTCTC
>DEIJ01000094.1 GCA_002352365.1 Dehalococcoidia bacterium UBA2777 | reverse complement strand
AAATGGGGTGGAACATCCGTTTGAACGGCCTCATTTAGAGTCATTTTTGGCTGACGGTGAGAATAGCATACCTTATGTCCGCTTCCAAGGTGGCTGCAGCAGACTTTTGGGAGCTGACTTAAAGGCTCGAGGTTTGACGGAAAGTACCATTGGGAATATGCTGTAGAACAGATAGCCGGATTAGCAGGATACCAACATTGTTTATCGAGCATCTAAGCCTGACCAACTTCCGCAATTACCGCCATTTAGACTTAGAGCTGCCTCCCCATGTGGTGGTGATTCAAGGGGATAATACCCAAGGCAAGACTAACCTTCTGGAAGCTATCCACTTCTTGGCAACTACTAAGTCTCCTCGAGCCTCAAGTGACAGAGAGCTTATTAGCCAAATTGCTCTCCAAGAGGGGCAAGCTGTAAGCCGCCTTTTAGCCAAGGTGCATAAAGCCAAGAGTGATATTGAGATAGAGACAGTTCTAAAAACAGAAAGGAGAGAGCCCTTACCAAATGGGGAGGAAGTTGCTCTCACGGTGCAAAAACAGATTAAAGTCAATGGCATTCTACGTCGTGTTCCAGAACTAATGGGGCAAGTTAATGTGGTGATGTTCACTGCTCAAGACATCGATCTTATAACTGGAGCTCCAGCCCTGAGACGGCGCTATCTTGACCTGATTAATTCCCAGCTCGATGCCCGTTACCTTCGCCTCCTTCAGCGATACCACAGAGTTTTATCGCAACGCAATCACCTCCTTCGACTAATATCTGAACATCGAGCTCACCCTGACCAGCTAGAATTCTGGGATAAGGAGTTGGTGGAAAGTGGTTCTTATCTTCAAGATAGGCGCCAACATATAGTAACAGCACTTAGGGGGCTTGCTTACCTGATTCACTGGGAACTCAGCGGCGGCATGGAGAAGCTGGAAATAATTTATCTGCCTAGTATAGGTGAAAAGGGAGAATCCCATGGCCAAATTAAAGCTGAGTTCTGGAAAGCACTACATCAAGCCCGGGAGAAGGAGATTGACCAAGGAATGAGCTTGGTGGGACCCCATCGAGATGATCTCGGCTTTGAGATCAACGAAATAGATATGAGCGCCTATGGCTCTCGAAGCCAACAACGCACTATTGCCCTCTCCCTCAAACTAGCCGAGGCGAAATATATCAATGATCAAACTGGAGATCAGCCTGTTTTGCTTTTGGATGATGTGCTCTCTGAACTTGACCAAAGACGGCGCCACCATCTGCTGGAATTCATCTCTCCCTTTCAACAGGTATTGATTACCACTACCGACCTCGATCGCCTGGAACCTTGGTTCCTCAGCCAAGCCACCCAGTTCAGGGTAAATCAAGGGAATATCGAGCGGGTGTAAATTTATAGCTTGGGCAATTGGGCCAATGCCTCCGCTACCTTCTCCTGGGGGTAGGCATAGTCCTCGAGCTTGCCTCCCAGGTAGGCATCATAGGCAGCTAGATCAAAATGTCCATGTCCGCTCAAAGCGAGGAGAATAGTTTTCTTCTCCCCTGATTCTCGACAGGCCAGAGCTTCATCGATCACCACTTTGATAGCGTGAGCTGGCTCGGGGGCGGGAACAATGCCTTCTGCCCTGGCAAAGCGCACCGCAGCTTCAAACACCGGGGTTTGAGGTAAGGCCACAGCCTCGATTACGCCCAGATTAGCCAGGTGGGAAACGATTGGCGCCATGCCGTGGTAGCGTAAACCTCCGGCATGAACTGGGGGAGGGACGAAAGTATGTCCTAAGGTATACATCTTAAGTAGGGGTGTAAGTCCGGCTACATCGCCATGGTCATAGGTATAGGGTCCCTTGGTTACCGTAGGGCAAGCCTCGGGTTCAACGCAGATAATACGCAATTTTCGCCCCTTCAGCTTATCTGGGATAAAGGGTAAGAAGACGCCAGCGAAGTTTGAGCCACCACCAATACAGCCAACTATCATATCCGGGAAGGAGTCTGCCTTCTCCAGTTGCTTCTTTGCCTCTTGACCGACGATGGTTTGGTGGAGCAAGACATGATTGAGCACGCTGCCCAGCGAATATTTGGTATCATCACGATTGACGGCATCCTCCACCGCCTCACTAATAGCAATTCCCAAGCTGCCAGGGCAATCGGGGTCTTGAGCCAGGATATTTCGCCCTGACTGAGTGTCCTCGCTGGGGCTGGGCACGCACTTAGCTCCCCAGGTCTCCATAAGGATGCGGCGGTAAGGCTTTTGAAAGTAGCTGACCTTAACCATGTACACCTTGCATTCGATGCCGAAGAAATTACAGCCCATGGCTAGGGCACTTCCCCACTGCCCGGCCCCAGTCTCGGTAGCCATCCGCTTGATGCCTTCTTTCTTGTTATAGTATGCCTGGGCTATCGCAGTGTTAGGCTTATGGCTGCCTGCCGGGCTTACCCCCTCATACTTGTAAAAGATCTTTGCCGGGGTATCCAATGCCTTTTCCAAACGATACGCCCGATGAAGGGGAGTAGGTCGCCACATGCGGTAAATAGACTGCACCTCCTCAGGGATTTCGATGTAGTGCTGATGGCTCATCTCTTGCTCTATAAGACCCATAGGGAAGATAGGAGCGAGGTCAGCCGGAGTTACTGGCTTCCCGGTGGCTGGGTGGAGGGCAGGAGGTAGGGGTAGTGGCAGATCAGGAAGGACATTATACCACGAGGTAGGCATCTCCTCCTCTTCGAGAATAATCTTTGTCTTCTCCATCTTTCTCCTTTCCTCCTACAGGGCAGGGATAGTCAAAATTTAACCGATAGCTTCTTCGCCCCTGGG
>DEIJ01000054.1:1625-3431 GCA_002352365.1 Dehalococcoidia bacterium UBA2777 | reverse complement strand
GGCTATGATCAGATCAAGTATCCTGATGTTCTCCGGGCATACCTCTTCACACTTATGACAAAAATAACACCCTTCCTCTACCTTGGCCAATGCCCCCAGACCCTCTTGGGCTACTTTTCTTAAGCCTCGGCCAATCATCAGGCTATTGGGGCAGACATTAAAGCAAAGATCACAATTCTCACGACACTTCTTCGCTTCTTTTTTGGCCTCATCTTCAGAGAGAAGATAGTCGGCTTTGGGCTTTCGCTTTATCCCCTGGGCTGCCTTTACTGCTACCTCACCTGCTTTCTCACAATCCCTGATCCATGCCCCAGGCGCTCCAGCAATTAGGTCGTCCACAATCTTATCCACCGGGTCATCGGTCCTATCAGGTAAGCCCACATTCCTCTCTTTACTTATCCAAATGAGCCGGCTGTCTACACTCTGGGCATCAGCCAGAATGTCAAAGTGTAGGCAAGAACTACTGGCTACAATGACATCGGCCAGGCCACTTCTTATCGTTTTACTTGCTTTGACCATCCCAGTGATGACTCGACACCGATCGTAGAATCGGGCAATATCATCACCCGCTGGGCCGATGCCACAGATCTCTATTTGCTCGGTTAATTCCTTCTCCTTAAGATAGTTCGCTGCCACCCAGCCAGGGAGAAAGTTATCCCCCACAAACAAGATCACCGGCTTGCCGGCCTCCAGGCTACCTAAGCCACCGTTTACCATCCAGGGGAAATATTCCAGATCATTTATATCATGGTCGGCGGCATTAGCTAAGCCAAAGCAGCTCATCTTCACCAGCTCAACTATATCTTGAGTCACAATCAACATCGAGCCAGCATGGAAGGCCATCCCTTCGAAGTCGGCCACACTACCTGTGCCTTGAAAACTGGCCACCAGGAGCTTATTCAACTGTTCCTCAACATAGGACTGGGCCCTATTCATGTCAGCCAGATTTTTCTCCCTCATACCGGTAAAGAGACGGATTTGAGATACATCAACATAGTCCTCAAGTACACCCCAGTCAACGGCTTTATCCTTGCCGAACACCTTAATAGCATAGTTAACCACTTCACGAGTATCGATCATCTGACTGAGGCAACCCCGACATGCTGAGCGCAGGTTTAGCTTGGCCTGGTAGGCTTCAAATTCCAGCCCGCATTTCCCCTTAGCCTTCTTTAGATTGCACGGCCCCATGTGACAATCATGGCAAATCTCCTGGGGCTCGGTGTATAGAGGGGGATACCGGCTTATCATAAAGTCTTTGTCCCACTCCGCGATATCAGCGGCGTCAGAAAAGGGAAACATCCGGTCATCAAACTGGATATAGTGCTCAGCGTGCCAATCCGTCTCAATTGCTTCAATCACAATATCTTCTACCCCACGGATATCACGAACCACTGTAGCGGCATCAATCTCTAAGCCTGAATTGCCAACCCTGACCATCCTCTTCTTTTTTTCTTCCAATCGGAGTCGCCTCGTTCCTAATAAAGCATTATCAATTCTTTGCCCCGCAATTACACCTTCGTCTTCTCTGGTTTTTTACCTCCTGTCCTAAAATACATAGGTTTAGCCATCCCGCGGAGAAACTTTGTGGGGAAGAACCTCTGTATGCTGAATTTATTAGCAAACTCCTCTCTTGTCAACATCCTGCCATCAGGTGCTACTTGCTTTGTTACCCTCACCCGTTCAATCTCCCAGCCGTGCTCTTCGCGCAGCTTCCTGAGCATCGCTGGCTTCTGTCTCTGCGGTAAGTCGAGATCACTCCTAACATATTGATGCCAATCATCAGGATACTCACCAAATGCTCTATTA
>DEIJ01000054.1:0-1561 GCA_002352365.1 Dehalococcoidia bacterium UBA2777 | reverse complement strand
TATTGCCTCCTCTTTGGTCTCCACCGGAATAATCATATGCTTTGGCGCTGGCTCATGATGTCTCTTCTCATCCGGCGCCATATCTTTATAATCCCCCGCTCCTCCTCCGGCCATCATTATATATGACCACCACCTTTCCCAATCCCATTTATTGCCCAACAAGAAGCGCTTCCAGCCAAAGGCGGAGGCTGGGCCAACAACAACTGGCGCACCAGATCGAGCCCAGGCTGTTGCTAGGTTCCGCATCCTCTCAGAGAGAGCACCCCAGATGATCAAGGGCTGCCCAATGAGACAATGATACATATCTGCTATAGGAGCGAAGTTGGCGTAGAGCGAGATAGCTGGGCCGGTGCGGGACCACTTTAGTCCCTGGTCAATGATAAGCGAGGCGGCTGGGCATCCCCCATGATTTATCAGGCACCTTGCTGCCACATCCGAGCCATACTTCTCAAAGATGAATTTGCCTTCAGCCTTATCGAAGTAACGAGCAACCTCATTAGCAGCACAACCGCAAACATGGACAGGGCAGTTGCGCCCGACCAGCTCATCAGCCATCCAGCCAATATCCTCTACACTTTTGGCATCACCACAACCCATAATATGATACCAACCCGGGGAATTCGACAACATCCCCCAAGCCCCCCCCATTGCCTCCGTCCGGCATGTTGCTCCCCTTCCAGCTCGCATCACAAACTTGTCCTCTGGAGCTCGTTTCCCTTGGGAGGCGATGATCAGATCAAGTATCCTGATGTTCTGCGGACATACCTCCTCACACTTATGACAAAAATAACACCCTTCCTCTACCTTGGCCAATGCCCCCAGGCCCTCTTGGGCTACTTTCCGTAAGCTTTTGCCAATCATCAGACTATTGGGACAGACATTAAAGCAAAGATCGCAATCTTGGCGACATTTCTTCGCCTCTTTTTTCACCTCATCTTCAGAGAGAAGATAGCCACTTATGGGCTTTCGCTTTATCCCCTGGGCTGCCTTTACCGCTACCTCACCCGCCTTCTCACAATCCCTGATCCATGCCCCAGGAGCTCCAGCGATCAGATCCTCCACAATCTTATCCACCGGGTCATCGGTGCGATCAGGTAAGCCGACATTCCTCTCTTTGCTTATCCAGATCAGCCTGCTTTCTACACTTTGGGCATCCGCTAGGATATCAAAGCTTATGCAGGAGCTACTGGCTACAATGACACCGGCCAGGCCACTCCTTATCGTTTTACTCGCCTTAACCATTCCAGTGATGACCCGGCACCGATCATAAAATCGGGCGATATCATCACCCGCTGGCCCGACACCACAAATCTCTACTTGCTCGGTGAGTCCCTTCTCCTTAAGGTAGTTTACCGCCACCCAGCCAGGGAGGAAATTATCCCCCACAAACAAGATCGCCGGCTTGCCTGGCTCCAGGCTGCCTAATCCGCCGTTTACCATCCAGGGGAAAAATTCCAGGTCATTTATATCGTGGTCGGCGGCATTAGCTAAGCCAAAGCAGCTCATCTTCACCAATTCAGCTATGTCTTGAGTCACGATCAGCATCGAAGCAGCATGGGAG
>DEIJ01000107.1 GCA_002352365.1 Dehalococcoidia bacterium UBA2777 | reverse complement strand
TGCTCCTCCGTTAGACCTTTTTCTTTGCCGGCAAGCTCAAGTTGTTTTAAGATTATCCAGTCTAGCGAATGAGCTGGCCCAGCTACAGTAATTAAACCTTTTACCCCACCCTCCGTAGCCAGGATCGGAGCGATATAGCCCCCTTCACTATGGCCTAAGATGAACATATTTTTAGGGTCTATTTCCTCCCTTCCCTTCAAAAATACCACAGCCGATCTGGCATCATTCACCAAATCCATAAAGCTTGCTTTATTAAATTCACCTTCACTCTCCCCCACACCTCTCTTATCATAACGGAGGCTGGCAATACCCCCCTGAGCTAACCTATAGGCTAGAACCTTAAAGAAATCCATTTTTACCCCCGGTACGTTCTCATCTCTATCTACTGGGCCAGAGCCAGCAATTAAAACTACGCCGGTAACTGGCCCAATAGCATTTTCAGGAAGCGCTAGCGTGCCCACTAGGTTCAAGCCATCACTATTGAAGCTGACCTCGATTTCCTTTACACCCCTCGGAGGCCCAATGGCTTCCTCCTCGGCTGCTTTTACAATCTCAAACCCTTCAGGCAAAATATCGCCTCTGTAACTAAAAAATGATTGGGCAGGGGTGCTAACTCCTATGACCTTGCCATCCCAGCTATACATCTCCACATTGAGATCCCCCAAGAGTACCAAGTATCTCTCAGCCTCAAATTTCTTGCCTTCGCTTTTGAGGGCGACTTTTCCTGTTTTTTCAACCTTTAGGGGAAGAGAGAGCAATGCTTGGGGGATAAGAGCAGTAAAACTACCTACCCCTTCTCCTCTAACCAATCTATAAAGGATCAGGTATTGGCTAATTATGTCATTATCCAAGATTACCAAGTCTTGCTCAGAAACTACCATCTTTTCATATGCTTGCCCTCTGGCCTCGACAAAAAGCCTTGCCTCGCCATCCAGGATGTTTGCCCCCACCTTTTGTTTTTCCGTGGGGGTATCGATATCGAGGGAATATGAAATTGGCTGAAGTTGGGGCGATAACAAGCACTCCTGTCTCACTTCGATACTCATACCCAGTACACTGAGGGTTGAGCTGAGTTTGAACCTCCCATCCAACAATTGGCTTAAAGCAAACGACTCCTCTCCTACTCTCTCACCTTTTTGTTGGAGAACAAACCTTCCACTCTCAACTTGTTGATATTCTCCCCCCTCTTGTGAAAAAACTTGAGGAGGAGTGAAAGCAAAAAGGGCCAAAGTCAATGCCAAAGCTAAAGCAATTATCTTCCTCACCTTGTCACCTCCTTGTGTTCACCCTAATTCGATGCTGGTCTTTTGATTTCCTTTAGCTATTTTTCTTCGCTCCATCAACTAAGGGACTTTTACCCCCTAACAATATTAGCATATTCTTTGTTAGGATCGTACCAGACAATTTTGCTGAATTCCAGCCGACAGCCGAATAGGGCTGCGTGTTTGCCAAGTGCTGAAGGCATTTTGGTGGGCAGGGCGAACTACAAACACTGTGAGAATCGTCAAAAAACCTGAAATAGCACCTTCTGGGCGAATAGTGCGCTACTTCTTCTCCAGCGCGTCCAACGCCTGCTGGAACCCCTGATTGGCAACTTGCACATACATCTCTAGTGGCATCAGTTCACGGCTGACTGTCGCCTGTGTTTCGGCTGACATCTCACCCTCCGTCACCAGTTGGCGGCCAGCTTCCTTCGCCGCCTCCAAGATATCGTTCACCGGCGCTCCCATCTCCATCATAGGCCTCAATGCCTCTCCGTGTGGCCGCAGCAGTGCCCCTCGGAATTCCTTGGCTCCGTTCCTGCAAAAGGCTTTCATGTGGGCAAGCAGTGGGTCGAAGTTGTCCATCTCCCAGAAGCCACAGTTGGAGACCAGCACCACTTTGCCATACTTGTGGCCCTGGCGCACTACGTGGCGACAGTGACCATCTCGTAGCTCAAAAAACGGCTGCAGCAGCGGGATCATCCGGTCGATCAGGTTCTTCATTGGGCCGGAGACCCCATCCACATAGACCGGGGTGGCGAACACCCAGATATCAGCCTCGTGTAGCTTCGGATAGAGCATGTTCATGTCGTCGTCTTGGAAGCACTTGCCCGGTGTCTTAAGCCAGCAGTTGAAGCATCCCTGGCAAGGGTTAATCTTGAGCTTCTTGGTGTAGAGGAGTTCGACCTCCGCACCCGGCCCTCTCATCCCCTCAAGGAAGGGGGTCAAGATCAGGGCTGTGCTACCCTTGTCCATCTTGGGACTGCAGTTAAATGCCAACACCTTCATATTTCCTTTCCTCCCTCTACTTCTTCCTTGCCGCAAAACGAACCTCAGTGAGCATTTCCTGTGGCGGTGTTTTGGGATCTGACAAATACACTTCTTCAGCCGGGCCTGCAATCTCATAGCCATTTGCCTCTATCCACGAGACGAAATGTGCGTAAACCTCGCCGGCTTTTTCCCACGGGCCCTTATGAATTGTCGCTGCCACTTCTCTTGGCTCAGTCTTTTTAACTCCTATTCCTTCAGCACCGGGTTCAGCGATCGGCACCTCTCCGCCGAGGGGACAATACAGCTCCCAGAGCAATTCCTCAGCAGCTACCTGTTCAGGGTTATTGAAGTAAAATCCTCCGGGAGGCCCAGCCGGTGTGTAGCCCTTCTTGCCAATCCAGGCAAAAAGTTCTTCGAACACACTACCTATCTGGTCATAGGGCCCTTTGCAGCTGGCGTAAGCCACAGTTTGGGCCTCAATCCCTTTTATAGTCACCTCGATATGTGATGTCATTTTGCCCCCTTTCTTTGAATATTCCTCTTATTTTAACTCCCAAAGCACCTGGGAAGCTACCTCGATATTCCAAAGGATTTTGTCATAAGCAAAAGGGCAATTTCAGCTGACTTCAGGCTGTGTGAAAACTCCCACCTTGGAAATTTGTCCTCCACCCTGGGGATAAAAGGCAAGGATATTTGGTACAAGGTCCCCACTTCCAGTCTGAAATCGAGCTATTGCTAGAGGCATCTTGCCACCGCTGCGATTTGCAGCACTCTTAACACAGTCTGAC
>DEIJ01000155.1 GCA_002352365.1 Dehalococcoidia bacterium UBA2777 | reverse complement strand
GTCAGATGGGTGACTATCGTGAGTTTGCCGATTTAAACAGCATTATGGTGAATAAAGACGGCTTTAAGCAAACCGAAATTGGCTTGATCCCTGAGGATTGGGAGGTGGTGAGATGAAAGTAATTGCAGATGCTTCCATTCTAATTCATCTTTCGGCAATTGGGAGATTCCATCTATTAAAGGAGCTGTTCAAGGCAGTGGTGATCCCTGAAGGGGTTTACACAGAGGTAGTGATAGATGGATGGGGCCTCTCTGGCTCCCTAGAAACATCCCAGGCGATAAGAGCAGGGTCTATAAAGGTAAACCAAGTTATGGATAAGGAAAAAATTAAAGAGAAATCGCAAGAATATAAGGTGAGTACAAGTAATGCTGAGGTAATTCAATTGGGAAAAGAGATAAATGCTGAGGTTGTGTTAGCTGATGAAGAGGAAGTAAGAGAAGCAGCAGAGGCCACTGGATTCAGAGTAAGAGGCTGCTTAGGTATATTGATGGAAGCGGTCAAAAATAAAGCCGTATCCCCTCAGCAGGCTATTGCGGATATTGATAGCTTGGTCAAATCTGGCTACCGCGTAAGTGATGACATAGTTAATGAGGTAAAGGATGCTTTAAGGAGGTGGAGCAAATGAAAGCTTTTTTGATGATTCCAGAAAGAATAAGGGAGAGATTCTTACAAGAGATATTGAATATGTATGTAGAGGGTGAATTATCAGCAAGCAGAGCCTCACAGATGCTTGGCATACCAAGGGCAGCATTCTATAGCCTTTTAGCTGAGACGAACACTCCATTGCCCCAGAAACTCAACCAGAGCATCAAGTGGGAAATAGAGGAATTACTAAGGTAGAAAAGTGGAGGAGAAATTCAAGCAAACCGAAATTGGCTTGATCCCTGAGGATTGGGAGGTGGTGAGGTTGGGGAAGGTGATAACTTACCAGAAGGGTCAAAAGCCAAATAACTTGAGTTGATGAAAAGCTTAGGGAGCAAGGCGGATTATTGACTTAATAGGGGTAGGAGATTGGAGCGGATGCTCCAATCTACCCATAGAAGCACTAAGTCTAAATCACATAGACAAAATCTTAAACATCGCCTTTGGCAACCGGGCTTCAAAGAGGAGAATATATGCCCAAAATTTCTAAAGTCTTAGTCATTGGCTCCGGCCCTATCGTCATCGGGCAGGCGGCGGAGTTTGATTACGCCGGAACTCAAGCCTGCAAAGCCCTGCGAGAGGAGGGAATAACTACAATTCTGGTTAACTCCAACCCAGCCACCATCATGACCGATGAGGGCATTGCCGATATTGTCTATATCGAGCCACTTGCCGTAGAAGTATTAGCCCGCATCATCGAAAGGGAAAGGCCCGATGGCCTCCTGCCTACCCTAGGAGGACAGACAGGATTGAACTTGGCAGTAGAGCTAGCTGACGCTGGTATCTTAGCTAGGTTTGGCATCCGATTACTGGGAACACCACTGGAGGCCATCAGAAAGGCAGAGGAACGCTCTCTATTCAAGCAATTGCTTGTTGATATCGGCGAGCCAGTGCCCCAGAGCGCTACGGTAAATTCGGTAGAGGAGGCGCTCAGGGTGACTCGAGATATCGGCCTTCCCCTGATCATTCGCCCCTCTTATACCTTAGGAGGAAGTGGCGGAGGCATCGTCCATACCGAGGAAGAATTAGCCACAGTGGTAGCCTCGGGGCTTTCCGCAAGTCTCAGTCGGGAGGTGCTGGTGGAAAAATGCCTCCTGGGATGGAAGGAGATTGAGTATGAGGTGATGCGAGACGGGGCTGATAACTGCATCACCGTATGCAACATGGAGAACATCGACCCCATGGGGGTGCATACCGGAGACAGCATCGTGGTGGCCCCTAGCCAAACCCTGTCAGATAAAGAATACCAGATGCTAAGGTCAGCTAGTCTCAAGATTATCCGTGCCCTTGGCATTGAAGGTGGTTGCAACATTCAGTTTGCCTTGGCTCCTCATCCTTTAGTGGCTATGAGGTGGTCGCCACCAGACAATGAGCCCCCAGATGCTTACTATGTCATTGAGGTTAATCCCCGGGTTAGCCGCAGCTCAGCTTTGGCTAGCAAAGCCACTGGATACCCTATTGCCCGGGTGGCTGCCAAGATTGCTGTGGGCAAACGATTAGATGAGATCCCCAATAAGGTAACTGGGAAAACAATGGCCGCATTTGAGCCAGTATTGGATTATTGTGTGGTCAAAATCCCCCGCTGGCCGTTTGATAAGTTCGCCAGCGGAGACCGTACCCTGGGTAGTCAAATGAAAGCTACCGGAGAAGTGATGGCTATTGACAGGTGCTTCGAGGCAGCGCTTCAGAAATCAGTACGCTCTCTGGAGTTTGGTGGGAAGCTACTTCTCTGGGAAGACCAGAGATGGGGAGATGATTTTTATCCATTGCATCCCAACGATTTGCGGCTGTGGGCGATCATGGCCAAACTTAGGCGGGGGGCAAATCCTGAAGAGCTATCAACCTCTTGTGGCATTGATCCTTGGTTTATGGCTAAATTCCAGAACATTATCCATATGGAGAAGCGCCTCCTCTCGGAGCGGCTAACCCCCCAGCTTCTTAAGGAGGCAAAGAGACTGGGTTTCCCCGATGCCGAGATCGGCACCTTGGCTGATAGACTTCCCGAGCAGGTGCGACAACTTCGTAAGGAGTGGCAAATTTGCCCGGTATATAAAATGGTGGATACCTGCGCTGCCGAGTTTGAAGCATCCACACCATATTTCTACAGTACCTATGAGACGGAAAACGAAGCCCACCCCCTGGAGGGGCAGAAGGCAGTAGTTATCGGCTCGGGGCCAATTCGCATCGGCCAGGGCATTGAATTTGACTATTGCAGCGTGCACTCAGCTTGGGCCCTCCAAGAGGCAGGGATTAAGAGCATTATGGTGAACTCCAACCCAGAGACTGTATCCACCGATTTTGATCAAGTAGACCGCCTTTATTTTGAGGCTTTAGATGAGGAAAGCCTACGAGATGTTCTAGATAATGAAACTCAATTCTCCCCCCCACCTTCGATTGTGCAATTTGGGGGGCAGACGGCAATCAATCTTGTCGAACCCCTCAGCCGAAGTGGGATGCCCCTTGTCGGCTCTAGCGCTGAAACCATTGATATCGCCGAGGATCGCCATCGCTTTGAGGATTTCATCGACTGTTTAGCTATCCCCCAGCCCCCCGGCGCTGGCGCTACCTCCAGCGAAGGAGCTCTGGCCATTGCCCAGGCTCTCGGCTATCCGTTGCTAGTACGCCCCAGCTATGTGTTAGGGGGTAGAGCAATGGAGATTGTCCACAACAGGGATGAACTCATCCGCTATATGAGTGGAGCTCTCCAGTTGGGAGATAAACATCCGGTACTCATCGATAAGTACCTCGCCGGTAAGGAGGTAGAGGTAGATGCTATCTGTGATGGGGAGAGTGTCCTTATCCCAGGAATCATGGAGCATATTGAACGGGCGGGGGTGCATAGTGGGGATTCTATAGCTGTCTACCCCGGCATAAACCTAACCCAAGAGGAAGTAGACACCCTGGTTGACTATGCGGTGCAGATTGGCTTAGAACTTAAGGTCAAAGGGCTAATGAATATCCAGTTCGTGATCATGAGAGAGAACAGCTCATCTGTAGTCTATGTGCTGGAGGTTAATCCTCGGGCCAGTCGCACCATCCCGTTTATTTCCAAAGTCACCGGAGTGCCTATGGTGAGGATAGCTACTAAGGTTATGCTGGGCGTAACTCTCAAGGAGCAAGGGTATAAGACAGGGCTGTGGCCAAAGCAAAAATTAGTTGGCATCAAAGCACCGGTGTTTTCCATGTCGAAACTAGCTGGAGTGGATTCTTACCTGGGTCCAGAGATGAAGTCTACTGGCGAGGTGATGGGCATCGATTATTCCTTTGAGGCTGCCCTAGCCAAGGCACTACTTGCCGCCGGCTTGATGCTCCCCCCCAAGGGGGCAATTCTCCTCAGTATTGCCGATCAAGATAAAGTTGAAGCACTACCCCTGATCAAAAAGCTCCATCATCTAGGCTACCAACTCTATGCTACTGAAGGAACGGCAGCGATGATCGAGGTAGCACAGATCGAGGTAGGGCTAATCACCAAAAAGCTGAATGAGGGATATCCCAATGTGGTAGATGTTATTCAACAGGGCATCGTCTGTAGTGTAGTTAACACCATTACCGGGGAGCAAATTCCACTGCGAGATGGCTTTTATATCCGGCGTGCTGCGGCAGAGAAGCGGATTCCTTGCTTCACCTCCCTGGATACTGCCCGGGTAGCGGTTGAAGCGCAAGGTGTTGGAGGGCAAACCTTCACCGTTCAGCCCCTAAGGAAATATCTGGGGGAATTATAAAGGTGGTTTGGTGAACCAAGCTCTCGCCCCCATTCAAAGTTGTACTGAACTTTTGTCTCGCATCTATCTTATGGAGGTAGAGGCCGCTGAGATTGCCTCGGCGGCATACCCAGGGCAGTTTGTTATGGTACGCACCGGATGGGGACACGATCCCTTGCTGCGACGCCCACTCAGCATCCACCGAACTAACGGTGGGCAAATCGCCTTTCTGTTTAATGTAGTGGGGCGGGGAACAGAGTGGCTGGCGCATCGCCGCCAGGGTGATTTTTTAGATCTACTCGGCCCTTTAGGTAAGGGCTTTTCTATCCACCCCGATTCCCACCACCTTCTCCTAGTAGCCGGGGGAATGGGTATTGCCCCGCTAGTTTTCCTGGCTCAAGGAGCTCTTGCCAATGGCCACTCGGTGACTTTGCTCTTAGGGGCGAGGACAGCTTCATTGCTCTACCCCAAAGCTTTGCTACCCCCTGAGGTTGAATTAGTCCTGGTCACTGAGGATGGCTCAGCAGGTAAGCGGGGGCAAGTTTCGGATCTTGTGCCTGATTTCAGCCCCAAAGCTTCCCAAATTTTTGCTTGTGGGCCTGTCCCTTTGTATCAAGCCATGGCAACTCAAAACCAAGTAAGAGAAAGGCCAATTCAGGTCTCCCTAGAAGCAAGGATGGGCTGTGGGCTAGGAGCCTGCTACGGTTGCACTATAAAAACCAGAGGTGGCTTAAAACAAGTATGTAAGGACGGGCCTGTATTTGAGTTGCGAGATATACTCTGGCAGGAGGTAAGGGTATAATAAGAGTTGGGGGATGAGTGCGATGGTAATTACCAGAAGAATCAGCCTTCAAACTTCGGGATGCTGCGATGTTGTTGATATCACTCGTCAGGTGGCCAAGGAGATCGCCGGGTCTGAGGTGAACAGTGGGACGGTGACCCTCTTCTTAGCCGGGTCGACGGCGGGGGTCTCTACCATCGAAAATGAACCGGGGCTAATCTCCGATTTCAAGGAAATGTGGCAGCGGGTTATCCCTACCGACATTCGCTATCGCCATGACCAGGCTTGGGGGGAGGGCAACGGATACTCTCATGTGCGGGCTTCCCTTTTAGGTGCTTCATTGACCATCCCGTTTAGTAACAAGACTCTGACCTTAGGTACCTGGCAGCAAATAATTGTGGTGGATTTTGATAACCGCCCTCGTTCGCGGCAGATTGTGCTCCAAATCATGGGGGAGTAGGTGGAGAGGCCTTTTAGAGTATGGAAGGATGTTTATGCCATCGGGGGAAGCGATTTATCTCATCCTGCTGACTGCTGCGTCTACCTCATCGATGCCGGAGAACTGATCCTCATCGACTCCGGGGCGGGGGAAAGCTTCAATCGACTTGTAGATAACATTGAGGCCCTGGGGGTTTAATCCCCAAAAGCTCAGCGCAGCAATTGCTACTCATGCTCATATTGACCATATTGGTGCGCTACATCAGTTCCAAGAAGAGTTCGGCGTCAAGGTTATTGCCCACCAACTGGAAACGATTCATATCCCCGGCCACACCGCAGGGGGTATCGCAGTATATGTAGATATGGAGAAGAGAATTCCTTTCGGCCAAGATATTCATGGCCCCTATTTCTTTCCCGGGGCCGACCCAGGGCAGGCGAAGATTTCACTTGAGCGGCTTATCGATCTTGAGGCAGATATCCTCTGTGAAGGGCATTTTGGTATCTACCAGCCAAAAGCAGTAGTTAAAAGATATATAGAACAATATCTTTTCAGTTTATACTAAAGAATGAACCATGACCTTATCTATCAGCTTGAACAGCATCTCTGCGAGGATGTTTTGCAACTACTCCATGCTGGAACTGAAATAGCCAGCGAGCAAGGGCAGTCTCTATACCTGGTAGGTGGAGTAGTGCGCGACCTGCTCCTGGGGAGAGCTAATTTCGACCTCGATCTGGTGGTAGAAGGTGATGCCATAAAATTGGCCAGCTTGCTGGGGCAAAGGGAGGGGGGTGAGGTTGTAGTTCATCCCCGCTTTGGTACTGCTAAATTCCGCCGCGGAGGGCTGGCTTTTGATCTGGCCACCGCCCGCGCCGAGACTTATTCCCGTCCGGGCGTTTTGCCCGCTGTACACCCTGGCTCAATAGAGGATGACCTTCGGCGGCGTGATTTCACCATCAATGCCATGGCGATTAACCTCAGCGGAGATAGCTTTGGCAAGCTCATCGATCCCTATGGCGGGGAAAGCGATCTCAAGCTCAAGCTCATCCGCATCCTTCACCAAAGAAGTTTTATTGATGATGCCACCCGCATCCTGCGTGCCCTTCGCTATGAGATGAGGCTTGGCTTCCAACTTGAAGCAGGTACTGAGGAGTTGCTGCGCCGTGATGTGGCAATGCTACACACCATGACTGGGGAGCGAATACGACACGAGCTAGAGCTGATCTTAGCCGAAGAGCGCCCGGAGAAAATACTGCACCGGGCTGAAGAACTAGGTGTGCTCAAAGAGATATACCCCACCCTTTCGGGCGATAGCTGGATTATGGAGAAGTTTGAGCAAGCTCGCTTGGGTAGTTATCCTTCTCTCCGTGCTATCTATTTCTCTCTCCTTGCCAGTCGCTTCAGCCCCCAGGAAGGGGAAGCTTTTATTGAGCGTCTGAAGATTCCTGGGGCGATCGCCCGGATAATCCGAGATACCCTCTCCCTCAAGGCAGGCCTCAGGATTCTGGAGACTCCCAAGCTCCCCCACAGTGCTATTTATCGATTACTCCATGGCTATTCTAGCCAAGCAATCGTAGCTGGTGCCCTCGCTTCAGACTCAGCATTAATTCGGCAAAATCTTGAGCTTTACCTGAATAAGCTGCGCTATGTTAAACCATCGCTAAATGGGAGGGCTTTACAACAAATGGGGCTATCACCTGGTCCCCGCTTAGGTGAGATACTGCACGCCCTTGAGGAAGCTCGGCTAGATCAAAAGGTAAAAAGCAAGGATCAAGAGGAAGAGCTAGTTCGCCGCTGGCTAAGCGAATGAGGTCGGAGGATAAATTGGAGAAGACGCTCCTCACTTCAATGAGGAGAGGATGTGACGAGTTCTGAGTTGGAAAGCCTCCTCAAAGGTTCTGGCACCCAGGATTTTTCTCTTTAGGCCCTCATATGGCGGAAAAGCACCACCATAGCCGATAACCCTCCTAGCCTTGGCTACCATTTCAAGTTGCTCCTTTGTCCAATTGGGTGAAATGTATCCGTCTTTTGGGCCGGGTTCCAATGCTTGATACCTCATCGGATAGGAAACGACTCCCCAATTTAGAAGAGCCCGGAGGCGTTCTAGGAAATCCTCTGGGGTATCCAGATAGTTATAAAGGCAGTAGACTACAATTTTCCTCCCCCTTATTCCCAGGCTGTTTAGAAGATCGATAGCTTGTTTTAGCGGCTCCTTAATTCCCATACTATCATAGGCTAATCTTATTATGGGAATTTTAAGCCGCTTAAGGCTAAGAGCCACCTCTTCAGTTAACAGCCTAGCATCGAGCCCTTGGTTGAAATCGACTTCAAGCCCTGTTTGCTCAACTTCGGCAAAGATATTCTCCCAATAAGGGGAAGCAAGAATATTGTTGTCCCACAGAATCACCTTCTTGTGACCTGGGTATATGAGGTGCTTGATAGACTCCCTGGCTTCAAACTTTGGCTCTAGCTGCGGAACGGAGCAAAAAAGGCACTGCCTGATACATCCTCTCGACGAGAATAGTATGCTGGATTTCCATTGGGGAATGAGCCAGTAGGCTGGCAGTAGGTCGTCAAGTTCTGGAATTACACCTTCGCAGATTTCAATTCTGTCTCCGAAGCTTTCCCTGAGATGATCCTGGCAGAGAGAGGCATAAATTCCACCGACTATCACTCTCGCCTTCTTGTATTCATTACCATAGAAGCGGACCACTTCATGAACTGGCTCCCAGGCATAAGTGAACAGGCTGGTGATGTATATTACATTGGGGTCAAATCCATCTGCTGAGGTGCCACTTACCAGTTTGATTGAGTCTCCTCTTTGCTGATGGTGTGCAGCTAGCTTGAGAAGGCCTAAAGGGGGGTAAGCAGTGTGATATTTGTGGGATCTCTGTGGCTCAACAAGCAGGACTCTCAAGGGGTGAGCCTGGTTCCCAATTTCGTGTGTATCAAATGTAGAAGGTGCCAAACTTGATGTCATGATAGCTTTCTAATTTGTTTATAAATCTCGTCCCATGATTTTACACGGATGATATTACTGGGCACTTCATTCCGAGGCTGGTTATAGGGCTGATCTAACAGAAAGACGATATCGCAAATATACGCGAGCTTTATAGCCTTCTCTAAATCATCTTCCACAAAATATTTAATTTTGTACTCTCTTGATTTGAAGAAGCGGTTGCGAGTATGGCCCCGCGGATCTGGAACGTCTTCGTTTCCTTTCTCGATGATCAACCTATCATATTTGAGTTCATGCTTCGCAAGCCACAATCTTGTGACTCGGTCGATAGGCTTCCCATGAATAAGGCTTGCCGTCTTCATTGCAAGCCTTGATCCTATGGCTCTTCGTTGCGCTCCATTCTGCAAAGATGGAAGAGGTGCCTTTTTCCATTTCTTGTTTACCTGCTTCTTAGGCTTCTCCTTCATCTTCTTGGTATTGGGCCAGGGGCGGTAAGTGAAAATAAATATCTTGAATTTGAAAATATTGCGCAGCTTTTCTAGATTGTTGGAAGCGCCTTCTTCCACTGGCATAGATGTCCAATACTCAGGGTCATTGAAGACTGCCTTCTCATCATCTTCCGAAATATTTAGACTCTCACACTCGTGAACGGGGATTGCAGTAATCTCATCTGGGCGAATTTCCTTACCTACATTCTTCTTGAGCAGCTTGCAAAATTGCTCCCGATGTCGGGTCAAAACACCATCGACATCGATACCAATGATGTATGATCGCAGATATGCTCTTTCACGGTGTCGGGCGTATCTATAGTAAAGCCCAAAATGGCCAGCTAGAAAGGCAAAATTTACTGGCCAAACCCAAAGAGGTATGTTAGATAGCATGTTATCTATTTGGTTGGCTTCACCTTCGAAACTGAAGCCTGCTAGGGCAAAGAAAAGATATAACGTATTAAAGACCGCGATTGATAACACTACCGGCCAAAAGTACATTTTCTCATGATAGGCAGGGTGATAAGTACTCTGCGGTAGAACTCGGGTGCGCAGCCCAATGTTGATATCTAGTGCGGTCCTATCATAGAAATACTTGCGTATACCATTTATTGTCCTTGCATAAAGAATCGCATCCATTCTGAGATTTGCCATGTACAATAAAACGCCGACACCGGGCAAGAGAAACAGCTAAAAGAATTACTGACAGAGGTATCCTAATAGAGAGAATGGTCTCTATCGTCTCTGAGCCACTGAATATGCTCACAAGAACGGCAATAAGAGATATAGGAATTGACACTATAACTAAATAGTTTCTGAAGAAAGTCGAGATAGTGTCGATAGTTTTAAAGTGGGCTTGGGCAATATTTGAGTATTCAGACAAGAGGTATTCCTTGAAATCTGACTTCTCAGGAGTATCAGGCAGCTTGCTTTGAGTATCTTCTTTTATCAAACTATCTCCTTAAGAGAGTTTTGGATCTCTGCCAGTTCTTCTCTAGATAGTCCCCAGATTTGGGCGGCGAGTTCATCAATGCGTTGCTCAATTTCCCTCAACTTTTCTCCATCACCCATTGCTGTAGCCTGATGAGCATTCTCAGAGAGGCTAGCTAATTCCTGATGAACTTTGTCAGCAGAATTGAATTTGGGGATATGGATGTTCTGGAGAACATGCATCGAACCCATGCTTTTGCCACCTATCTGTGAATAGGAAGATGTTGCATATTGGAAAATTACGGAATTGACCATCGCAGCAATATAGTGAGCCTCTTTGTGGTTCTTGCAAGAAACCATTGTTATCGTCTCTTGCGGAATGATGGGTTTTTCCTCCAAGATGTTTACGATAGCAGCTTCAATCTTGGCAATCCTTGTCCACACCACCTTATATGCGGCGAAGGTGTAATCACCAACATCGAACATAGAGTAGAATGGGGCATCTGAGCGAAAATACCTCTTGTAGGCTGCCCGCTCCCTAAGCACTACTTCAAACCTCTTTAGGTATTGGTAGGTCTTGGGATAAGAGGTTTTCATCTCATCTTCAGGAATAGCATTAAGCTTCATTCCAAACTCGTGAGTCACGATAACGTAGGCTGATGGCTCAGCCTGCCACTTTTTGACATCCCTACCTCGCAGCAAGGAATAGAGGAGGTCAGGCTCAATGGCCATCTGAACGCTCTCCACTTTGCGCTTAGCTCCTTCAGTGATATTGGAAATGAGCACCAGGCCATCGGGCCTCTTATTTACAATATCCACCCAATAGACACCATTGGCGCCACCGGTATTAACACCTTCATGGGCAACATAGTCAGATTGCCCTAAGACCTTTTTCACTGCCCTGATTGCCTTTGGCTTTCCCGTGAGCCAAGGGGACGTCAAATCATTTTCATCCACCGGTTGAGCGGAGAATTG
>DEIJ01000073.1 GCA_002352365.1 Dehalococcoidia bacterium UBA2777 | reverse complement strand
ACACATGGGGAATCTATTTTCGAAATAAAGAAAAAGGTGTTGTGCTTCAATGGAAGTCAGCCAACCAGCTTTGAGGAAAAATGATACACTCTCGCTTGGAGAAGGTATAATAGTCAGGCAAGTAGGATACTATAGTAGGGGATATCTGTTTAAGTTGTTTTATCGTCTCCTCCCCAGCGAGTCCAGGAAGGTTAAAATCAACTAGAATCACCTAATCCTTTCTATCTTCCCCCCATGAAAAGCAAGAAGCATAATCTGGGTGTAATTTATGTTTTCATCTTTGCCAATAAAAATGCCTACAGAAACATCCAGTATATGTGCTCATAAAAGAAGCAGCATTTCGTGGGATGACATTGGCAAGGGAAGGTGCTAAAATTTCGGTATCTATAGTATCTTGCAGCGCAAACATCTATAAAGTAGCTGCAGCAAATAGCGACAAGATACTAGAGGCTGTTTAAAAATCAGTTTTGGCAATGTGCGGATCTAGAACCAAAAATGAAGCTGAGAGCGACGATTTGAATTGGGGGTGAAGATTGTAAGGGCAGCTGAGGTGAATCTGACCTTAAAGCTGAGGCGAAATTAAACAGCCTCTACTATGAAAGGAGGTGGCGAAAATGAGGAAAGGACTGAGGAAGATTGCAGAGGGTCTTGTAGCAGTGGGGCTCTGCATAGTGCTCTCACTTACGGCCGCTATTCCAGTCTGTGAGGCAGGGCCGGCTGAAAAAGTAGTGAAGATAGGGCACAGGGCTTGTTTTTCCGGACCACTGGCGAGTACCACTTGTCCGGCAGAGTATGGGTACTTTGATTACATAAAGCATCTAAATGAGCAAGGTGGCATCAATGGTATCAAGGTTGAGCTGATATGGAGGGACACTCGCTCTGACCCAGCTAGGGCAATCAGTGCTCACCGCGCATTTAAAGTGGCTGGCGTGGTAGCTGAGGCGTGCCCTGATTCTGGCGCTACCGATGCGACATTAGCAGTGCAAGCGAGAGATGAAATCCCAATAGTATATCTAGCGGGGTTTGATGACAAGTGGTGGGCTAGACCTGGTGAACTTCAGTGGTTCGGGAGTTATTATTGTGCCTTTGGTGACGAGTTTATCACTTTTACGAAATGGGCTAGTGAAAATTGGGGCAAAGAAGATCACCCCCTGCGAATTGGGTTGATGCTGGCAGATTTTATCCCAGGCTACAGTCACCTTGACAAGATAAAACTTGCTGAGAAGCTGAAGTATACTGATGAGATAGGCGTTGAAATTGTTGGCTATGAGATGATACCCCTTTTAGCCTGCATTGACACCTCTACCGAATGGCTCAGGATGGCAACCAAAAAGCCTGATGTGATCTATGTTAGCCACTATGGAGCGGTATTGAGCGTGGTGATAAAGGATGCCTATAGGTTAGAAATTCAGCAGAAGGGAATAAAACTGGTAGGTGAAGCAGCTAGTATGGACGAGGTGGCTATGAGGACGGCTGGAGCGGCCGCGGTGGAGGGATGGTATGCTATAAGGCCCCATCCCTGTCCGGCTGTGGAGCCTGATTACCCAGGAGTGCCAATTGCCGTAGAAGGGGCTAGGAGATATCGGGGCATGAAGGCAGGGGAGACCCCCAGCCATTATGTTGCTGGCTGGCATCATGCTGAGCTCATGATTGAAGCTATAAGACGAGCCATAGAGAAGGTAGGATTTGAGAATCTGACTGGGCGTGCTGTGAGAGCCGCTTTATTTAGCATGTCAGGTTTTGATATTGGTATTGTGCCGGTGGAGTATGTCTACACGACTGAGGAAAAGCCATGGTTCATTCATGCGTTCCGCATGCGTGTAATCCAGGGGGGTAGGTTACTGCCATACAGTGATTTCTTTGACGAAGTGATTCTTCTCAAGGAGTAATAGTTATGAGCGGTTAATATTCGAGGGTAAGACTTTGATTAGGTAATTAGGAAGTGGGTGATATATGAGAGGAGCAAGGTAAAGGAGAAAGGGCCAAAATTTATCCAGGAGGTATTTGAATGATGGAAAACGATCTCACATTCAACTGGGTGACTGGTTGGATGGTGCGGGAAGCGGGAGGTATCGAGCCACAGTGAAAGCGAACCGATTGAGCCCCGAAATCTACCATCGTGTCGGAAGCCGATACTGTTCATTGAGGAGCAGGCAGTATTCTTGTAACCGTTATGGGCGAGGTTATAAGAACCCGACGGGGTCTCTAGAGGATGGCGAGATACTACAAGGAGCTGATATGAACTCGGGAGAGCCAATGTATTCCCTAAGAGAATGCCCTATCAAGCCTATGGACGGTAAGATGCGGCAAGACATTATACATTGGCAGTCGGACTATTCCATAGTATCGAGGAAGTCCGTGAAAGCGGATGGAGAGAAGGGGATAGCGGTAATGCAGCGGGAGGCAAGGGACACATCTGCCAGACTCAGAACTGGGGATGAGATGACAACAAAAATTGCCTCCCTAACTCAACGAGCCAGGGAAAATCCGAAGAGTAAGTTTATATCTCTGGCACACTTACTGACAGAGGATTTTCTTGTGGAGTGTTTCTGGGAGCTGAAAAGGGATAAGGCTACTGGGATAGACGGATCTTAACCTATACTCTGTCATCGTATTGAGGAAGCATTACCGAAGAGCCGAATCTGGGAAATCTGGATGTTCGGTTCTGTGAGGGGCATTAATAACCATGAGAGGAGGTTATAAAAGATGTTTACTCGACCGAAAGGATTGAAGAAAATGAGCTTGGGTCTTGTAGCAGTGGGGCTGTCTCTGGCACTCTTGCTTACGGCCGCTATTCCTGTCTGTGAGGCGGGGCCGGCTGACAAAGTTGTGAAGGTTGGGCTATTTACTGGCTTTACTGGGCCGCTTGCTTCTACCGGCATTCCGCTCAGTTATGGGCTTATAGATGCCATAGACTATACCAATGAGCAAGGGGGCATTAATGGGGTTAAGGTAGAGGCCCTTTGGGAGGATACCAAAGGACTTGTGCCTGGGAATCTCAGCGCCTACAAGAGGTTCAAAGACGCAGGGGTGGTAGAGGTGATGCAAATATCAAGTGGTCCGATCGATGTTCTGGGACCAATGGTGGCACGCGATAAGATACCTATGGTAGTTGTTGCTACCCATTGTCGTGGGGCAGTGACTAGGCCTCTCTCGTGGACCATCGGTGGTGGGCTTGATCTAGGGAGCTATGTAGCTACTATATTGAAATGGATCGGCGAGGAGTGGACTGAGGATCGCCCACCTAGAGTTGGCTTTTTCACTTATGATTTGGCTACAGGGTGGCAATTCATGGAAGGGGTTCAATAGAGAGGCCCTCGTAAGCATAAGG
>DEIJ01000128.1 GCA_002352365.1 Dehalococcoidia bacterium UBA2777 | reverse complement strand
GCTGGGCCTCGTTGTCAAGGGTCAGGATCACAATGCCTTCCTTCTTCTCGTAGGAAACTTGTCCAAATTTCATCTTTCCTCCTTCTGCTCCTAAAGAGCAAACCAAATTTTAAAAACCCCAAAAGCATCTCTTTTTCAAGTGCAGTGGCCAAGGTGCCAAATCACCAAATTATAGCATATATTTAGCTCGTTTCTTTAGGGGCAGTTTTTCACTCTCTAGGCTTCCAGCACCCCAGGCGATGGGTCAACCATAGCATCTTTAAATGGCTTCCCCATCTCCTCAACTGTGTGACCGGCAAAAGCATTAAGTACCTCTAGCCTATTGAAGGCTATCCTGGCATCTCCGCCACCGATCTCTCAGTGGTACTACTTTTCATAGATAATATCAGCAAAGTCAAATTTTGGCACTTTTCGCCATGCTGTCCATCCCATGTTGATCATCTCCTTAGGTTTAAAATTATACCTTGCAAACCTCCTGAGTGCGAATCGTCTCATAATAACTGTTACCGAAAGTGGTATCGTTGCCTCAAAAGCGGTATTACTCGAAGAGGGACAGTACGAGGGCAATATCTCTGAGCATCAAAGAGGGAAAAGGGGAAGATTTTGGACGAGTTCCCCAAGGTCATAGACTGCCACCGCAAGGCAGCAATCCAGCTACTGGGTCGAGGAAATCAGCCCAGGACGAACAAGAGGCATAGGCATCCTGGGCAATATGATGCCGCTGTGGCCATCGAAGCTCAGCTGTGCCGAATAAGCCCGTCTACTATCGACAGGCTGTTGCGGCTCTGCCGCCGGCGGGAGGGAATTACCTTCACCCGCTCTCGCTCCTACAAGAAGAACGATAGCCCTCATGTGGAGCAGAAGAACTGGCTAGCGGTGCGACGGCTGGTGAGCTACGATTGCTACAGCTTCCGTGTTGCTCTGGCAGAATACCCCACCCTGCAGCATAAATCCAAATCTCGCGGCAATTCACTAACCGTGAATTCTGACACAACGATCTCTGTTCGGCAACAGTCTGTTTTGACCCAACACGGGGCTTAGAGGGGGTTTCTCTTAACCTCGTCAACAACTTCGCCTTGGGGGGAAACTAGCTGGACCAGCAAGGGCATCTGGCCGAGAGCATGAGTGGAACAGGAGAGGCAGGGATCATAACAGCGGATGGCAGCTTCAACTCGATTGAGCACCCCTTCGCTAAGTTTTCCGCTACTTATGTATTTCCTTGCCACCTGATAAACTGCTCGGTTCATGGCTGCATTGTTATTGCCAGTAGCCACGATCAGGTTGACTTTACTGATTTTGCCACTGCTATCAACCCAGTAGTGGTGGATTAAGGTTCCCCGCGGTGCCTCTAACACTCCCACCCCTTGTTCATTGTAATGAGTGGAAGGGGAGGTTAGTATCTCTTGGGAGCAGATGCTATCGTCCTCAAGAAGAGATTTTGCTTTTTCAGCAGCATAAAGAGCCTCGATCAACCGGGCATAGTGGAAATACATTGACCCTTCCACCATGCCATTGGAGCTCAATTTCCTAAACTTGTTAAACTCCTCGTTGGCCAGGGGCGTAGTAATCCCGTCAGCAACATTTAATCGCCCTAGTGGTCCCACTCGGTAAATACCCGCCGGGTAGCCCATCTTCTTGTAGTAGGGGAACTTGAGATATGACCAATCCTCTACCCTCTCCGCAATAATTGAGAGATAATCTTTGGGATCTACTTTCTCCTCCAAGATGAATCCCTTGCTATCCTTGAGCCTCAGTGTGCCATCATAAATCTCCAAATTACCCTTCTCATCTATTAACCCCAAATAGCCCGAAGCAAAGCTGGCGAAACTAGCTATCTCCTCGCCCATCTTTTGATAGTAATCTTTGATTATGTCCAAGCCAAGCGTCAGACCAGCAATAACCCAATCCACCTGTTTTAGCAACTCATCGCGATCTTGGGGCGAAAGAGCAGCATTTACTCCTCCAGGGACAGCACCATTAGGATGTATCTTCTTTCCTCCCAGTTTCTCAATAACTGTCTGGCCAAAGCTACGCAGCATTACTGCCTTCTTGGCAATCTCGGGTTGTTCAGCAATAATCCCCATCACATTTCGCTTAGCTGGATCAGCATCCATACCAAATAAAATATCAGGGCTGGCTAGATGGAAGAAATGAAGTGCATGAGACTGGATGAATTGCCCCATATGCATTAACTGGCGTAGCTTCTTAGCAGTAGGCGGTATTTCTACTCCTAGAATAGCATCACAGGCTTTAGCTGAAGCCAAGTGATGGCTCACCGGGCAGATGCCACAAATCCTTGTGGTGATGACTGGCATCTCCCAAAACATCCGCCCTTCGCAGAACTTCTCAAACCCCCGCACTTGAGTCACATGAAACTTAGCGTCGATTACATCCCCTTGATCATCAAGATGGATAGTCACCTTTCCATGCCCTTCAACCCGGCTAACTGGCTCGATCACGATTTTCCTAGTCATCTTAAGACCTCCATAATTTTCCCAAACCTAATCAAAGCGCATCATCTCACTGGGTAATACCGGAATTCTCCCTTGGAGAAGTTCAGTCAAGGCATATAGAATAGCCTTAGAGGTAGGCGGGCATCCGGGGACATAGCAATCAACCTTAACTACCTGGTTTACCGGCTTAACCTGATCCAAAAGCGCCGGGATATCCTCTGAAGAAGGAATCTTCCCTTTTATAGTGCTCTCAGTCTCAATGTAATATCGGCGCAGGACATCTTCTTTACTGAAGAGGTTGCGCATAGCACATATCCCACCAAAGCAAGCACAATCTCCCCACACCATAAGTATCTTGCAGTTGGCACGCATATTTTTTGCCACTTCTTCATCATGGACGTTGCTCACTGCTCCTTCAATAATCCCCACATCAACGGGGGTGAACTCTTTGATATCAGTTATTGGGGAGGCAGTGAATTCTACTTGCTTGGCTATGTCAATAATCGCCTCGTCTATATCCAGAAAGGACATGTGACACCCCGAGCAGCAATCTAACCAACAAGTTGCCACTTTAACTTTTGCCATCATTGGCCTCCTAAGTCAACTTAACTTACGCCCTAGCTTAAAAGATAGCTCCCTCAATATCTCCTCATCCGATTTTAAACCTTTTTTGGCTGAAAGCACTCGTTGTGCCTGTTGTCTCCGCCCATCCAGGCTCACATATGTGCCTTCCCTTTCTGCCCAGATAGGCGACGGGATAACCACATGAGCCATCGAGGTGAGTGGGGAGTAGTAACTCGTTTGTACCACCAGAAAATCTACCCCTTTAAGTTCACTAAGTTGCTTTTCATCTTCCATAACATCATCGCCAAGGAGAACATATACCCCCTTCATCCCTGCCAAGGAAAACCTCTGTTTGCTGGCGGCACCTGTTTCCCAAGCCCCGCGGCTATTTGCCCGGGGCTTAAGTGAGATAACTCTCAATTTATCCCCCACATAACTGCCCACTGAGGCAGCAAGGTTAAGGATGGCGGTGATCACACTGGTGTCTTTGTGCTCCAAAATTCCATTACCGTAGACGATAACGGCGCGCTGGGCTTTGCCATATATAGCTACTATCTGCTGTAACTCCTCTGGGCCTACTCCGGTGGTTGCTGCTAGCGTCTCTGTCCCCCCTTTACTTATGGTGGTTGCTAACCCTTTAATCAATGCCCCCTCCATTCCTCTCTCAGGCTTTAACCACAGATCAGCCCATGGGGCAAAAGCATTCCTTACTGAGTCTACCACAACTAACTTTGCCCCTCCCTGAGCTGCCTTGCGGATAAAAGAGCCAGCAACGGGATGGGTTTCCACCAGGTCTGTCCCCACTACCAGGATGCAGTCTGCTTCGAGGGTCTCCTCCAGTGAACACTCGATATCCAATCCCCTTGCTCCATCCTTAAAGTTCTCAATCCCTGTTGAAATAACCCGATAACTCTCTCCGTCTAAGGTATCAACCCAATTACTACCAATAACTTCGTGCATGAACTTGCAAAAATAGGAGATGGACTCATTGGGGCACTTAGCGGAAACCAGCCCAGCGAAGTTTCCTTTCCTCCGTCTCACATTCTCAGCTACTATATCTAGTGTTTGGGACAAGGTATGCTCTGTCAAGTCCCCCTGCCCATCTCGGACTAAAGGAGTGATGATTCTAGGACGGTTCTCCGCAAGCAATTTAAAGCGACCTTCCTGGCACAATTGCCCCCGTAGCTCGGTGAACTTGGCCCCTTGGATCTTTACCAGGTTATTGTCCCTGGTGAAAACCTCAAGTTCACAGCCAATGCTGCAGCTAGGGCAAACAGTCCTAGTTGCCTGGCACTCGCTTTCCTTACCTTTATACGCGCTGAGCTTGCCGAATATAGCCCCGGTGGGGCATGCCTGCATACAAGCTCCACAGGAGATGCAGGATGATTCTCCCAGCGGCTGCTCCAAATCAGCGGAGATTATTGTCTTCCACCCCCGCCGACCAAAGTCCAGAGTGTGATTGGCTACTACCTCACTACACACTCGAACGCATCTGCCGCAGAGAACGCAACGATTATGATCCATTACCAAGTAGTCGCTTATACTATCTACTGGTAAGGAGGGGAAGGTATAGGGTAAGCGCACATTATCCATCTGGTAGCGGTAAGCCAGCCGTTGCAGTTCACAATCTCCGCTTTGCTCACAGAACATGCAAAAGTGATTGTGCTCGGTAAAGATAAGCTCTAACATCAGTCGCCGATATTTCTCCAATGTCTCAGTACTGGTTTTCACCACCAATCCGTCCCTTGCCGGGTAGGTGCAGGCAGGGATTGGTCTCCTTTCTCTCTCGATTTCTACCACACACATTCGACAGGCCCCCACATCAGATAGCCCGTCAAGGTGGCAAAGAGTGGGTACATCAATGCCGTTAGCCTGACATATCTCGAGGACAGTATCTCCTTCCTTCCCGCTAAGGGATTTTCCATCGATGGTTAAAGTTATCTCCTTCATTGCTTCCTCCACATCTTAGGCCGAAGTCACCTTCTCCACTCTCACCGCACATGCCTTAAGCTCAGGGATTTTAGCCACCGGATCCAAAGCAGGGTTGGTGAGCACATTTATCGGGCTCTCAGCAAAGTGGAAAGTCATCGAGATCACTCCTGGTGGCGAAGCATCGGTTAGCTTGGCTGTTGCGGTTACCTCACCACGACGGGAGGTAACTCGCACCACATTGCCATCGGCAATCCCAAGTCTTTCAGCATCCTTGGGATTAATCTCACAAAGCTCCTCACCCCTTAAAGTGTTAAGCCCTTTCACCTTTCGAGTTAAAGTCCCGGTGTGAAAATGATACAGGCTGCGCCCGGTGGTCAACACCAAAGGATATTCACCATCAGGTAACTCCACAGAGGGCTTATACCCCACAGGCTGAAATTTGCCCTTGCCGCGCACGAAAGCCTCGCTATGAAGGATAGGCGTCCCGGGATGCCCTGGGCTGGGACAAGGCCATACTAGCCCCCCGTTCTCCAAGCGCTCATAGGAGATGCCGCCATAACTAGGAACAAGCTGAGCAATCTCCTTCATGATTTGGGAAGGATGATCGAAATCGAAGCCCTTGCCGCCCATCCTGTGGGCAATCTGGCAGGTGATCCACCAGTCAGGGCGAGAATTGCCTACCGGTTCAATAGCCTTATACACTCGCTGTACCCGCCGCTCAGTATTGGTGAAGGTGCCATCCTCTTCGGCAAAGGTTGTCGCTGGCAGGACAACATGAGCCAGCCTGGCTGTTTCGGATAAGAAGACATCTTGAACCACCAGGAAATCTAGCCGCTTTAGTGCCTCCTCAACATGCTTGGCATTGGGGTCGCTCAATATCGGATTTTCACCAACAATGTAAATTGCCTTGATATTACCTTCATATGCAGCATCAAAAATCTCAGTAAGGGTTAGCCCTGGGGTGAGATCCAAGGCTTCGTCCCAGGCAGCTCCAAATTTCCCCCCGATCGCTGGGTCGGCAATAGACTGATAGCCAGGGTAAACATCGGGCAAAGCTCCCATATCACAAGCGCCCTGCACGTTGTTCTGCCCCCGCAGAGGATTAACCCCGCTCGATGGTTTACCAATATTGCCGGTGAGCATTGCCAGATTAGCACATGAGAGCACATTATCAGTACCGTGTGAGTGCTGGGTAATGCCCATAGCATAGAGGATGGTAGCTGGCTTATGTGTGGCATATATCCGGCTTGCGGCGACTATTTGCTCCCCAGACACCCCAGTGATCTGCTCTACGAAATCCAAATCAAATACTTCCAAAGACTTTTTGAACGCATCGAAGTTCTCACAACGCTCCTCGATAAACGACCAGTCGGCTAATTCCTCATCCACAATAACCCGCATCATGCCCATAAGTAGAGCCACATCAGTGCCAACTCGGTGTCGAAGCCAAAGTTCGGCGAAGTCCGAGAGGTCAATCTGGCGGGGGTTGGCCACGATGAGCTTGGCCCCCTTACGCACTGCCCTCTTTATCTCCAGGCCAATTATGGGGTGATCCGCGGTGGTATTGGTGCCAATGGCGAGAATACAGGCAGCATCGCCAATCTCACTAATAGGGTTGGTCATGGCGCCACTGCCGAAACTTTGCACCAAGCCGGCTACAGTAGGAGCATGACACAGCCGGGCACAGTGATCAACATTGTTGCTACCTAACACGGCTCGGGCAAGCTTCTGCATAACATAATTGCTTTCATTGGTGCACTTAGCCGAGGAAATGACAGCAACTTGGTCCCCACGATAATCAGAAAGCTTGCCCGAAACTATATCTAGTGCCTCATCCCAACTTGCCTCGGTGAAAACACCATCCCGCCTTAGCAGTGGGGAGGTCAAGCGATCGGGATGATGCACAAATTCGACAATGCCAAAGCGACCCTTAACGCAGAGGTTGCCTCTATTAACTCGGCTGTCTCGGTCACCACTTACCCCAACAATCTCATTTCCGCGAATACCAAGGTATATCCCGCAACCTGTGCCGCAATAGGGGCAGATCGTCTTGACCTCCCGCGTCGGCGCTCTAAAGTCCTTAGGCACTAAAGCGCCAACCGGACATTTGGCCACACACTGGCCACAAGATACACAGCCGGAATCGACAATAAGTTTATCGTCCTTACCAATAACCTTAGTTGAAAAACCCTGGTTAACTAACTCGAGCGCGCCGACACCTTGCACCTCGCGGCACACCCGGACACACTTAGCACAGAGAATACATTTGCTGCGATCAAGGTAAAAAAAGGGGTTGCTCTCATCTTTGGGAACCGACCTCTCCAGTTTGTTGAGGCGTTGCCGATCGATACCCACATAGGCCACAACACGCTGCAGTTCACACCGCTGATTCTTGACACAAGTTAAACAATTGTCAGGGTGGTCTGAGAGTAATAGCTCGAGAAGGCGGCGGCGCATGTCATTAACTGGCACTGTATCAGTATATACTACCATACCCTCCTCAACAGGAGTGGTGCAAGCTGGGGATAAGCCCTCTTTGTTCTCAATCTCAACTACACAAAGGCGACATGCTCCGTAGGGCTCAAGATCAGGATCGGCGCAAAGTGCTGGGATGTAAATCCCCGCCCCTTGTGCTACTTCCAGTATTGTTGCTCCCTTTCCCGCCTCCACCTTAAGGCCGTCAATGGTAAGACTGATCGTATCCATATTTATTACCTCTTAAACCAATGCTTTGGCTAGTTCCGCTTCTCCACGGAATGTGGCGACAACGCTGGGGCGAATGGGGCACACCATATGATAGCTAAGAGGTAGCTTGCACATGCCGCTGGGACAATGTTTATCGATGATGTGCTCCTCGAAATCGTCGCGAAAGTGTTTAATAAGGCTTAACACCGGATCCGCGGCACTGGTGCCGAAGGTACACCGCGAAGCTATCTTGATGGTATCGCCTAACTCAATAAGCAGGTCAAGCATCCCCAAAGTGCCATTGCCAGCGGCGATATCCTCCAACATGCCGAGCATTTGAGTTGTCCCCACTCGGCAGGGCACACATTCGCCACAGCCTTCTCTCTGAGCGCAGGTCATTAAAAACCGAGCCAGGTCGACAACACAGCCACCAGATGGTTTAACCTTCTGTATGACTCGACCGGGAATGAAATCAAGAAGAGCCTGGTTTATTGCCTCATAGCCACCAGCCTCGAAGCCGGCAATGTTGATAAGGCAGGCCATACATTTATCCTCCAGAGCATGATAGGCGACAAGCGGCTTGCAAACTCCGGTGGGACATCTTTTGTCGATGATGTGAGCCTCATATTCCTCCCGGAAGTGGCGCAGAGTAGATAACACAGGATTGGGTGCTGTCTGCCCCAATCCGCAAAGGGATACTTCAGCAATCATCCCCCCTAATTCCGCCAGCAGGTCAATGTCCTCCATTCTTCCCCTACCTTCACTGATCCTGGTCAAAATCTCCCGCAGCTTGGGGATTCCAGCTCGACAAGGCGTGCACTTACCACAGGACTCGTCTTGAGTGAAGCCAAGGTAGAACTTGGCCACATCCACCATGCAATTGTCCTCATCCATCACGATGAGCCCACCTGAGCCCATGATGGCTCCAAGACCGGTAATTGATTCATAATCCACGGGGGTATCTATGTGCTTATAGGGAATAACGCCTCCTGATGGACCTCCTATCTGCACTGCCTTGAATTTCTTCCCTCCAGGGCATCCACCACCTATATCGAAGATCAAGTCCTTCATCAGAGTCCCTAAAGGAACCTCAGCGATACCAGAATTATTTATTTTGCCTACTAAACAAAAGGTTTTTGTCCCTGTATTTCCTTTAGCACCAATGCTACTATACCAATCCCCACCCTTTAAGATAATGCGGGGAATATTAGACCACGTCTCGACATTGTTGAGGGTGCTAGGTTTGTCAAAAAGTCCCTTATTGGCAGGGAATGGTGGCCTTTGGCGGGGATTCCCCCTTTCCCCCTCGATTGATCTCATAAGGGCAGTTTCCTCTCCACAGACAAAGGCACCTGCACCGGGGAAGATATCAATTTCGAAATCGAAGCCTGTGCCTAAGATATCCTCTCCCAGAAAGCCATATTCGCGCGCTTGCCGTATAGCATTACTCATAGTCTCAATAGCTAAGGGATATTCAGCACGGATATAGGCATAGCCCTGACGGACGTTTCCAATAGCATAAGCTCCGATAGTCATCCCCTCTATTACTGAATGAGGATTCCCCTCCAGAACAGAACGGTTCATAAAGGCGCCAGGGTCACCCTC
>DEIJ01000086.1:7848-7986 GCA_002352365.1 Dehalococcoidia bacterium UBA2777 | reverse complement strand
TGGGCAGCCGCCCATGGGGGTTTATTCCCGAAATTTTGCTTCATATGAAGTTCCTCTGCTGCCACCGAATAGTGGTTAGGTTGCCCACTACTTCGCCATGGTAAACCCCGCCAGTAGCCTGGATCAATCTTCCCCCCA
>DEIJ01000086.1:7510-7738 GCA_002352365.1 Dehalococcoidia bacterium UBA2777 | reverse complement strand
GTGGTTGACATTGGCAAGAAAAGGTGCCAAACTCTCAGTATCTATAGCTATCTTAGAGTGTAGATATCTGTGGACTGGGTGCAGCAGATAGCGACAAGGTACTATATAAGAGTCGAAAAAGGGGGAGGAGGTAGTCTGAAGGGGCAAAGTGCGCCCTGGATAAAATCTACTCTCATCGGGGATGAGGGTAAAAGCAATGAAAGGTGGGGAAATGAAAGAGAGTGGAAA
>DEIJ01000086.1:0-7492 GCA_002352365.1 Dehalococcoidia bacterium UBA2777 | reverse complement strand
GGGGAAAACGCAGAAAGGATTAAAGAGGATGGCAGTTGGTCTTGTAGTAGTGGGGCTGTGCCTTACGCTACTGCTGGGGTCAGTAATTCCCAGCCGGCCCACATTGGCGAATGAGAAAACGGTTACCATAGGGCTGCACCTTGCCGTAACCGGGCCGATTGCTACTACTGGTGTTCGTTGGGCTGATGGGGCCTTTGCGCGTGTAGACTACATGAATAACGAGTTAGGAGGTATTAGCGGGATCAAGATCAATGCGCCGTGGTATGAAACTAAAGGGGAGGTGCCTAGGGGAATTATTGCCCATAAGAGACTGATGGAGGCAGGCGAGGTAGTAGAGCTGACTCTAGTCGGTTCTCAAGCAGAGGTGCTAGCACCGATGATGCAAAGAGATGAAGTGCCACTGCTCTGGGAGGGAGGTATAACCCAACAGATGATAACCAAACCTATAAGGTGGGTTTGGGCGCTTGGTCCCCAAATGGAAGTATGGGTGCCGTTTTTCGCAGAATGGATCAACGAGAGTTGGCAGAAAGAGCATCCCCCAAGGATTGGAATGTTGTTCTATGACGAAACCGCAGGTTGGTCTATGTATGAGGGGGCAAAATACTTTGCTGAGGAAGCAGGGTATGAGTTTGTTGGCCACGAAGTGACGCCTTTATTTGGTGTTATTGATACTAGTACTGAGTGGCTTAGGTTAGCAGGGAAAAAACCGGATTGGATATATGTTTGTGCCTATTTCTCAACTATTGTGACGATGATAAAAGATGCTGCGAGGCTGGGGATTATGGAAAAGGGGATAGGCCTATGTGCCGCTGCTTGCGCCCTAGATGAAGCGATAATAAAGGTAACCGGAAAAGCAGCTGACGGCTGGTATTCGCTCGGGATAGTCCCTTCTAACGCAGAATACGTCGAGTACGGTGGAATGCAAAACCCAGCGTTGAGCACTATTTACAGGGCCTTGGAGCAATATCGTGATGTGCAAGCAGAAGATGTTGCGATATGGAGCATCGTAGGATGGCTTCAGGTCGAGGTTGCAACCGAAGCTGTAAGAATCGCCATTGAAAAGGTAGGGTATGAGAATTTGACCGGGCGCGCTGTTAGGGACGCCTTTGCAAGGCTAGATCATGACACAGGAGTAATACCTAGAGAGATTATGACTGAGGATAAGCCCTGGTACCTGACTCACCTCAAGATGTACAGGATAGAGGAATGCAAAGTAGTGCCTGTAAGCCAGTACAGGCCAACAACGTATTATTATCCTCTGCAGTTGGATTAGGGTCTGCTCGTATCCTTTGGTGTGGCTGTCAGCAGCCTCTGCTCTACTGAACTGCCACCAGGCATAGAAAAGGTAAGATATAAGAGGTCAAATAGATCAGCGGTAAGGGGTGGCCTGTTTATTATAAAGACCATTGAGACAGAGACATTCCTATGATTAAGGGTCACTGGACTTGATCTTTAGGGAGCCTTAATACGTGGTGAAGGTAAGGTGATTTGCTGCTCTCGTGGAAAGCTCTTCTTTCCTACCCGAATAAATTCTATCAGGTATAGGTGGGGGTGAAGCAACCAAAAGAGGCTGAAAGCCCCGAAATTTGAAGCTAAAAACAGGGGTTTTCAAAATTAAACAGCCTCAAGTTAATATGGAGGTGAGAGAAATGACGAAAGGATTAAAAAATATCGCATTTGGTCTGGTAGCAGTGGGGCTCTGCATTACGCTTTTGCTTACGGGTGCTATGCCTGTCTGCGAAGCTGAGCCAGGCGGGGAGAGAACGGTAAAGATTGGGTTAGAGGCTATTTTTACTGGCTTTATAGCTGACCTTGGTGTCCCTGCTTGTTGTGCTATGATTGACTATGCAAAATATGTAAACGAACAGGGCGGCATCGATGGCATCAAGATTGAAACGCCCTGGTATGAAACCAAGGGTTCTATACCTGGTACTATTACGGCCCACCGCAGGCTTGTCGGAGATGGGGCGATAATACTGCAAAGCGGTATATCAACCCCCCTTGAGGCAACACTATCAATGCTAGAAAAAGATGAGATACTGAATAGTTGCATTACTGCGTTGACCCCACTGTTAACGAAATCTGAGTGGGTCGTGACCTCATTTACTGACTGGCCTAGCATGTTCATAACTAACATGAACTGGGCAAGGAAGAATCTGTGGACTGAAGCACGTCCTATGAAGGTGGGGACTATTTTTTATGATGTATCCTCAGGGTGGTCAACTCTTGAAGCTACAAAGTATTTTGATAAGATTGGGGTTGAATTCGTCGGCTACGAGGTTGTGCCCACTATAGGATGCATCGATACCTCCACTGAACTCTTAAGACTCGCTAATAAAAAAGTAGATTTAATATATCTTACTTCCTACGGATCGCCATCGGTGACAGTGGTTAAGGATGCTAGAAGGTTAGGACTTCAAGAGAAAGGGATTAAACTTTTTGCCTCTGGAAACACCTTAGATGAATGTATATTACGTATAGTTAAGAAGGATGCGGATGGATGGTATGTCGCCAACATAACCCCGAGCTATTTCGAAAGCGAAAGGTGGCCCGGGCTAAAAACTGTCATCGAGGTGATGGGAAAGTATCGGGGCTGGAAGGCAGAGGAGCTTAGAGGTTTCTATGTCGTAGGCTGGGTGCACACTATGGTTTCAGTGGAAGCTATAAGGCTAGCTATAGAGAAGGTGGGATGTGAGAATTTAACCGGACATGCCGTCAGGGATGCTATGTACAGCATACAGGGCTTCGAGACTGGCATTTTTCCTCCCACGAGTATGAATGGAGGCCTTACCCCCTTCATAACTTCTGGGTTCGGGGTGTACCAAGTTAGGGAGGCTCAATTTGAGCCTATTGACTGGGTGAAGGCATTCCCCAGCCTCTATAAGTCACCTGAGGAGTTTGAGAGAGCCCTGCAAAAGTAATAGGCCTAGGTCTAATCGCAAACTAGTTTGAGCTGGGCACAAGGTTTCACACGGGCCATCTATAATCGGCAAGATGTGCTGGAGCTGGGGTGATGAGATGAAGGGGGAAGGTGCGAGGACATAAGCAATAGTGGGGATAAAAAGGGGAAAATTCTACCCAGGAGACGTGCCTGGCGATGGAAAACAATGGAAAGGGTTCGAGGAATCGGCAAAATTAATATGGAGGTGAGAGAAAATGGCGAAAGGATTCAAAAAGATCGCATTGGCTCTGGTAGCAGTGGGGCTGTCTCTTATGCTTTTACTTACAGGTGCTATTCCTGTCTATGGGGCAGAGCCAGCAAGAGAGATCGCAGTGGGGGTTCGGGGCAGCTGGACCGGACCACTGGTCGATGCTGTTGGACCTTACGCTAGCGGGACACTGGATTACTTTAGGTATCTTAATGAGACTCAAGGGGGTATCAATGGGGTCCCCATCAAAGCTATATGGTATGACAATCATAGTGAAACAACAAAAGATATCTTTGCCCACAAGAGATTTGTGGCGGCGGGAGTAGTCCTCGAATACTCCTATGTCGCTCCAGGTACCTGGGCTACGCTCCCCCTCCAGGTAAGAGACGAGGTACCATTGTTTGGAAATAACATAGCTGAAGGAATGAATACAATCCCGCAGTGGGTGTGGGCAAGCGTCCCCCCCTGGAACTGCATGCATGCTAGCTTTATAAGCTGGGCAAAGGAAAATTGGGCCGAGGGGGAGAGAGAGCGCCCGCCTAGGTTTGGATATGTAGCTTATAATGACCCGGCGGCGATTTTCGAAGGCAGGGAGGGTATTCCCGAGTTCTGTAACAAGATAGGCGTTGAGTGGGTTGGACATGAGGTCGTGCCGATCCTCACCGTCGATACATCTACGGAGCTTCTCAGGTTAGCAGCAAAAAAGCCCGATTGGGTGTATGTTCACGCCTATGCAAGCCCGTTGGTGGTCATTATAAAAGATGCAGCTAGATTACAATTGAGAGAAGAGGGAATACGGTTTTGTGCCACACCTCATGCTATTGATAGGACTGTTGTCAACACCACCGGGGCAGCAGCTGCAGAGGGCTGGTATTCTCTGAGAACTGTACCGTCACCCTGGGAGGAAGAATTCTTAGGAGGGATAAAAGCACCTGAAATGGCAGTGGAGCGCCAATATATTAAAAAGTATCGTGGCCTGGAGCCAGAGGAGCAGAGCGAGTGGTTTCCTGGTGGTTGGATGGTTGCCAAGATTGGGGCTGAAGGTATAAGAAGAGCCTTAGAAAAGGTTGGTATCGAGAATTTGACTGGGAGAGCGGTCAGAGATGGCATTTTCTCAATAAAGGACTTCGATACCGGGATATTATCCCATCTGGTAACTCTAACGGACGATAAGCCATACTTTGTCGATGATATGCTACTCTACCAAGTTCAGCAGGGTAAGATAGTCCCGGTTGTTTCCCCAATCCCGTACATTCTCCCCAGTGAGTTTGACGTAAAGCTATAGTTATGCGTTGACCCTAGAATCTGAGGTTACCCTTCCCCAGCCTGGGGCCAATTCTCTGCCTCCGCTGACTAGGCAAAGGCATGAAAGGGATCAAACCTAAACAATATACTNNGAGGCTAAAATGACGAAAATGTTCAGGCATGCTAAAAGTTTTGGAATGGTAGCTATGGCACTCCTTTTATCCGGGGCTCTACTACTGGGCTCAGTAGTCCCTGCTAAGGCTGCTGAGGAGAGGGTGGTAAAGATAGGGGCGATTGCGTATTTAACCGGGCCTATCGCTAGTGTTGGCACGCCTTGCTACCATGGCATGATTGATTATGTGAGATCAGTAAATAAGCGCGGTGGCATTAATGGGATCAAGGTTGAGTCTACATGGGTGGACCTAGGATCAGCACCGTACGCGAGGGTGCTCTCTGCTCATAAGAGGTTCGTAGAGGCGGGCATAGTGATGTATCAAATGCATTCATCGGCTGTGGAGCTGGTCGCAACACTAGCTGAAAAAGACAAGATGCCGATGGTTCTACTCAGTAGCCTCGGTGAAATTTGGGAGGCGATAGTTGAACCCATGTGGATTTTTGGGATAGGCCCTGGCTATTCTGCTGAGTTTGCTACGTTCATGAAATGGGTTGTCGACAATTGGACTGAAGAGCGTCCCCCTAGAATCGCGTACATGGGCTACGAGGCTGCTGCAGGTCGATTGCAATTGGAGGCTTTCAAGTACAAGGCTGTCCAGGAATTGAACATGGACTATGTTGGCGAAGAGTCGGTGGGGTACTTAGGCATTGTGGATACATCAGTGGAGTGGCTTAGGGTAGCGGCGAAGAAACCTGACTGGGTCTATGTGGCACATTATGGCTCAAGTATGGCTGTGCTAGTAAAGGATGCCGCAAGGCTAGGTATTGCGGAAAAGGGCATAAAGTTATGCGCACACACAAGTTGCTTAGATGAGGGAGTGATAGCGATGACTGGAAAGGATAGTGAGGGCTGGATGGTTCCAATATGGACGCCAACAGCCCGGCCTATGGATCTACAAAGATTTCCTGGCATGCGGGATGTCTGCGAGGCAGCAAAGAAATATCGCGGCGTCCAGCCAGAAGGCATTAGACTGTTCTACGTTTGTGGCTGGCAGCACGGACAGCTTGTGCTTGAAGGCATAAGGAGAGCCATCGAAAAGTTTGGATTTGAGAAATTGACTGGGAGTACTGTGAGGGAGGGTATTGTAAGCATAAAAGACTGGGATAGCGGGCTTCAGCCTGTGGCCACCGTAACTGATTATAGTCCTACTACCTGTCGATGCGTACGTTTTGCTGAGGTTCGGGAAGGCAAGATTTGGCCCATCACGGATTGGATCGAGGCGCCTTTTATCGTAGGGGGAAAGGAAACTAGGCAGTTAAAGGAGAAAATAATGGAGTAACAGTTAAGCTGTCCCGGGGATATTTGTATGAACATAGTTTGATGCTTGGAGGCATGTTACAGGAAGGAAAGAAAGAATGAAAGAGAGTGGAAAGGGCCAAGGAATTCCATTTAAGGGGGGGGGGAAAATGCAGAAACGATTGAAGAAGATCGGGTTGGCTCTTGTAGCAGTGGGGCTGTCTATAGCGCTTTTACTTACAGGAGCTATTCCTGTCTGCGAGGCCAGGCCAGATGAGAAGGTAGTGAAGATAGCAGCTCAAGCAGTGCTTAGCGGGGCGATGGCCGACACAGGGGTCCCTGCTTATACTGGTCTTTTTGATTGCGTAAAATATACCAATGACACGGGTGGTCTAAAATTTCTAAATGAGAAAGGTGATATAGATAGTGTTAAGTTAGATTGCTTGTGGGAAGATACTAGGTATGAGATACCCCGATCCATCCAAGCTGCCAAAAGATTCAGACAGGCAGGGGCGGTGGTTGAGTTCAATATATCAGGTTCTCCATATGTATGCACGCCAGATGTGTGGATAAACCATGTACCGGTCGTCGATGTCAGCACTGTGTCGCCAGGGACAGACATTAAGCCCCCCTGGTTCTTTACCTCAGCTCCCACCTGGGCTGACTTAACGGCGCTGTCCGTGCTGTGGGCGAGAGACTAAGAGACTATTGGAAGGATAAGCACCCACAAGAGGAGCGCCCTATGAGATTTAGCGTCATAGTCTACGACAGGCCCCAACTCCATAGTGAGGTGCTTGATATTTGCTCTGATGTAGCTTCCCTATTAGGCGGCCTTGAGTATATTGGCGGCGAGGTTGTGCCCGTATTTGGGCTTATTGATTCCACAACAGAGTGGTTGAGACTGGCCAGCAAAAAACCAGACTTTGTTTGGGTTGTCTCATATGGAGGATGTCTAGTAACTCTAATAAAAGATTATGATAGGTTGGATTTGCGGGAAAAGGGGATTGAGTACATCGGCTCAGTATACTCTATCGACGAGGTGATCTTAGGGATAGTGAGAAAGTCTGCTGAAGGGTGTTTTGTTTCAAGAATCATGCCAACTACTTGGGAAACAGACAATCCCAGGATAAGATTTATGCATGAGATGGCGAAGAAATATCGCGGCCAGGATCCTGAGGATGTTTCCAGCCACTATGTAAGCTCATGGGTTTACTTTAGCGTTGTAGCCGAAGGTATAAGACTAGCTTTAGAGGAGGTTGGATACGAGAATTTGACCCCTCGTGCTGTTAGAGATGGTTTGGCAAGCATAACAGACTTAGATACTGGTCTTGTGCCTCCAATAACCATGAGTGATGAGTGGCCCCATATATTTAGCTGTGCACGGACATACCAGGTTCAGCAAGGTAAGCAAATGCCTGTGACTGATTGGTATGAAATAAAATTTATAACTCCAGAGCTTTTTCAATATTTTCGATAATATCCCGTGCTGGGTTATTGTCGCTATCTTATGCCAAAGAGCAGCCGCCGAGTAAATGAGTGCTGCTGTTTGGAAAATAGAGGCAACATAGAGGGGACAAGCTAGCTTGCAGTGGGCGTAACGTCAGACTGTGTGAAAAGTGCTAGCAAATCGCAAGAGTGGGAAATCACCCTAGCCCATGTTTGACATTTCGGGAGATAGCTCAGCTTT
>DEIJ01000130.1:4187-6160 GCA_002352365.1 Dehalococcoidia bacterium UBA2777 | reverse complement strand
ATGTCAGCTCTTTGACATGCTACCAAATTTTTTAACAATTGGCTTGCGAGTGTTGACACCACTTGAATTTACTGTTCGCCGCTGCCTGGCCACTCAACATGAAGAACTGGCTGGTCTCTATACGGGCAATCCCAAAAGGAGCGCTGCTCGTCCAACTGCCGAGACCCTGTTGGAAGCCTTCAAAGACATCACCCTGGCAATAATCACCATAGGTGAGGAAATTCAGCGACATCTGACACCACTCTCCAACATATAGCAACAGAAATTGGCCCTGTTAAACTCCCGTCCTGACATTTACACCAAGTTGACTACTAATTCTTGGGTGCCAACCTAAGGATGAGCGAACCATGAGTATATAGACTCGAATTATAATCAGGCCCTCTCCTAGAAATCCTCTATCTGCCTATCTTCAGGTCCCCTCTTTACAAGGTGGGTCGTTTCTGTTTTAGCAACTACCTCGCCCCTTTGATTTTTACAGGTGCTGCGGTGAACTATAATTCCTCTGCCTAGATTCTTAGTCTCCCTTTTTTCAATTATTTCTCCTTCAACCCGTATGGTATCCCCACTCCTTAGAGAGTTCGTTATCCTCACTCTGTCTATTCCAATGAGTGCAACTATGGTTTCCTCATCCCAGAATCCACATTGCTCCTCAAGACCTCCCATGAAGAGAAGAGTCATTCTGCCCGGGGCGATTCTCGTTTTGAAAATAGTCTTTTTGGCTTCTTCTTCATCCCAAAATAGAGGAAGGGTAAAACCAGCAAGTCCAGTTATTATATTTATAATACCTTCGCTTATAGTTCTTCCCGGCGATAGAAACTTCTCTCCTAGTTTATAATCTTCCCAATACTTAGGCACCTTTATCCTCTTAGGCAAGGGAAGGAGCTATGTTTAAAATTTACATCTTATATTTTCCAAAAAGGTCTCTCGTGATGATGAATTTCATCATTTGAGGCGTGCCTTGTGCAAAAGACCATATTCTTGCATCCCTGTAGTAGCGCTCAACCGGGTGTCTCTCCGTGCACCCAAACCCTCCGTGCACTTCAACACCCATGTTTGCAGCGTCTAGCATCACTTTAGAAGCAAGTACCTTTGCCTTTGCAGTTTCAACAGTGTGTTTCATCCCCCCATCGTGCAACCACGCTGCCTTGTAGTTAAGTAACCTCGCAGCATCAATCTCAACAGCGATATCTGCTAATGGAAAGCTGAGCGCTTGGCGCTGGAATAGTGGTTTCCCAAAGGTGGTCCTTTTCTTTGCATATTCTACCGCCGCCTCAAGGCAGGCCCTTGCTAACCCGATAAATCCAGCAGTTAACGTTGTTCTTGTTTCGTCAAGCGTTTTCAAACCATAATGAAGCCCTCTACCTTCCTCTCCAATCAAATTTTCCCTTGGAATCCTGCAGTCCTTAAGCAATAGCTCTTCATCCTGATGCCCCCTCAATCCTATACATTTAACCCGTTCGAGCACTGAGAATCCAGGGGTATCCGTTGGAATGACGAAAACGCTGATTCCACTTGACCCTTTATTTGGATCCGTCACTGCAAATAGAATTACATGTGAAGATTCATGAGCACCACTAGTATAACGCTTCCTCCCATTTATAACATATCCATCCCCAACCCTTTCGGCGCGACATTTAATCCCAGATGCATCTGATCCTGTTCCTGGTTCAGTTAATGAAAAGCAACCTATTGCCTCTCCCCTCGCTATTGGAGGCAGATACTTCTTCTTCTGCTCCTCATTTCCACCATCCACAATTGCTGCAGTTCCCAAGCCTGCAAGCTCAAGTAATAGATTGCAGATCGGGCTTTTACCACGGGCTGCCACTTCCTCGATAATGACTACAATATCAAGCAAGCTTCTTGGATGCCCCTCATATTCCCCTGGAATATGCATTCCGGTATATCTGTACGGTTCCTCTGCCATTTTCCTCCACACATCCCAGGGGAACTCATCTGTTTTATCTATTTCAGCT
>DEIJ01000130.1:0-4131 GCA_002352365.1 Dehalococcoidia bacterium UBA2777 | reverse complement strand
CCTCCTTAAGCATTTACTTAACGTTCTTTGATATTCAAAGCAAATTTCCCTTCACACACCCTGTCTATCAGTTTTTAAAATTATCTCCGTCTGAATAAGCAGGGATGAATCTACAAACGCCTCACTCCGATAAGGACGATGGAGGAAAGGTTTTTTAAAGTTCTCTAAATCCATGTCATTTACCCCCACCTCTTTCTCTTCCTCGATTTCTAGGCAAATGCCCTATAGATAACCAACTCTTGGATCTCTGTAGTTCCCTCAGTTGTACAATAAAGTATAGCATCACGGAAGTAACGCTGAACAGGTGATTCAGCTAAGTAGCCGGCACCGGCGTAGATTCGCATTGCCTCCTCAACTACTCGGATAGCTACTTCAGCAGAGAAAAGCTTAGTCATGGGTGCTTCCTTGCGACATTCTTCCCCTTGGTCAAAAAGCCTAGCAACTCGATAGAGAAGCGACCTAGCTGCCTCTATTGCTGTAGCCATACGGGCTAACTTGAAGGAGATAGCTTGAAATTTTCCTATTGGTTGACTAAATTGAACCCTTTCTTTAGCATAATTCAGAGAGGCATCGAAGGTGGCTTGAGCTAGCCCAAGGCTACGAGCACTATGTGAGATCCTAGCTGGGTTTAAAGCCTCTAGCATGTATTTGAAGCCCTTTTCTTCTTCTCCAATTAAGTTATCCAGAGGTACACGGCAGTTGTCAAAAGCCAATTCACCTGTAGCAGCTGAGTGGTGTCCCAATTTTCTCATCTTTGCAACACTAAAACCAGGGGTATCTTTTTCTAAGATGATAGTGCTTATCCCCCGGCTTCCTTTACTTCTATCAGTAGAGGCGGCTAGTGTGACAAAATCACAAATTGTTCCGTTTGTAATGTAGATTTTGTTGCCGTTTATAACATAATTATTCCCCTCTCTTTTGGCTGTGGTTTCAATGGCTGCAGCATCTGAGCCAGCATTAGGCTCAGTAAGACCAAAAGCAGAAATCTTCTCCCCTTTGATTGCCGGAGTTAAAAATTTCCGCTTTTGCTCTTCACTACCATGAGCCCAGATAGGAAAGGTAGCAAGTCCAGATTGGACCATTAAACCAGATGCGATGCCAGAGCAAATACGAGCTATCTCCTCGACCATAATGCAGGTGCCAACTTCGCCCAACCCTCCCCCTCCGTATTCCGTCGGGTAACCAGGACAAAGATAGCCAAGCTTTCCCAGCTTGGAAAATAACCCGACAGGACAGCTTTCCTCATTCTCAGACTCATCTACAATTGGAGCTACCTCCCTCTCAGCAAAATTCTTTATCGATTCCTTAAACATTTTCTGCTCTTCATTTAATTCAAACTCCATGTTGCTACCTCCTTACATTACAGGAAGCGGAAGAGATTTAGCCCACGTCTCCGCCCAAAATGGCTACTGCACTTACATTAGGAGGACCGCCAAAGGTGTGCGACAAGCCAAGCTTCACCTCTTTTAGCTGGCGCTCCGGTAATTGTGCCTTGCCTTGCATTTGCTTGTAAACTTCATAAGTCATCCTTAGCCCACTAGCTCCTATCGGGTGTCCAAAGCATTTCAAGCCACCATCAGTGTTTACTGGGAGTTCTCCAGAAAGTTCAAAAAAGCCAGTGTCAATATCCTCCTTGGCTTTACCCTGGTAACTGAAACCAAAATTCTCATAGATGATAAGCTCGGTGATAGTAAAGCAATCATGAACTATGGCAACATCAATCTCATCACGAGGTTTTTTGATACCTGCTTGTTCATAGGCTTGACGCGCGGAATTAATCAGGCAATCCCATGTAAGAAAATCGAATTGGGGGCGAGTGTGAGGTAGCAAGGAATCGAAAGCCAGGCCTAAGCCCTTTATATAAATAGGGTCATCTCTAAATTTCTTGGCTTGGCTAGCTGGGACTATAATAGCTGCTGCGGCGCCATCGCTGTTACCGCAGCAATCAAAGAGCCCTAGAGGCCAAGCAATAATAGGAGCATTAAGGACCTGCTCCAGGGTTATCCTGTTGTGAAAGTGAGCCTTTGGGGACAGGCTACCATTATAATGATTCTTAACTGCGATCTTGCCAATAGTTTTCTTACCTTCCTCAAGGCTCAATCCATAAGTGTAGAAGTATCTAGTAGCATAAAGGGCAAAAGAGCCCGGGGAAGTACGGCGTGCTTCCAATACCGGGCTCATACTTCGGCCAGCACCTAGCCCAGGAAAGCCAGTATCCTTGAGTTTCTCTACTCCAAGGGCCAATGCTACGTCGTACATCCCGCAGGCAACGGCAAAGCAAGCATTTCTTAAGGCTTCATGACCGCTAGCACACCAATTCTCCACTCGAGTTATAGGGATACTATGAAGTTTCAGCGAGTCAGCTGCAGTGGCAGCTCCTATACCAGTTGCAGGGGCAGTTACTGTTCCAAGCCAGCAAGCCTGGATATCTGCCGGGCCAACACCAGCATCCTCAAAAGCTTCATAGGTGGCCTCTATAGCTAGATCGTCGAGGCCTGCATCCCAACGCTCTCCAAACTTAGAACAACCCATACCTATTATGGCAACTTTGTCTTTTATACTCTCCACTTTCTCTCCTACCCCTCTTTACCTTACTGGCCGGCATTTCCAGAAGTAATTATGCATACCAGCCCCTTCATAAATCCTTCGAAACGTCATTTCTACTGGCATACCAATTCTAATCTCATTGATATCACAGTCTGTCAACATGTTATACATTCTAGTATTTCCCAACTCAGATTCAATTACCGCCTGTGGCACTGCAGGCTCATCACTCCTACCAGCCAGGTTATCGATAGAAAAAGTGAATATTCTACCCTTTTTATCCGATAGTCTCACCTCCTCGTAATTATCCTTGGCATGGCATCCATAACACACCCTTTGTACGGGAAAGGTGATAAGCCCACAGTTCTTGCATTTGCTGCCATGAAGACGGATATATGAATTGCGCTCCCGCCAGCTAGTACTTGCCGATGGAAAGAGGTGAAGGGGCTCACCAGGTTGTGTTTCTAGTAATCCGCGGTGACTGAGGTATCTCTCGTAGTTAGGCAGAGATTTTTTTGAAGCTAAGAAGCCTCTTACTCCTCGCCTATTATCTCTAATTTTGCTTACCTCGTCAGTAACTTGAAAAAGAAAGGCATCAGCACCATCCCCGTAGCTTGCCAGGAGAAGTCTGTCACCTGCTTTAGCTTTCTCTAAAGCTGCCACTAACATCAGTAAAGCATGAGCACAACCACAGATACCCAAGTTACTAAACAGTAAATCCTGAACTTGATTTTCTAAATCAAATCCTAAACTTCTAGCAAGCTCTCGTTGAGCCCTAACAGTAGGTGCATAAAGTATGACTTTGCTTATATCCTTTGCCGAAAGGCTTTGTTTTGTCATTAAGCTTAGAATTGCCTTACGCATATTCTCAATATATCCATGTTCAATTATAAAGCGGTTTTCCCATGATTGAACATAGGTGTCCTTATTCAATCTCCATACATCATACATCTCATTGGAGATAGAATAGCTGGCCTCAACATTGATAGCTGCCCCTTCAATGCCGCTGATAAGTAAAGCCGCAGCAGCATCACCAAAGCTTTGTTCATAATCGGAGCAGGGATAAGCTAAACGACAATCAGAGACCACAACCATCACAGTTCTGGCAGAGTCACTATTAACTGCATCTAACGCACCTCTTAGGGCAGCAGTTCCTGACCTTAAGCTATTACCGTAATCACAGGTAATAATGTCTGACCTTAAATCAGAGGCAGCAGCAACTAGGGCCGAGCACTGCTTTTCTTGAAATGGCCCTGTAGTGGAGGCAAAATATAAGCCATCTATGTTATTACGGTCAACACCACTGAGACAATCAAAGACAGCTTCTACAGCCATAGTAACTGTGTCCTCATCGTGGTTAGCCACACTTCGCTCACCACTTAGGGACCGTCTGCCCCAGATACTAGCTATAGTATCTCGCTTCAGTCGCCATAGCGGCACATAAGCTCCATAGGAAACAATCCCTCCCCTCACCTATCTCAAAACCTACTCGTATTATATAACAACTCTTCTAAGGTTACCAACGTCTGATGAGCGACGAGAATTTAGCAGGCCTTTTGCTGGGGCTCAAACAAAGACTCAAGGTTA
>DEIJ01000016.1 GCA_002352365.1 Dehalococcoidia bacterium UBA2777 | reverse complement strand
GCCCTTCCAGTGGAACATCCGATGTAACCAGGAGTGTAAGACCTCTGCGGGCTGTGATGATCAGAACCGCTAGCCCAGGCAAGGGTATCCGCCGCGAGGCGGAATCTGAAGGAAGCCGAAAGCAAGACTTGGGCTCGACGAACAGGAGCTGGATCTGCCGCATGCGAGGAGTCGCAAACGTCCATGGCGTCGGAACGAGAGCGAGCCTTGACGAGCACTTATGCTACGTTACAACAATAGCGGAAACCGCCGGATACGCTGAGTACGTCCGGTGGTGTGGGAGGACGGCGGCCGTGAGGTCCCCTTCTACCCGATTCCAACCCCACTGTTGCCCAGCAAGTCTGACATATAGTGTGAGAGTCCCCCTAAAGGCCATATTAGCTTTGATGCTGCAAAGGCCATCAATCAGCCGGCATTATTCAACCTCTGGTGATATCAGTTCTGCAGCTTATCTATGAACTCGTCGGGGTGATTTTGGCTTGCTGTAATGACCTCCTGCCCCGATACTCTGTGCAGCTTAGGCGCATGTCGCCTCAAAGGCAGTCATCAATGGCGGCCGGGAAACGTAAGTGTTCAGCTACTCTACGTCACCCTTCGCTTCGCTCAGGGTCTCGGAGATTCTTCGCTACGCTCAGAATGACAGTAAGGTGAACGGTTACCGGGAAACTTCAGATAAATGAACCCAAGCATCAAGCAGAATAGCGTATGCCTTGACCATATCTGCTAGATGCTTACCTCAAGACATAATCCCCAATCCACTTAACCCATGAAAGCTTACCCTGGAGGGAATTCACCAGACTCTTATCTGCTGTCCACAATTCACAGCCCATAAGCTTAGCTAGAGCCAAATATTGGGAATCATATGCTCGAGGCTGATTGTATTCCTTGGCTAATTCCCAGGCCTTGAGGTGCAGTTCAGGGTGTTTGATGCTCCTTATTCCCATCTGACAAAAAGCAGCAAATGCATCTTCACCCTCCTCCTCAAGTAACCTCTGATGATAGACATTCTCTCGAATTACTGAGGTTACTTCAGCATACAGGAGGGGAGGACCTGTTATCTCCACCTTCTCGGCCCTCCACTTTTCCCATAAGGCATCAGCTTTATTGCTCCTCTCTGTAGGTAATACCCACATGAGGGCCAAGCTGGCATCAACACATGCCTTAGCTATTCCTCCTCCTCGACCAGTTCACAAGCTCTACAGTATCAAATAAGCCTGCCCTAGCTCTTATACGTTCTCTAACAGCTTTAGCTTCTCCCAGAGGGTCAGGCACCGAAGAAGCATCGGGAGCTTTAAACCTCTCTAAAGCCCTACGCTCAACAAACCATTGTTGCCCAAGTTTACGTCCTGAAAGCTTCCCCTCCCTCAGATAGCGTCGTATCTGTTCAATGGATCGCCCTAGCTCTCTTGCTACCTCTTGGACTGTTACTATATCATTATCTCCCATTGCAGCTCCTTTGTTGTTGTCAACAACATATCACTTTCCCCTATTATTGTCAAATTGGGACTTTTCTGTTTTTGGCCGGAAGTTCATCAAAACAGTCCCACAGACAGTGTCTCACTATCCTCAGGCTTGGGGAAAGAGCAAAGACATAGCAAGCAACATCGCTCACAGAGGGGGAGCTTCTTACATACCTTTTTGCCATGATGCACCAGAAGGGCATGATATTCATTGAATAGTCTCTCCTGGTGAGGAAGGCGTTGCATAAACAAGTTTTGCCAGGCGGCATAGCTATTATTTGATGGTCCAAGGCCGAGGTGGCGCATAATGCGACGAGTATAGGCATCGACAACGAAGATAGGTTTCCCAGCAGCATAAAGTATTATCGAGTCACAAGTCTCCTCTCCAATCCCCGGGATAGAGAGAAGCTCCGCTCGCAAAGAGGAAATGTCCTGGGCAAATAGTTCATCGAGGTTGTCGTTATAGTGCTCTCTTAAAAAGTCGACAAAAGATTTAATTTTCAGCGCCTTAGAGTGGTAATAACCTGAAGGATATATTAGTTGACCAAGCTCTTCTATAGGAAGACACCGCAGGGCAGCAGGATTGAGCACCTCGTGCCCCTTTAAATTAGCGATGGCTTTTTCTACATTAGCCCAGGCTGCTTGTTGAGTGAGAATAGCCCCCACAATTACTTCAAACGGACTCTGGGCTGGCCACCAATATTGTGGTCCATAGCAGGCAAAAAGGCGATGGTAAACCTCAAGCAAAAAATCTTCAGAATTTCCCCAATAGGGCGCTGGCGATGGTATTTTTCTGTATTTCCCTGGTTCCTTCATAGATTTCCGTTATCCTGGCATCACGGTAAAAGCGCTCTACCTCGTTCTCCAGCATGTAGCCATAGCCACCAAAGATTTGGATAGCCTCCTCAGTTACCTCCACTGCCACTCTGGCCCCGTACCATTTAGCCATAGAGGTAAGCTTGGGGTCAATCCTCCCCTGGTCAAAATTCCAGGCGGATTTGTAAATTAACACCCTTGCTGCCTCTATTAGGGTAGCCATATCGGCAAGTTTATGTTGGGTCACCTGGAACTCAGCTATCTTGTGTCCGAATTGCTCCCTCTGTTTAGCATAATCCAACGCTCTGTCGAATGCCCCCTGGGCAATCCCTAATGCCTGGGCAGCTATCTCTACCCTGCTTTCATCAAAGAAATTTAGTGTCTGATAAAATCCTCTATTCTCGCCTCCCACAAGGTTTTCCTCAGGGACCCTAGTATCGCTAAAAGAGAGCTCTGCGGTACTAGTCATCCTTATTCCCATCTTGGCCCCTAACTCAGTGGCCTCGAATCCTCCTTTTTCCACGATAATGATACTCTGTCCCCGATGGGGGGGTTTAACTTGGCGGTCAGTTTGACAGAGAACCAGGGCGAAATTGGCTATGCTTCCATTGGTGATGAAGGTCTTGCTTCCATTGACTAGGTACTCTTTCCCCTGTTTTGTAGCGGTGGTGGACATGGAGGTAATATCACTACCATGATCGGGTTCAGTAAAAGCTCCAGCGGAGATAGCCTCCCCATGAGCTATTAGGGGGAGGTATTTCTTTTTCTGACTTTCACTTCCATTTCTTAAGATTATCTCGGAGGCAAAGTCACTTAAGATTATGGCAGTGCCAATCCCTGAATCTCGGCGGCAAAACTCCTCCACGATCAAGGCATTCTCTAGGGCACCGCATCCCTGGCCTCCACAATCTGGGGGAAAATGCACCCCAATAAATCCCAACTGACATGCCTTCTTCCAGATTTCCCAGGGGAAGGAGTGATTTAGTTCAAGCCCCAAAGCAATCTCTTTGGTGAACTCACCGGCAGCAAAATCCCTGGCTCCCCCCTGGATGCCTCTTTGCATTTCGTTAAGTTCAAAATCCATCGATGCCTCCCATCTATGTCGACCTTATTCTTAGGGTCGGCTTATAATCGATCGCAAAATTCCTTGCCATTCTCTCTCCCCTGGCAGGAGGGAGTTAAAGGGAGGAGGAAATTCACCATCACCCAGCCTCCCCCTTCAAGGAAGAGGAATTTGTGCTTGGTCTCCCTTTGTCTTTGCTCTTAAGGGGTGACGGTGAGGATTCTCCTCGCCTGCTGGGGATGCTTGGCAACAAAACGAAGCTCATCATCAGTAAGGGGGACTTGGTTATGAGCATTAGCATGGCGTACCAAAGTCAGGATGCGCTCTGCCTCCTCATCATCGGGGAAGGTAATGCCCAGATTACCATATACATGCTTAAACCCGGCTAATCCGCCGTATTCTCCGGTAGTAATTACTCTCCCCCGAGGGGGAGGAGCTTCTAAATCCAAGCCTAAAATTTCGTAGTCATAGAGTTCATAATTGTAGCGATCTTTGAGAGCACCATCAGCATGAATACCAGCTTCATGGGCAAAGGCATTTGCTCCCACCCCTGGCTGATTAATTGGTATTGGGACGCCGAAAGCATAGGAGACATAATTAGCTAGCTTGCCGGAAACTTGGAGGTTAAGGGGATCGCCAATGTGATAGTCGGTCATCTCTCGGGCAAACTTTAAGGCCAGGATACAGCTCAATAAATCTGCCTGACCGGCACGCTCCCCTAGCCCATTCACTGAAACATTAATATAGGCATCAACACCGCCATCAATCGCCCCCTGCGCCCCAGCAACAGAGTTAGCCACTGCCATGCCAAGATCATTGTGACAATGCAACTCGATAGGGATTTCCACTTGCTCTGCCAATACCCTTACTCGTTGGTAAATACGCGCCGGCGTCTCATAGCCTAAAGTGTCACAGTACCTGAAGCGGTCAGCACCTGCCTCCTTAGCTGCTTGAGCAAACTCGACAAGATAGCCAAGGTCAGTTCGGGAGGAATCCTCAGCATTTACTCCGATAGTTTTTATCCCCCTTTCCTTAGCATAGGTTACTGCTGCTATCATCTCCTTGATTAGTCCTTCCCAATCCAATTTCCCCCGGAATTTGTGGAGGACCATCTGAGTGGAGGTGGAGATGGAAAGATTTAGATGCTTTACTCCAGCAGTGATGGCTTCGGCCACATCAGAAACAACCGCTCGGCACCAGCCCTCCAAGATAAGGGAGCGCATGGCTCCCATTTCCTCAAGTTCTAGATTAGCCCGTACATAGTTCTGCTCATGCTTGACATAAGGGAAGGCGAATTCTGATTGATAGATTCCCATCTCGCCAAGATAAATATTCACCATCGTCTTCTGCAATTTAGACAATTTTATTCGGGATGCTTGCACCGTATCCCGGTTGGTCACATCGATAAAATGGATCTCAGACATCTGGCTGCCTCCTCAGTTAACTACCCTACCTCTTCACCTATAAGAGATTATCAGAAGAGGTCAAGAATATCAAGATTGACAGGGTAAATCAATTGCGCTAGCATAAGAAAGGAAAGGCCCCTGTAGCTCAGGTGGATAGAGCAGCGGTTTCCTAAACCGCGTGTCGGGCGTTCGAGTCGCCCCAGGGGTACCATAGCAGAGAATGTGACCAACCTAATACAAGAAGGATAAACGGTGAAAAGCGTAGCGATTTTTGGCGGCTCGAAGCTTGGGCAGAGAGTATGGCGGCCCGGCAGCAAGGTATGGTCCATTGCTTTTTTCGGCAGCTCCGAACTCGATTTCCGCCAGGCTGAGTTGGAGGAGGATGTTACCCAGGTGGTAGCGGTGTCGGTGTTCGGAGGAAGTAAGGTTATCATTCCCCAAGACATGCCTGTCACCCTCTCCGGTTTGTCAATATTTGGGGGCAGGAAGATGAAGCGCTCTCAGCCAAAGGGGCTCTCTCCAGCCTCTGCTAAGGCGCTACATATAAATGCCATAAGCATCTTTGGTGGCTTCACGGTAAGCGAAGACTAGAAAGGATAGAAGAAAGCGAATAGCTTGAAAAGGGGTGTAGCTCAGATAGGTAGAGCAGCGGTCTCCAAAACCGCAGGTCGCGGGTTCGAGTCCTGCCACCCCTGCCATAACGGGAGGAGGTGTTTACCATGAGCAGCCAGAATTCGAAAGGAAATGATTGGGTATGGGTGACTCATTTCTTGGCGATCTTTCTTGCGGTTGTGTGCATGGGGTTTGTTATATATTCTGTGGTCGGCATAGACAACATAGATATAGCCAGAGCTACGATGGGCTTCTCCTCTGCTATTATTGGGGTAATTCTCGGATTCTATTTCAATAGAGAGCAACTGACTAAGGAGAGCAAAGAGAAGAATTATTTCAGCTCAGAAGCTGTAGATATATATTGGTTCAACATGAAGCTGCAGGCTATCATAGATGCCGTGCGCCAGGAAATTGAGGAAGAACCAGAGGAGTAATGATATGAAGAAGGAAAAGAGAGAAAGGATACTTAACCAACTCCGCAAGGCGGAAAAAATCCACCAAGAGGTAGAGGCTGTTAAAAATCGCCCAAAACCATAACCTTTTCGCCGAGGTGGTGGAATAGGTAGACACGCCATCTTGAGGGGGTGGTGGGCGTAAGCCCGTAGGAGTTCAAATCTCCTCCTCGGCACCAAAATTAGGTTGACATCTCAAATAAAGGTGGTGAGTTCAAATCTCGTCTCCCGCTCTATAGAAATCAGGGCCCCACGAAAAGCGATGATTTCCACACATGAGATGGCGGCGTAGCCAAGAGGTTAAGGCGGGGGTCTGCAAAACCCCTATTCAGCGGTTCGAATCCGCTCGCCGCCTCCATTTTAGCCTGCCCCTGTAGCTCAGGTGGATAGAGCACCAGCCTCCGGAGCTGGGTGCGGGCGTTCGAGTCGCCCCAGGGGCACTGAGGAGGTTTTATCAACATGGCTGATCAGACTATTGAAATCCGCTGGCATGGGCGCGGGGGGCAGGGAACGGTGACCGCATCAAAACTCCTCGCCGAAGCAGCTATGGAGGAGGGGAAGTATTTCCAGGGAATGCCTGACTATGGCGCCGAGCGCATGGGGGCACCTATTCGAGCTTATACCCGCATTAGCTCCACCCCAATTAAGCCTTACTGCCAGGTCACTGAACCCGATGTAGCGGTGGTGCTTGATGCTACCCTCCTCGACATCGTCGATGTGACCGAAGGATTGAAACAAGAGGGAATGTTGCTAGTTAACTCTGCTACCTCCCCAGACCAGGTGCGCTCGCAAACTGGCTATAAAGGGAAAGTGTATACTATCGATGCCACAAGCATTGCCATAGAAGCCCTGGGGAGGAATATCCCTAATGTCCCTATGCTTGGCAGTTTAGCCAAGGTAACTGGAATGGTGAGCAAAGAGAGCCTCATCCACGAGCTGAGGACTAGATTAGGCGCTACTATGAAGCAAGAGATTGTGGAGGCAAATGTCCTGGCCTTCGAGAGAGGCTATGATGGCACTAAAGCGACTTAAGAGCTCTTCACGGCTGATGAATGGAGGGGAATATTGGCTCAGAAAGGTTGGAAGGAAATATCCCTTGCAGGTCTAGTAGCTGACCCTGGTAATTCGGTGGCATATGAGACGGGAACTTGGCGTGCCTTTCGGCCTGTTATCGACTTCGACAAGTGCACTCATTGCATGTTCTGTTGGATTTATTGCCCCGATGGAACTATAATGGTCGAGGATAGCAAAGTACTAGGTGTTGATTTGAAGCACTGCAAGGGCTGCGGCATTTGTGCCACTGAGTGCCCCAGAAAGGCTATCATTATGGTGGAGGAGGCTAAAGCTCAACGGGGGTGATCTGATGCAGGAGACTCAATATGTGAAAGGCAAGTTCGTCGCTCTTGAAGGCGATCGTGTGGTGGCTGAGGTGATGCGCCAGATAAATCCTGATGTGGTGGCTGCTTATCCCATAACCCCCCAGACTGAGGTGGTGCAGACCTTCAGCGAGTTTGTTGCCGATGGGCGAGTGGATACTGAATTTATTGCCGTAGAGAGTGAACATGCTGCCATGAGTGCTTGTATCGGCGCCTCCGCCGCGGGGGCTAGAGCTCTCACAGCGACATGTGGGGCGGGTTTAGCTCTTATGTGGGAAATGCTATGGTGCGCCTCAGGGCTGCGTTGTCCTATCGCCATGGCGGTGGTTAATCGCTCCCTCTCAGCACCGTTAAATATCCTCACCGACCAAACCGATATGATGGGGGCTCGGGATACTGGCTGGATCCAGATTTATGCTGAAAACCATCAGGAGGTATATGATAATGCTATCCAGGCGGTGCGCATCGCTGAGCACCCCGATGTTGTGCTGCCAGTGATGCATGGGCTGGCTGGATTTGTCCTTGGTCATACCTTGGGCCGGGTTGAGATGTTGCCTGATGAGGTGGTTAAGGAATTTGTCGGCAGCTATAAGCCGCGATATTCACTTTTGGATATAGAGCATCCCACCACCTTCGGTGCTTACGATCATTGGGACTACTTCTTTGAGCACAAGCGCCAGCAATGGGAAGGGATGAACTGTGCCCTGAAGGTTATTGCCGAGGTAGGGGAGGAGTATGGCAAGCTCACCGGCCGGCACTATGGCTTAGTTGAGCCCTACATGCTGGAGGATGCCGAGGTAGCTATTGTTATCATTGGGTCGGCGGCTGGTGCGGTTAGGGTTGCCGCCGATCAGATGCGTGCTCAAGGGGTCAAAGCGGGAATGCTCAAAATTCGCTGCTTTCGCCCTTTCCCCCCCAGTGCAGTTGCCGGGGCTCTTAAAGATAAAAAGGCGATAGCAGTAATGGATCGCTCTAGCTGCTTCGGGGCTGAAGGTAATCCTGTTTTCATTGAGGTTTGCTCCTCCCTTTTCCAGCGGGGAATAAGAGCAAAAGTAGTCGACTATACCTATGGCCTGGGAGGCCGTGACACTGTCCCCGGTGAGTTTTGTCAAGTCTACCGGGATCTCCTTCAGGTCGTACAGACTGGGGTCGCGGAGCCGGTCTTTAGATACCTTGGACTGAGGGATTTTTAAGGAGGTCTCTGGTGACAATAAAGCTAAAAGATATTTGTAATCAGCAGGATCGGCTAGCACCGGGGCACCGTGCTTGCACTGGCTGCAGTGAGACGACTATCGTACGCCAAGTGCTTCAGGCCATAAATGGCCCTGTAGTAGTAGCTACTCCTACTGGCTGTTTGGAGATCATAACCTCGCCTTATCCTTTCACCTCGTGGAGAGTCCCCTGGATTCATGTTGCCTTCGAAAGTGTAGCCTCTGTATTGGCTGGCATTGAAACCGCCAACCGCTCCCTAGTAAAACAGGGGAAGATAAAGGATCAAGATATCCACTTCGTTGCCTTTGCCGGGGATGGTGCTACTTACGATATCGGTCTCCAATTCATAAGTGGGGCTATAGAGCGAGGTCATAAGTTTCTCTATATTTGCCTTAATAATGAAGCCTATATGAATACCGGAATCCAACGCAGCAGCGCTACTCCTCAGGGTGCGTGGACAACCACCTCACCGGTAGGCAAGGTTCTCCCCGGCAAAACACAGCCCCGCAAGGATCTCACTGCTATAATAGCTGCCCACAATATCCCCTATGTAGCTCAGGCAGCACCCCATGCCTGGCGCGACCTGATGACCAAGGTTCAGAAGGCAGTTGCTGCCGATGGCCCCTCGTTCATTAATGTCCTCAGCCCCTGCCCCCGAGGTTGGCGATACGAACCCAATGAGACGATTGCTATATCACGGCTGGCTGCTGATAGTTGTGTTTGGCCCCTTTATGAGGTTGATCATGGAAGCTGTAGATTAAATTATAAGCCCTCTCAAAGATCGCCGCTTATTGATTGGCTCAAATCTCAAGGGAGGTTTGGCCACCTTTTGCGGCCGGAGAATAAGCCATTAGTCGATGAATTGGAGAACTGGGTAGCCAATGAGTGGGCTCGTCTGGTGAAACGGTGCCAGTGAACTTTACATAAAAATCGAAGGATTTATTCGGGAGGCATTTCTTATTCTCTTTGAATGGCGGGGTGTAGCGCAGGGGGAGCGCGCATGGTTTGGGACCATGAGGTCGGAGGTTCAAATCCTCTCACCCCGACCAGATATTTGGATAGGGTGGTCTGAGAGGGCGGTACTCCCACGATAAAAGCTACTTTCGCCGGTGCTATCTCTAATCACCTCCATTATCCGCTTACCTCACCAGACTATTTCTCTGCTTTTTCCAATTCCTTCCGCTTAACTTCAGTTAAATCTACCTGGTAGAAATCGCTGCCTTCACCCGGCAGGATCATGAATAGTTTCGAGGTGTAGTCTAGACAGACATTTGCCTCCTCTACCTGTACCTCGAGCAGATGTCCACCAGCATTGCGATCTTCGGTTATGAAGTGAAGGTGGAATCCAGGGATATTTACCCCCCCAGCAACATAAGGGGGAGAGCGGAAGCCCACTATCGTGCCTTTCACATCGTTAAATTCAAAAATGGGCTGGTTCTTGGTAACTTCTACCAGCGGCGGATAGGGTTTCGTTTGCCTGGGCACGCTTCTTGTTTTCACATAACTGAAGGTGCCGCTGATCTTGATGGCGTAGAAGATATTTTCCGTCGGGATCAGACAATCGATGAACTCCTGTATATCGGCATAATCCATCCCTTCAGATAGTTTTGCTTCTTTGTCGACATCAAAGAAAGTCACACAGGCGAAAGGTGTCTTCACGGAACCTTCAACCTCATAGGCCACCCCATCAGCCTTTACTTGGTAGAAGTCCCCGTTCAGAGCTATCATTTCTCCATCTAAACCCTCGAAAGTGCCGATGCCAAAGTCGCCATATTCTTTTAAGTCGCTGTAGGGAATAACCCCGTCATAAACTCCATCGAGCAGGGCACCAACGGTGGAAATCTGCGTTAATGTCTCTTGATACTCAGAACTGCTAGAGACACCGTCGGATTCTCCCCTTCTTGAACAGCCGATGGCAGTGGCGGAAACCAGAAGAACGAGGCAGATTATTATAGAATATATCCTTTTCCCCAAACTCATCTCCTTATAGAATCCCTGGTAAACAACACTGCTGAAGATTTTATACCAATTACCGCCTTATCCTTCTAAGGCCCTCCTCTTGAAGATCAGCCTTATGGGAAGAGGGTAAAGATACCAGCCTTCATAATCTTGAGATCCACAATAGCCACAGTAGCTTTGCCACTGATCCAGCCGCCACATTCCCCAGGGTTAATTACCAGGGACCATCCTCCTTGGATGTCGACCTCGTGTGTATGGCCATAGGTAATGAGATCATATTTTCTGCTATCGATTAGTGCCTCCAAAAACTTGGGCTGGTGCATCAACACAATCCTTTTGCCCTCAAGGTTCATCTCGTGATAGTCCTCGTAGAGTTCGCCAATCCCTTCAAACCTCCTGGTTAGTAAAAGCTTATCCCCATCGTTATTCCCAAATACACCGATAAGCTTCATGTTCAAACTTTTGAATTCACTAGCTGTAAATGGGGACACAAAGTCCCCGGCATGCAATACCAGATCCACATTTTCACGATTGAATAACTCTACAGCCTTGGCAATCAGCGGCATATTATCATGGCTATCGGCTATGATCCCGAGTTTCAATCCTCTACCTCCCCATAACGAAACCCCATGAACTTATCTAAGGTGCTTTGTAAAAAGGTTAGCGTAGATACCTTATTCGAACTCCATTCTAGGTCATTACCACCTCCTTTGCAACTGTTTGTTGGTTCCCCGATGAAGGGGATAACTTGGGCGAGGGCATAAAATGTACTTCATGGGGCTACCTCCCAAGCCATGCCGAGGTGTTTCTCAACAAAATGAATTTTTAAGACCGCTGGTAGTGGGAAAAGGCAATGGCAGCATAGTGGATTCGGTAGTTTCTAAGTGCTGTATCTATCTCGTTCAGTTCCTTGCTTACCCGGCCTACCAGCGCAAAGCGCGGTTACCTGGGACAGCTTGAGAATCCGATTCGCTAGAGGGCTCAAGCAGCATATTGAGCTCAGGTTAGACCGTTCCCGAAGTGAAGACTAAAACTACCCCCAAAATGGTTCTCTCCAAAACTGCACATATCACAGTAGTTACAGTTGACTTTATACATAGGGCGTGCTATCCTTACTTCAGTCGAGTAACCTCTCCACAAAGGGCTTAAAGAGGGGCGAAGTTTGATTCGCATCCCTTTGTTACTTTGCAACCCGGGAATTTGCCATGCAGGTAGGACAGGAGCGGCATCACCTTCACCTCCAAGTGGGACTTTGAAGTGCTGGAAACCATTCGCCAGCATATGGGAGATAACCTAGAGAGCAAGAAGCTGCGTTTATGCAGCTAATAGCGAGAGAAGGAGGAACAATGAACATCTATGTGGGTAGCCTATCATACGAAGTCACCGAGCAGGACCTCCAAACAGCATTTGAACCCTTTGGGAAGGTGGACTCGGTAAGTCTCATCAAGGATCGTGACACAGGCAGCTCCAAGGGTTTTGCCTTTGTCGATATGCCCTCAAATTCTGAGGCGCAGGCCGCCATTGCTGGCCTGAACGGGAAAGAGTTGAAGGGACGAACGTTATCTGTAAACCAGGCCAGGGGACGCACTGACAGGCCCGGAGGTGGGCGAGGACAAAGCTATGGCGGCGACCGGGGGGGCTACGGTGGTGGGAGGGGGAGGCGCTACTAGGTAGAATAACCTCCCGGAGGCACCCTCAGCTTCACAATCTCTTCAGTAGCAATGATCAGCTTCGCTTTGGGGGGATTCTCTGTTTTCAAACACCCTGGAGCAGACAACGGTGGTAAGACTTTATGGTATACGCAATCCTCGCCAAGAATATCGCAGTCATTTACAGCGGATGGCTGCCTGCCTCTAGTTGACTCAGAAGACCAGCTTGAATTCCGGGTCATCTATACCGGTGCCGGGGGGTAATGCCGTTACCCACTCAGATCTGGAGGGCAATAACAAGATCCTGCCTTCTGCAGCCAAGGAGGGCCCCCTGCAAATGCCATATCCGCTCTTGACGATAAAATCATAGCTGTTATTGATGAGAGAGGAAGGCACCTATGCTTTTAGGCAACTTGCGAAAAGATATCTGCCAATATTCTCAGAAGATGTTAATAGACAAGCTGGTGGTAGGGCCCTTTGGCAATATTTCGGCCCGTGAGGGCGATATGATAACCATCACCCCATCCGGTATGGACTATGAGGATTTGGAACCCGAGGACATCGTTGTGCTTGATCTCGGGGGTAGAAGTATCGAAGGAGATCTTAAGCCCTCTTCAGAGCTTGCCATGCATACCTATATCTATGAGGCCAGACCTGATATTCAGGCAATCGTTCACACCCACTCCACTTATGCTACGGCGTTGGCCTGTTTGGGTAGAGGAATCCCTGTATTTCATTATGTCGTTGTTCTTCTGGGCGGGGCTATCCCTTTAGCCCGTTATGCTACCTATGGCACAAAGGCCTTGGCAGAGAATGTCCTCAATGCTCTAGGCAAGACTCATAAGGTAGCGATTCTTGAAAACCATGGTGCCATTGCAGTTGATAAAACTGTTAAGGAAGCATACCAGAGTGCGGTGGTTTTGGAACATGTAGCTGAGATATATCTGAAGGCACAGGCGATAGGCGAGCCCACCATTCTTTCGCCACATCAAATTGAGGAGGTCAAAAGGCAATTTAAGAGCTACGGGCAGGCGAAGCCAAAAAGCTGACGCTGATTGCATTACCATGGCTAACATTCAAGAGATAGGGGTAAAAGTATCATTGCTGGAGAGAGGAGTAAATGAAGAGAAGATAGGAGCGAGCCGATGGCGTGGGCAAAGGTCACGGGATTGATTAGGGTTTCAGATAGAAGTATGGCCTTAATAGACCTCATAGAGCAAAGGAGCCAATATCGGTCGCTTTACTTCATGGATTACCTGGTGAGGAGCCCCAACCTGGAGTTGATTAAGGTTAAACGGGTTGGGTTGAAGTCTGCGGAATGCTGTGATTTTGCATCCTCCCAGAGTGGCCTTATCGATTTACCCGAGCTTGCCTCTAGCTAACCTCTCAGCCCAATCGCCGACGATGGGTAATTTGTAGGACTTATCCTGATAGGCTCTAATCATCAAGATGATCCATAGTACCAGACTCAAAAGGCCAATGAGCAGACCTGTCACCCCCCCTATAAAGGGTATCGGCTCTAAAATAGAGCTGATAATAGTAAGTCCCCCGAAGGTAATGATAGATTGCCAGGCATGAAAGCGAACAAATTGGCTTTTCCTCTCGATTAGCACGAAAACCAAGCCGCTGACCCATCCTAGCACATAGCATAGAAGTCCAGCGATATTCGACTGAAGCCTAGTGCTAGTTCCCGTCTCTTTGGCTTGTGGAGTAGTAGGGCTGAGAGGCCCCCCGCAATTCTGACAGAAGTTGGCATCCTCAGCATTCCGAAATCCACAATCGGGACAGATCATTTCTTAGACTCTCCTTCCTAAATATTTATCGATTAGGCAGCTCAAATTCGCTATCAAAGGATAGCAGATTTGATTGCCCATCTTTGAACTTCACCAATACAACCATGCCATCGGCACCCAGTGCCTCAATCTTTTAGGGATAAAAAGTCTTGTTTGATAGATACAAGTACAGCTTTACGGGGAAGTTGACATAATAATGCTTCGCCGACATTCACTTTCCCGTCCTTGAATCCCCTTTACAGGTTTTAACTGAAGTCACATCTATTGAAAACCTGAAAGAATTCACCTTAGATCTTAGCAGAAGCCTATCACATTCTTATTGAGAAGGCAAACTCCACTTCTGATAGCCTTTTGTAGCCCGCAGAGGACTGTAAGGCAATTGTTGCTGCTTGACTTGGTGTCTATTGGCTGCTATCCTTTGCTGAGAAAAGGAAAGCGGGAGTAACTCAGTCGGTAGAGTCCCTGCCTTCCAAGCAGGTGGTCGAGGGTTCGAGTCCCTTCTCCCGCTCCATAGATACGAAATTAGAGGTCGCGCTGCCAAAATGAGTGATATACGATACCCTGCTTTCCACGAGTTTAGCTTCATCACGAATACCTGCCTTCCTCCAGCACTTCATCTTGGCCAAAAAGGTCGAGGGCCGCTCACCGCGTACTCTTGAGTGGTACCACGAGAGCATCGGCGACTTTGTAACCTTCTGTAAAGCCAACGGACTTGACCCGTCCCCCACCGAGATCCGACCCATTCATGTACGGGCTTGGCTTGCAAACCTCCAGGACCGCGGGCTGGGTAAGGCGACGATTAACAACCGGTTCAGAGCTCTTTCCAGTTTGATCTCTTGGTGTATCGGTGAGGAGATCATCAATGATAGCCCGCTAAAAAACATTCGCACCCCCTCGGTGGGGAAGACACTCATTCCTGTATTCACACCTGACCATGTCCGGGCTCTGCTCTACCTTTGCCCGCCCAACACTTGGTGGGGAGCCAGAGACCGAGCAATTATACTGACACTTCTTCACACCGGAGTCAGGCTTTCGGAACTCTGTGGACTCGGTCTCAGAGATGTCGACTTTGATCAAGAAGAAATCAAAGTTAACGGAAAGGGCAGCAAAGAACGCAAAGTGTACTTGGCCAAAGAGGCCCAACACGCGATCATCGGCTGGTTGAGACACAGAAACGATAATTGTGAATCCCTCTTTGTGTCTCGGCATGGGGTGTCTCTCACTCCAGATGCGGTCAAGCAAGTCTTTCACGATCTGGGAAAACGTGCAGGGATAAAGGGCGTTAGATGTTCAGCTCACACCTTTAGGCATACCTTTGCTGTGAATTTCCTCAAGGCTGGTGGGTCTGTTAGACACCTTCAGGAAATCATGGGACATACCAGTATGAAACCGTTAGAGGTTTATCTAAGAACGGTAAGTGCCGATGACGCGATAGAGGTGCATAGGCAGATCAGGCCTTTCAGGGACTGGCGTCTGGAGTGAGTCGTGCCTGTGGCTTTTCCTGCACTCGGTTAAACCGGACAAGATAATCGGGGTAGTTTTCAGTTTAACCAAATTCAACACTATCCCCCTTGTCTCTGGATTCCGGTGCAGGTTTCGGGCTATACCCTAGCAGGAAGTTCGTGATGGACACGAGCAGTCGGAGATACAGTTTAGACAGTGTTAAGCAGGACCTCAAATCCTTTTTTGGGGACGATAACCACTGGGCATATCAGTATGGCTCGAAAGCAACCTCATGCCATCGGGATTCGGTATTCTATAAGAAACAGCTCCAGGTGATATTTGAAGGTCGATATCCACACGACGTTACCGGTAAGGCGGTCAACGAGCTTATCGAGGATAGATTCCTGAAAGCTGAACCCCGTACCTTTGGGACAAACATGCACGTGATTTTCGTGTGTAGGCGGAATTTGCGATATATATCTAATCAGATAAAGACCAAACTCAAGATAATGGAAAGGTTTAGCGATGATGAGTTGAACGACGGGGTAGGCAAGTATGCGGAAATCTTGTTCTATCATTTGTTCGGAAAGAACCAGTTCGAAATAATAGGCAACGATACCAATACCTTCAGAGGTAATACCTGGAGCAGATCGGATCGGAATCTGGATTTCATCATCCGGAAAGACGGGATCAGTTATGGAGTGGAGATAAAGAACACCTTTGATTATATGCCCCTGGATGAGTTTGAGGAAAAGCTCGATATGTGTCAGTTCCTTGGATTGTTGCCACTGTTCCCGCTCAGGTGTCCCTCACCCCAGCAGTATGCACTAATGAAAGAGGTCGGGGGACTGGCTCTGCAATTCAAAACTCGCATCTTTCCACCCGGCAACCAAAACCTCTTAACAGATATTTGGAACCACTTCCGCCTCCCCGTTAATACCTGGGGGGAGATACTACCTCCCATAGAGGCCCTCTTGTTAAAATATCACCAGGCCAACCTTAATCGATAGGCAATTAGTATTTAATAGGGGGTGAAATTTTTCGTAGCTATTTTCCCCCTTTTTTGGTGCGTTTTTCTTTTTATCACACCTTTTTCCCTCTCCTACCACCCCGGCCACTCCCCAAATCGGTAGGTTTTCCAAATAGCCCGCCTCGTGTCTGGCAGTTACATATGGCTTCAGACTGAAGAAAGCGCCATCCCCAACTTAGATACAACTGTTGCCCCCGGAAGACGGGCGGCCATCCCTGCCTCAGCTTCAAACCCCGTCCCTGACGCGCCCCCGACAACAAATACGGCCAACCATCCCCGAAAAGCCATCCCTGAAACTGTCCCCAGACTTCGTTTCCCATACGAAAATGAACCAAAAGCAGTTGCTGGGGATAGTATTCATATGCCTCAGTGGCAGCCGATTTCTCTCGGGCCGGTATTTCCGCTCCAGATGGTCATGACTGCTCTGTGTGTTTGTGTCACTGGTCAGTAGGTGATGGAGTGGGGGTACCCCCTCCCCCCAGTTTCTCTTTGGCATAACAGATGGGGTTTTGAGATCAATCTGCTCACATCGGGGAACTGCCCATACAATTAGCATCCACTATCTACTCCCCGCCTCCATTTGCGTATGGTGACTACGCAAGGTTGTGTCCAAAAGGGATGCGGATATAAGCGAGAGCCGGAGGTGACTCATCTCACCTACATCGGCGTCGACTTAAGCAAGTTGTTCTGGGGTGGAATATCCGTTTGGCAGGAGAAATGGGGTAACAAGTATTGTGAGATACTCATTACTTACTTCTTACTATCTCCCCCTCGCTCATCTGCTAAAACGCGGTCTCCTTTGGATTGATCTTCAACCCTTCGCTTGATCCTTGCGTTGAGATCTTTGGGGTATGTCCCAATAGGGGCTTTTGCACTTCGGGCAGACTCTTGGCTTCTCCTCCCTGTTGCGCGGGAGCCACTCATGTCCACATCGGCATCTGCAACCTGGGAGCAGGACCATCCCGATGTCCTTGCTTGTGTTTTCTGTCATATCACTACGACCAGTAATGTTATAAAGCTAATATACACAAAGGGATATTGACAAATATATCCCCTATTCCTAATATACTACTAGGGATATACTTATAGGATGTCTCCGCGTTACTGGAGGCGAATCCCGCAATCACGGGACTGTGGGCAAGTGAAAAAGCGGAGTTTTGTTGATCATCACATAATTGAGGCAGTGCGTGGCTCGCTGGCTGAGGCAGATGGCAATGAGAACTTGTCCAGACGTTTGCGTGCCGAGACGAGGCTGCGGCTGATAGCTATGTCTAACGAGGAGCTGTGGGAACTCGCCAAGCTAATCTCATACCCTCCTGCAAGGCCGGTTGAGCTGGTCTACAGACAGATTAAACAAACCATACAAGCACACAAGGCAAGCGGCCAGTCCTGGGTTAACGACCTGGGAAGGAGACTCCCACCCGGCGAGGAGAATGAGGGATGATAGAGGGCACCCGCAGGATTTAGGGCGAATCTGGGATTAGCTTGGAAAATCATGACTTGATGCCGGACAAACATGCTCGATCTTGCCAAAGGGTTCTGTTTCGGTTTCACTGATGTCCTTTGGGTACAGATTTAGCTTCGATCCGGCTGGATCTCGGTTTTACTCGCCGATTCATCGGGGGTTGCGGGTTGCATAGACAGGGCGAACTCCTCAGCCATGCTCAAGGCACGGAAGCCCCCTCCCACCAGAGGCTTTTTCGGAATATCAATGAAGGTGCTGGTGTAAGCACCTGAGCTATAACATAAAACACTGGGGCAATTGACACGGCAACAAGCCCCGTAACCCCTCTGTTCCCGCGGCTAAACAAAATGATGAAATGTTAAATGCTATTATTACCCCACATAGAATAATTCCTAGGATGCAGCATAGTAGCCGCGCAGTTAGAGGATCATTATTCACCTGAGGGTATCGACAAAATCTCAAGGCAGGCTAACCTCAAAGTTGTTCCCCCAAATGCCTATCCGTGGGCTGTCAAGACTCTTTAGAAATGTCCTCCTTCTTGACTCATTAGAAATGACCTCTGGCAGTACTAGAGAGCTACTGTTTTTGTCTTTGAGAGGTACGAAGGGTTGAACCTCCGCCAAGGATGATCAGGAGAGGGAACATATGCTTTTCTGGA
>DEIJ01000158.1 GCA_002352365.1 Dehalococcoidia bacterium UBA2777 | reverse complement strand
CATTTGGATAGAAATCTCCTGGTATTTAAAACCTGGCGGCATCCTTTCTATATCGACGTAAAGCAGAATCAACAAGATTTGACTGAAGTCGCAGAGACCAGCGAGGATAAGCCCTTTTTCCTATCACCGGGCGAGTTTGTCCTGGCAAGCACTATGGAGAGTGTCGCTCTACCCGATGATATTGTTGGCCGTCTTGAAGGGAAGAGCTCCTTGGGAAGAATAGGGCTGTTAATTCACTCTACTGCTGGCTACATCGACCCGGGTTGGCAGGGGCACCTGACCTTGGAGCTCTCCAATGTCTCCAAGCTGCCTATCACCTTGTACTACAAGATGAGAATTGGTCAGATTTCTTTCCTCCGCCTCACCTCACCAGTGGAGAGACCATACGGTTCAGCGGGGCTGGGGAGTAAATACCAAGGGCAAACTGAGCCTACCCAGAGTAGATATTATCGGGATTTTGTCGATAACCACGAGGAGAGGCGGGGGAGGTGAAGTCAATTTTGGTGCAAGATGGCCGTGGATTATGATTATATGGAACGGGCCCTTTGCTTAGCCAAGTTAGCTTTGGGGCATTCAAGTCCCAACCCAGCCGTAGGGGCAGTAATTGTTAACAATGGTCTCATTGTCGGGGAGGGATATACTCAGCCTCCCGGCTCAGCTCATGCTGAAGTAATGGCTCTACGCCAAGCAGGTGAGGGGGCCAAGGGGGGGACAATGTACGTCACCTTAGAGCCTTGCTGCCACTGGGGTCGCACCCCTCCCTGCACTCAAGCCATTATTGCCGCCGATATTGGCGAGATTCATCTGGCCATGTTGGACCCTAATCCCTTAGTCTCGGGACGGGGGAAAGCCCAACTGGAGGAGGCGGGGATAAGCACCTTCCTCGGGGAGCATGAGGAACAGGCTCGGGAAATCAACCAAGCCTATGCTAAGCACATCACTACTGGCTTACCTTTGGTTATTGCCAAATTTGCCATGAGTCTTGACGGAAAGATTGCTACCCCAACGGGTGACTCCAAATGGATCAGCAACGAGGAATCGAGGAGATATGTTCACTGCTTGCGCCATAGTGTTGATGCCGTCATGGTAGGGGTGAACACCGTGATTACAGATGACCCTCAGCTTACCGCCAGGGTGGGCAGGGGAGGTGGGAGTCCGGAGAAGCAGCCATTGCGGGTGATTGTTGATGCTAAGGGTCGCACCCCACCTGCTGCTCAAGTACTCCAAGCCCCGGGGGAGACTTTACTGGCAGTGGCTAAAGGGTTGGCTAAGGTGAAGGTAAAAGAGTTTACTTCACTAGGCGCTGAGGTAGTGGAGCTGGCAGCAAGAGATAACCTGGTGGACTTAACTGAGCTGCTCAAAGTCCTGGGGAAAAGAGGGGTCATCAGCATTCTGGCCGAAGGGGGTGGTACACTCCTCAGCTCCCTTTTCGAACAAGGACTGGTGGATAGAGTGATCGCTTTTGTTGCCCCAATTATTATTGGCGGCAGGGAGGCAAAGACCCCGGTGGAGGGTAGAGGGGTGGATAAAGTGGCCGAGGCACTGCACTTGAACCGGGTCGAAGTTACCAGATTCGGTGAGGATGTAATGATAAGTGGATATATAAAAAAGGAAGTAGTAGATTAAGATGTTTACCGGCATCATCGAGGAAGTGGGCGTAATAAAAGCTACCCAAGCAAGAGGGCTTAGCATATTCGCGCCTAAAATTTGCCCTGGGATCAAAATTGGTGATAGCATCGCTCTCAATGGAGCCTGCCTTACAGCTACTGCGCTGGGCACCAGTTCCTTTTGGGTGGAGGTTATGCCGGAGACACTACGCCGCACCAACTTAGGGAGGCTATCCCCGGGGAATAAAGTCAATCTAGAGAGGGCTTTAGCCTTAGGCGGGCGCCTTGGTGGGCACCTGGTACAGGGGCATGTGGACACCGTAGGTGAGGTCTCATCCATAGTAGCTGAGGCCGAGGCGATTATCGCTAGATATACTGCTCCACCACAGGTGATGCGCTACGTAGTGGAGAAGGGTTTTATTGCTGTTGATGGGGTAAGCCTCACCGTCATTGACCATGATGCCACCTCTTTTAGAGTCTCCCTGGTCTCTTATACCCGTCAACATACTACCTTAGGGAGTAAACACCCCGGGGACTGGGTCAACCTAGAGGTAGACATCGTTGCCAAGTATGTGGAGCAATTCACTCGGGGGAGAAGCTCGCCCATTAGCGCTGAGTTTTTAGCCGAGCATGGATTTTTAAATAGCGTACCGCCGACAGTCAGCAGCTAAAACAGCTGTCGGTTATTATACGGGGGGCTGGCATGGGGTTAGCAACTATTCCTGAAGCGATTAAAGATATCAAAGTGGGGGAGTTCCTCATCATTGTTGACGATGAGGATCGAGAAAATGAGGGTGATCTAGCCATAGCTGCCGAGAAGGTCACCCCTGAGGCAATCAACTTTATGGCCAAGCAAGCCAGAGGACTCATCTGTCTCCCTATTATTGGTCGGAGACTGGACGAGCTCAATATACCGTTAATGGTTCAAGAGAACACCTCCAAATTTAGCACCGCTTTTACGGTGTCCATCGAAGCAAAGCATAGAGTAAGTACTGGCATATCTTGTTATGATCGGGCAACGACCATAAAAACGGTGCTCGACCCCCGAACCTGCCACGAGGACTTAGCCCGTCCGGGACATGTGTTCCCCATAAGAGCTAGGGAAGGCGGTGTGCTGGTGCGCGCCGGACACACTGAAGCAATTGTTGACCTGGCCAGGCTCGCCGGCCTCTATCCTGCAGGGGTTATCTGCGAGGTCATGAACGAAGATGGCACCATGGCACGTCTTCCCCAACTGGAGGCAATGGCAGCTCAATGGGGGATTAAGATAATTAGCCTAGCTGATCTGATTACCTACCGGGGCCACTATGAGAAATTGGTGCAACGGGTGGCTGAGGCAAAACTACCTACCAAATATGGCGAATTTGTTACCATTGCCTACAAGAGTGTTATTGATCCCGATGAGCACGTGGCTCTAGTTAAAGGTGATATCTCGGGCGCTGAGCCAGTGCTGGTGCGGGTGCATAGTGAGTGCCTCACCGGGGATGTCTTCGGCAGCCTCCGCTGTGATTGCGGCGACCAGATTGCTTTAGCCATGCAGAGTATTGCCACTGCGGGAAGAGGTGTCTTCCTTTATATGCGTCAGGAGGGGAGAGGCATTGGACTTCATAATAAGATTCGCGCCTACGCTCTCCAAGACCAAGGTGTGGATACTGTGGAAGCCAATAGATTGTTGGGTTTCCCTCCTGATTTGCGCGATTATGGCATTGGAGCTCAGATCTTGGTTGACCTCGGTCTACAGTATATTCGCCTGCTTACCAATAACCCCAAGAAGGTGATAGGATTGGAAGGCCATGGGCTTAGAGTGGTGGAAACTGTACCCCTTATCGCTCCATCAAACCCTTATAACCTTCACTATCTGGAGACCAAGAGCAAAAAGCTGGGACATCTTTTGGGAATAGAAGAAAAAGAAAGCTAATGGGGGGAGAGACCTCATTTGGCAAAAGGAGGCAGCTAGAATGGCTCAACAAGCAAAAGGTGTTTTTACGGTTGTGATACCAGATGCTGACCCGTCAAAACATAGGTCGACATTGGCTACCGAGATGCTAGAATTAACCACTGTGTTCGTCAAGAATCAAGATCAGGCGGCTGAGGTCGCCAAGCAATTGGTTGAGCAAGGTTGCAGAGCAATTGAACTGTGCGGTGGCTTTGGCCACGCGGCCACTGCCAAAGTTGCCCAGGCAGTAAGGGGAAAAACAGCGGTGGGGGCAGTCCGCTTCGACTTCCACCCCCTCTTGGGCAAGAGCGCCGATGAATTATCCTAAGACTTATACAGCACCCTTCCCGAAAACAAAAGGAGGAGAAGTGAATAAGCTTTATGAAGGAATGTTATGGGGAGAAGGGTTAAGGTTTGGGATAGTTGTCTCCCGGTTCAATGAGTTTATTTCCACCCGGCTGCTTGCCGGGGCCCAGGATGCCTTGATTCGTCACGGGGTAAGAGGTGAGGATATTGATATTGCCTGGACACCAGGCTCATTTGAAATCCCGCTTATCGCCAGGAAAATGGCCGAGCTGGGCAAATATGATGCTATTATTTGCCTCGGCGCAGTGATCCGAGGGGGGACACCCCACTTTGAATATATTGCCCCTGAAGTTACCAAGGGTATTGCCAAGGTAGGATTAGACACCGGTGTGGCGGTTATCTACGGCATAATCACTGCCGATACTCTGGAGCAAGCTATCGAGCGAGCTGGAACCAAACAGGGAAATAAGGGCTTTGATGCAGCGGTAAGTGCTATTGAGATGGCAAACCTGGTCAGGAGCCTGGAGACCTAAAGTTCTGGGCTACAATCAAAATTAAATAGCCTCAATTAGAGAGGGGGAAAATTCACCTTAACCTCTCCCATCAGCGGAGAGGGATTTGGGCGAAGATTCTTGCAAGATATTATAAATTGCTGTACCTATTTTTTGGCCAGGATGATTTCTCTCTGCGGGCGGAGCTAGAGAAGCTCAAAGGGGAGCTAGGCTCCAGGGAGGAGCTGGTGGCAAATACTACTTTACTTGATGCCCGGCAATTGAGCCTGAATAACCTGATCAACACTTGCAATGCTGCCCCATTCCTGGGGCAAAAGCGCCTAGTGATTGTGGAGGGATTGCTGGGACGCTTTGAGCCCAGAAAGGGGGGTGACAAAGCACGTCCGGCTAAGTCTGAGTCAGAAAGCTGGCATCCCTTTGCCGACTACATCTATCAGCTGCCTACTACCACAGTGCTGGTATTAGTTGATGGCAAAGTAGGCAGTGACAATCCTTTGCTTAAAAAGCTGGCCCCTAAGGCAATAGTAAAGGCATTCCCCCCCCTATGGGGGGCAGGTCTGGTACGCTGGATCAGCTCCCGAGTGGCTCAGCAAGGCGGCAGCATATCGCCGCAGGCAGCAAAGCTACTTGCTGAGTTTGCTGGAGAAAATCTTGGGGTTTTGGCCAATGAGATTGAGAAGCTACTTCTTTATACTTCAGGGCGGTGTATTGAGCGAAATGATGTCGAGCGAGTTACCAGCTATGCCCGTGAAGCGAATGTTTTCGCTCTGGTAGATGCCATCTCAGAGCGATGCGCTCCCAAATCCAGGCAACAGCTTCATCAGTTGCTGGCCAGAGGGGTAGCTCCATCTTTTCTTCTGGTCATGCTTACCCGGCAGTTCCGGCTGATAATGCAGGCTAAAGAGCTTAGTGATCTTCGCCTCTCAACACCCCAGATCCAAGAGCGGCTGAATTTATCTCCCAATTATCCGCTGGCTAAACTCGTGAAGCAAGCTGGCAACTTTTCTTGGGCACAACTAATCGAATCCTATCAGTGGCTCTTGGAAACTGATCTCGCTATCAAGACAGGGAAATGGGGCAGTGAACTTGCCTTAGACCTACTTGCAACTGAATTATGTGCCAATAATTAAACCATCCCAGGGGAATGTACCCATTTTCTTGGCGTCCCGCTAAATTCTAACGGATGTTCCACTGGAAGGGCGTTGTGCTCTGAGTCTGAACCGCAGCAAAATCCAATGGTTCAGCGACG
>DEIJ01000135.1:6832-23124 GCA_002352365.1 Dehalococcoidia bacterium UBA2777 | reverse complement strand
GCCCTTCCAGTGGAACATCCGTTTAAGCATCGTGGCAGTTGTATGTTTATGGTCTTCCGCATAACTTTGTATCGGATTTCTCTCCCTCGAAGGGAGAGGGTAGCTGGGGGTGAAATTCCTCCTCCCCTTAATCTCCCCCGCCAGGGTCGGGGGATTGAATAGACGAAGTTTTCCTCTTATAATGAAGACAATATGCTGAGGGAGGAGGGGATTATGGCGATATCATTTGCTGAAAGGGAGCGGATGCCAGTTGAGGGGAGAGAGAAATATCTTGTGGAGAGATTACGCTGGATATGTCAGTATGCTTATGAGAATGCTCCCGCATACCGGAAAAAGTTTGCTGAAGTGGGGGTCGATCCCTCCGAGATCGGGAGCCTCAAGGATTTGGAGAAGATCCCGGTGACCACCAGGGACGAATTTATAGAGCAACAACGGCAAAACCCACCCTTCGGAGGTTTTTTGGCTGTCCCTATAGGGAACCTCAAGAGAATATATGTTCATCCCGGACCTCAATATGAGACATTGGGTGAAGCGGATATAGAACATGTAGGCTGGGTGCTGCAAAAATTAGGGATTAAAAGGGGAGACATAGTAATAAACGCTTTAGCCTATCACCTGGTGCCTGCGGGCTTGCTGGTAGATGACGTTTTAACCCAGCAGGGGATCACCGTAGTTCCTACTGGGTTTGGGAACACTGACCTTCAGGTTCAGATTATGCACAATCTAAAGGCTACAGTGTTCATCGGCTTTCCTCTTTTCCTCATGACTATTGTAAAGCGAGCTGAGGAGCTAGGCTATGATTTTTGCCGCGATTTTTCCCTAAAGCGTGCCCTTGCCCTGGGGAGATCCACAGTGAGGAAGAGTCTTGAGGAGGATTACAAAATCAGTACTAGAGAGGTTTATGCCTATCTGCCTGTAGGGGTGGCGGCGTGTGAATGCGAGCAAAAAGATGGCATGCACATCGAGGAGGACTTTATAGTTGAGATAGTTGATCCGGCTACAGGGAAGCAGCTTGGCCCGGGAGAAATAGGAGAGGTGGTGATCACCCCGCTTTTCGGTGATGTTTTACCCCGGATTCGCCTCGGCAGCGGTGACCTTTCCTTCTATACTGATGAACCCTGCCCTTGTGGCAGAACCTCGAATCGCCTGGTTCGGATTGTAGGGCGAGTAGGGGATGCCGCCAAGGTAAGAGGTATGTTTCTCCATCCCCTAGAATTAGAGGATGTAGTTTCCCAATTGCCCGGGATATCAAGGTTTCAGGTGGTGGTTGATCGCGAGGGACTTAGGGACACATTAATTGCTAAGTTTGAACTTGTTGATGAAACTGTCGACAAGGGGAAGTTAGCGGCGGATTTCCACAGAGATTTCCAAAGTAGATGTCGGCTCAGGGTGGATAAGGTGGAATTTGTCCCCCAGGGTACCATCCCGGCGGATGCCAAGAAGGTGGAGGATCAAAGGAAAGAGATCATTTTGTGATCTTCTTCAGATTTGTCTTGTAAGGCTCCTTTATTATGCCTTTCTCAGTGATTATCGCTGTCACATAACGATGAGGGGTTATGTCAAAGGCGGGATTGGCCACTTCAACCCCCTCGGGAGCAAGGCGAACCCCCTGGATATAAGTGACCTCCTCTGGACTTCGCCCCTCGATGGGGATTTCATACCCGGAGAGAAGCTCAAGGTCGATGGTACTAGTTGGTGCAGCTACATAAAAGGGGACAGCATTCTCCATAGCTAAGACTGCTATGGTGTAGGTGCCAATTTTGTTGGCTACATCACCGTTAGCTGCTATTCTATCAGCACCAACAATGACACAATCGATCTCCCCTTCATGGAGGAAAAACCCTGCCATAGTATCAGTAATCAGTGTTAGTGGGATTTCCTCTTTCATTAGTTCCCAGGTGGTGAGACGAGCACCCTGTAAAAGGGGGCGGGTCTCAGTGACAAAAACATGCACTCTCTTCTTCTGTTCATTGGCTGTCTTAGTTATCCCTAAGGCAGTGCCATGTCCCGCTGTAGCTAAAGCCCCAGCATTGCAATGGGTCAGGATGGTGTAATCATCCTTGATCAATTCGGCGCCGTATTCGCTTATGCACTTCGTAGCCTGTTCCTCCTCAATATGGATCTTATTTGCCTCAGCAATAAGTGCCGCCTTAATTTGAGGAATATCTTCCCCCCAAGCTACTTCCTCCATTCTGGTAATAGCTTTGAATAGATTGACTGCGGTGGGACGGGTGGAAGAAAAGACCTCGAAAATGTGGTGCAGCTGGTCAAGAAATTCATCCTTTGTGTCTGCCTCGATGCCCTGCGCTCCTAAAGCTATGCCGTAGGCGGCGGTCACCCCGATGGTTGGAGCACCGCGAACTTGCATCTCCTTGATCGCCCAAGCCACCTGCTGGTAATTATCCAGCTCGAGGTAAACTTCTTCCCACGGGAGTTTGCTCTGATCTAAAATCCTAACCTTATTTTCAGCCCATTCTAATGGTTTCACTTTTCCTCCTTCTTTCAATCTCTTTGAACTGGGGAAAGCTTAGTATATTCTCTCACCACTTGCTCTAGCACTGCCGGCCATTTACCTGCTGAGCGTTTTATATCTAAGCGAAGCTCACTAGACCCAGCTTTGATTCCATCTTTCCTCAAGATGTACTCCGGTTGCGTCGAGGTGATTTTGCCTTTTTGTTTGAATTTAATTACTATCTGTTTATTCTCTCTGAAGATGGACTCTACCCCCGCTTGGGCAGCTAATAGCTTGACGCTTACGATATAAAGCAAATTGTTCACTGCAGAGGGCAGTTTACCAAATCTATCTCGGAACTCTTCAGCTAATTTTTTTACCTCCTCGGCTGATTCTACTCTGGCTAGCTGCTTATAGAGGGTAAGCCGGGTGTCAAGGTCGGCTACGTAGTCATCTGGGATATGGGCTGAGAGCGGCAGATCTATGCTGGGCATAGCTGGGTAGTCAAAAGAGGCCTCGAGCTTAGCCTCGCCTGCCTGCTTTGCCTTTAGCTCCTCCACCCCCTCGGCCAATAGCTGGCAGTAGAGATCAAAGCCTACCGCCGCTATATGGCCACTTTGCTCCGCACCCAAAAGGTTGCCCGCTCCCCGAATCTCAAGGTCTTTGATCGCAATGCGGAAGCCAGCGCCAAGTTCACTAGCCTCAAAAATAGTCTGGAGGCGCTTCTCGGCCGCCGCAGAGAGTCGCTTCCCTTTTTTATACAGGAAATAGGCGTAGGCACGATTGCTACCCCGACCTACCCTGCCCCGCAATTGATATAGTTGTGCCAGCCCTAACTTGTCAGCCTCGTCAACGATGAGCGTATTCACGTTGGCTATATCTAAACCTGATTCAATAATGGTGGTACATAACAAGACATCGACTCTGCCCTGGGTGAAGTCGAACATCACCCTTTCCAGTTCTTCCTCAGGCATTTGACCGTGAGCAATAGCGATCTCGGCTTCAGGTGCAAGTTGCCTCAGCTTACAAGCCAACTGATGGATACTGTGAATCCGATTATGAACCAAAAATACCTGGCCATTACGTTCCAACTCCCGTATTATTGCCTCCCGAATCAGTCTGTCATTGTATTCAGCAACATAAGTTTTAATGGGCAGACGCTCCTCGGGAGGGGTTTCCATAGTGCTTATATCTCGCACCCCTAATAGAGACATCTGAAGGGTGCGTGGAATGGGGGTAGCACTTAGAGTAAGCACATCCACTTCATTTCTCATCTGCTTAAGGTGCTCCTTGTGGGCTACGCCGAAACGCTGCTCTTCATCAATGATTACTAGCCCTAAATATTTAAACGCTACATCATTTTGCAACAGGCGATGAGTCCCGATACAAATATCCACTGTGCCGTTGGCTAGTTCTCCGAGGATAGTCTGCTGCTCCTTTTCGGAACGAAATCGGCTCAACATCTCCACCTTAATGGGGAAAGCGCTTAACCTCTGGCTGAAGGTAATGAAGTGCTGCTGAGCCAGCACTGTAGTTGGCACCAGCATGGCTACTTGCCTTCCATCCATCACCACCTTGAAGGCGGCTCTCAGGGCAATTTCGGTCTTGCCATAGCCCACATCCCCACAGACCAACCGATCCATTGGCTTAGCTCTCTCCATATCTTGTTTAACCTGCTGTACCGCCTCCAACTGGTCTGGGGTCTCTACATAAGGGAAAGAGGCTTCCAATTCCTGCTGCCATAGTACATCGGGCGAAAAAGGGAAACCGGGGATAATTTCTCTTGAGGAGTAGAGGGTAAGCAGTTCTTGGGCCGTAGCCTTAGCTCGTTCCTTGACCTTTTGCTTTATTCGCTGCCACTCAGCACCACCTAACCGGCTGAGGGTGGGTGGTGCTCCACCAGAGCCAAGATAGCGACCCACACGGTTGGCTTGATCTGAGGGGACATACAGTCGGTCACCGGCGGCATATTCTAAAATTAGGTACTCTCGTTCTACACCGTCAATCGACTTCTTAGTCATGCCCTTAAAGCAGGCAATGCCATGCTCAACATGCACTACATACTCACCTAGAGATAGCCCAGGAGGAATTCCTGCTCGGTACGGTGGATGGCGATGGCTTTTCACCAAGCGCTGCTGCTTAACAAAACCGAAGATTTCAGCATCGGTGAATAAAGCAAGGCTGGCACCCATCATCCAGCCTTGGGAAACAGAGCCACAAATCAGGGATAAGGAACCTGGGGGAGGGAGGTGCGTTAGCTGAGAAAGGGATGAGACGAGTATCCCCCTCTCCCCAAGAAGTTCGCCCAACCTAGCTGCCTGCTGAGAGGCCACGACTAAGCGATTTCCCTGGTGGAGCATTTGCTGAACTTGTTTGAGGAAATCTTGCTGCTGCCCGCCATAGATAGGTGCTGGGGCGAAGCTCAAAATATGGGCACCTTGGGCTTCATCTTCCCATTTTATCAGCTTAAGGCATCGCTCTATCTGCTTTAGCCTGGCTACCAATTCCGGCCAGGAGAGGTAGGGAATGAAGGAATCAAGGGCAAGCTCGCCTTTGTCTATTTGAGCTTGCCGCAGTTCGTTGGCCTGAATAGCTAAGCCCTCCAAAGCTTGCTCAATATCGGCAGGTTCATCCAAAATTAGCCAGGCATCTTGGGGGAGGTAGTCAATTATAGTATCGCACAGAGCAATCTCCTGAGCGGGAACTATGGCTACTTGGGGGATTGACTTTAGTGAGCGTTGGCTTTGGGGGTCGAAGAATCGGATGCTTTCTATCTCATTGCCGCAGAATTCAATCCTTATTGGCAGCTCGCTATTGGGGGGGTAAATGTCAGCAATATTGCCGCGCCTGCTTACTACACCTGGCACCTCCACCAGATTTTCCACTTGGTATCCCATATCTTGCCATTTAGCCACAAGTTCCAAAGGGCTGACATGCATCCCTACTGTCAAAAGGTGCGATAAGGAGACAAAATCGGCGTAGGCTGTAGTTTTTTGCGCTATTGCTGAGGCAGAGGCGACTACCAAGGGAGCCTCGACTTCAATTTCAAGTTTCTGCTTAATGTTATTCAAGCTGGATAACACCTTAAGCCTCTGCTGGCTGATAGAGGGATCAGGGGTGAGGCGTTCATAGGGCATGACATCAGGCTCGGGGAAGAGTAGCACCGGGGACTTGCCGCACCAAACCAAAAGGTCACCATAGAGTTTTTTCGCTTCCCCGGGGTGTGGAGTGACTACTAACAATGGCCAGTGTATTTGTTGATACAATGCGGCCACAAGATAGGGTTTAGCTGCCTGCAGCACTACTGCCTTATGCTCACCCCTCAGCTTTGCCAGCTCTTGAGTCAGTCGGCGGTAGGCGGGCATCTCAGTGATGAGAGGGATTAGACAAGATAAATCCATTTCAACGCCTTTTTAAATTTTCCCCTTTACTCGTCAGGATTGCAAGGTTGATTTGGTCACCTATTTAGTTGTACCCTTAGGAAGTGGATCTCAGGCTATTATGGAGGTGAGTGATAAGCAGTAGCTCGAATAAAGTGCCCCAAACAGAGAGACGTCTGCAGATAAAAGCATGGCATGTTTCCCTGCTTGGTGGCATCCTTGTTATTGCCCTGGCAATGACGGCAGTATTTTTCAGGGACAGGATAATGGATGTGGGGAGCTACGGTTACCTTGGCGCCTTCGTTATCAGTGTTTGGGCTGCTGCCATTATCATTGTTCCCGTTCCTGGCATCGTGGTAATATTTGCCTTAGGGGGGATATTAAACCCTTTTTTTGTCGGCATGGCTGCGGGGCTAGGTGAAGCCATAGGGGAGTTCACCGGTTATCTAGCTGGTTATGGGGGGCGCGGCCGTCTCAAGGAGAAATACCAAGGAGCTTATGCCCACATTGAGCGGTGGATAAAGAAGAGAGGATCGCTAACCGTTTTTGCCTCCTCGGCACTATTCAACCCTGTCTTTGACATAATTGGTGCCACCGCCGGCGCTATGCGTTTTCCACCGTGGAAATTCTTTCTCCTCTGTTGGGCGGGGAAAACGATAAAGGGAACAAGCACTGCTCTTCTTGGCTGGTGGGGGCTGCCTTTCATCCTCCGCTGGTTTGGTATATCCATTTAGCCTGACATTGTCACATTTCAGACCAGAATGCCACCTGTCCGTAGCTCCAACGCGCAAGATAGTCAACGGGTCAGTGGTGGTGAGTGAATTGACTGGTTAGCTCTTTGCCTTTTCAGCCATTACCTTGTTGATATAGTCCACAATCTGTTGAGTTGGTGTGCCTGGGCCAAAAATAGCTTTTATCCCCATATGGTACAGGGCAGGGAAGTCCTCCTCGGGAATAATGCCCCCGGCAATAACGATAACCCCATCCACCCCCTTTTGCTTAAGTTGCTCCATAATCAGGGGGAAAAGCTCCAAATGTGCCCCAGAAAGAATGCTTAACCCCACAACGTCAACATCCTCTTGGAGGGCAACCTCAGCGATCATTTCAGGGGTTTGCCGAATTCCGGTGTAGATTATCTCCATGCCGGCATCACGCAAGGCGCGGGCTATTATCTTAGCCCCGCGGTCATGCCCATCTAAACCTGGCTTGGCTACTAATACGCGAATCCTTGCTCTTGCCACTGAACTTCCCCTCCTTTGGGCCAAATTTAGACCTTCTGAGCAAGCTCAATAAGTACCCCCTTCATTGACTTGGGGTGTATGAAGCCAACTTTCCCTGCCAGTCCTGGCCGCCCCTTCTTATCTATCAGTCCTACTCCCTTCGCCGCGAGTAGCTCCAGCTCCTTATCTACATCATCCACCTCCAAGCAGATGTGGTGAATCCCCTCCCCGCGACTCTCTAGGAATTTAGCCACTCCACTCTGAGCGTCAATCGGCTCCAAAAGCTCAATTTCCCCCTGTTCACCTATAGGAATTAGCGCCGCCTTAACCCCTTGCTCAGGCAAGGTCTCAATACATGCTGGCTTGAGCCCAAATGCCCTCTCATAAAGTTCCACAGCCTCATCGAGGTTTTTCACCACACTAGCTATATGATCTACCCTCTTGATCATGATCCCTCCTTTAGGCTACTTTGGTATCCTCACCTTCAGAAAACAAGGAACTCCCGTTGCACCCCAAAAACGCGGCGGAGGATATCACACATCTCCCCTATAGTGGCGTACGCCTCCACACACTCCAAAAATGCTGGCATAGTATTCTCACCTGTTCTGGCTACCTCCTCCAAATTCTTCAGACTAGCCACAACTTTGGCTTGGTCTCTATTCCCCTTAACCCGAGCTAGGCGCTCTTTCTGCTTCCTTTCCACCCCAGGGTCAACTCGAAGTAGCCTAGTTAGCTTGGGGTAAGGGGAGGTGAATTTATTTACCCCCACCACCACCTGCTTCCCACTCTCCACCTCGCTTTGGTAGCGGCAAGAACTTTCCTGGATCTCCCGCTGCTGATACCCTTGTTCAATAGCTGCCACAGCACCACCAAGGCTGTCAATCTTCTCAATATACCGCTTTATCTCTGCCCCTAAAGTATCGGTCAAAAATTCCACATAATAGGAGCCGGCTAGGGGATCAACTGTATCAGCCACCCCACTTTCATAAGCAATAATCTGCTGGGTTCTGAGGGAGAGTTGTACTGCTTCCTCAGTAGGAAGACAGAGGGCTTCATCATATGAAGCCACAGCCAGAGATTGAATCCCACTTAGAACAGCAGCTAGCGTTTGAATAGTAGCCCTGACGATATTGTTTAACGGTTGCTGGGCTACCAGGGTTGACCCTCCCGTTTGAATATGAGTACGAAACATACAGGAGCGAGCATCCTCTGCACCGAAGCGCTCCCTCATAACCTTGGCCCATAACCTTCTTGCTGCCCTGAGCTTAGCTATCTCCTCAAAGAGGTTATTATGGGTTTGGAAGATCCAGGAAATCCTACCGGCAAAGGCCTCGACATCGAGCCCAACGTCGATAGCTGCCTGCACATAGGCGATGCCATTGGCCAGAGCAAAAGCAACCTCTTGAGCCGCGGTTGACCCTGCCTCTCGGATATGATAGCCACCGATGCTGATGGTGTTCCACCGTGGCAAGTACTTACTACAATAAGCGAAAATATCAGTGGTTAAACGCATTGAATGGCGAGGGAGAAAGATATAAGTGCCTCGAGCAATATACTCCTTGAGGATGTCATTTTGAGTGGTACCATCGAGTTTGGCTATATCGACCCCTTGCCTTTTCGCTGCAGCGATATACATGGCGAGCAGGATAGGAGCGGTGGCATTTATGGTCATAGAGGTTGAGACCTTGTCCAAGGGTATACCCTGAAAAAGGGTCTCCATATCTTCTAGAGTATCAACAGGCACTCCTACCTTCCCAACCTCTCCACGGGCTAAAGGGTGGTCGGAGTCATATCCAATCTGTGTAGGGAGGTCAAAGGCAACAGAGAGTCCCGTCTGCCCCTGTTCTAAGAGGTAACGATAGCGGCGATTGGATTCCTCGGCGGAGGCATAGCCAGAGTATTGACGCATTGTCCACAGCCTCCCCCGATACATGGTGGGCTGGACACCTCTGGTAAAAGGATATTCCCCAGGGTAGCCTAAGGAATCACCATAGTCTAATCCGGCAATATCCTCCGGCGTGTATAGGGTATCGACCACTATTCCTGAACTTGCTTCAAACCTCTCCTGACGCTCAGGGGAGCGTTTCAGGGCAGGTTCAAGTATACTTTGACGCCATTCCCGCTTACCTTGCTTAATTTATTTCCCCTTCTAAATTAATGCTTACACCGAGATGGTCTCAAAACCCTCAATGTTGAGAAGATTTGATTCTTTCCAATCATTATGTTGGTTTGTATTCCATCAGATGGATGGTATCAGTCTCGCAAACCGCTTCACCCCTTCCATTTATAAGTCTCTCTCTCCATACAATCAGTCCCCATCGTGGGTTTTTAGTTTTTCTCTTCTCAGTGATTTCAAACTCTAGATGAACGGTGTCGCCGACTCTTAAAGGGGCGCTCCATTTCACATTATTGATGCCTACCAGGAGCCCGACACCTGGACCATGAAGGGTTGACATCTGCTCTATCAACCCCCCCATCAATGCAAGAGTAATCCTTCCAGGAAGCGCTCGCCATCCAAGCGGTGTTTCTTTAGCCACCGTTTCATCATTGAACTGTGGTGCAGTAAAACCTCCAATGTTAATTAGCGCAGTCGCCATCCCATCCGTTATTGTTCTTCCTGCGCTTGTAGCCTTTTGCCCTACTTCGAATTCATCATAATACACCTCTACCCTCCTGCTTAATAGAATTGGCATTTATGTTCGTCTTAGGCTCTTGGTTTCCTATTTAAAACTAAAACACCAAAAACTCCCGTTGCACCCCGAAGACGGAGCGGAGTGTATCGCAAATCTCTCCCACGGTAGCGTAAGCTTCCACACATTCCAAAAATGCTGGCATAGTATTTTCAGTATCTCTAGCCACCTCAGCCAGATTGTTTAAAGCTGCGGTGACTTTGGCTTGATCTCTATTTCTCTTAGCCCGAGCTAAGCGCTCTTTCTGCTTTCTCTCCTCCTCAGGGTCAACCCGAATTAGACCGCTTATTTTAGGGGAAGGAGAGATAAATTTATTTACCCCCACCACCGTCCTTCTCACGCTTTCCACATCTTTTTGGTAGCGATAGGAACTCTCCTGAATCTCCCGTTGCTGATATCCCTGTTCGATAGCTGCCAGAGCACCACCAAGGGCATCAATCTTGTCGATATATTGCCTTGCCTCTTCTTCCATCCGCTCAGTGAGGGATTCCAAAAGGTAAGAGCCACCTAAAGGGTCTACAGTGTCAATAACACCACTCTCATAGGCAATAAGCTGCTGAGTACGCAAGGCAACAGTAACTGCCTCCTCACCGGGGGTAGCATAAGCTTCATCGTAAGAGTTAGTATGGAGTGACTGAGTACCGCCAAGAATAGCTGCCAGTGCCTGAATGGTAGTCCTGATGATGTTATTGTAAGGTTGCTGGGCTGTTAGGCTACAGCCGGCTGTTTGAGTATGAAAGCGGAGCATACAGGAGCGCGCATCCTTTGCTCCAAAGCGCTTCTCCATGATCTTAGCCCATAGCCTTCTTGCCGCCCTAAACTTAGCCACCTCCTCAAATAGATTATTGTGGCTATCAAAGAAGAAAGATAACCTACCAGCGAAGGCATCAACATCGAGCCCGGCATTGGTAGCTGCCTGAACATAGGCAACGCCGTTGGCTAGAGTGAAGGCCATCTCTTGGGCAGCAGAAGCTCCTGCCTCTCGCATGTGATAGCCACTGATGCTGATGGTGTTCCAACGGGGGATATGCTTACTACAGTAGGCGAAGATATCGGTGGTTAAGCGCATTGAAGGGCGAGGGGAAAAGATATGTGTCCCACGGGCAATATATTCCTTGAGAATATCATTTTGAATGGTACCATCGAGTTTAACTACATCTGCCCCTTGCTTCCTGGCTACAGCGATATACATGGCGAGCAGGATAGGAGCGGTGGAATTTATGGTCATAGAGGTTGACACTTTATCCAAGGGGATACCCTGAAAAAGAGCCTCCATATCTTCTAGGGTATCAATAGGCACTCCTACCTTCCCAACCTCTCCACGGGCCAAATGGTGGTCGGAGTCATATCCAATCTGGGTAGGGAGGTCAAAGGCAACAGAGAGTCCCGTCTGCCCCTGCTCTAAGAGGTAACGATAGCGGCGATTGGATTCCTCGGCGGAGGCATAGCCAGAATATTGACGCATTGTCCACAGCCTCCCCCGATACATGGTGGGCTGGACACCTCTGGTAAAAGGATATTCCCCAGGATAACTTAGGGATTCAGAGTAGTTGAGTTGGTCAATATCCTCTGGGGTGTATAATGTATTGATTTCAATGCCTGAGCTAATATCAAACCTCTCCTGACGCTCAGGGGAGCGTTTCAGCGCCGGCTCGAGGGTGCTCTTTTGCCATTCTGACTTACTTTTACTAGGCATAACTAACCTCCTTTCCCCTTCCAACCTCACTAGTTACCCCACATTTGCCTTTCCGACATTTTCGCGGGGTCCTAGCTATTGTAGTCCTGCCGCTATCATCTGGTATAAATGTATCCCCTCCAGCTATAGTTGTCAATCTTTGAAAATAAAAGCCTCCTGGCAATGACATATTTTCCCGAGGAGTTCCCCCCTCAGTATCGTCTGCGCTGAGGCGTTTCACTTCCGTATTCGGGATGGGAACGGGTGGATCCACCTCGCTCAGATCACCAGGAGACCTTCTAGGTATATGTTAGCACCTCTACCTATTACCGTCAAGCTTTTTCGGTAAGATTATTGAGAGGGATAACCAGGTATGATAAACTAATTTGAATGGGGATGAATACCCCGTGGCATTACCGGCTGTGGAGAAATGAAGTTCAACTGGGGCGAGCGAACCTATGTTATGGGCATTATCAATGTCTCCCCTGATTCTTTCGCCGGTGATGGATTAGGTTATGACATTGACGCTATAATAGCTCAGGCAAAGCGCTTTGTTGCTGAAGGGGTTGACCTTATCGATATCGGCGGTGAATCTACCCGCCCTGGTGCAACTCCTATATCAGTCGCCGAAGAACTCCATCGAGTGATTCCAGCCATAGAGCGGCTCAGCAGCGAGATACAAGTGCCATTGAGCATTGATACCTACAAGGCAGAGGTAGCACGCTCGGCTCTTGAGGCTGGGGCCCAGATGATTAACGATGTCTGGGGGTTAAAATATGATCTCAGGCTTGCTGAGGTTGCTGCCGAAAAGGGGGGGGCTATTATTCTAATGAGCAATCAGCGTGATACTGGTTGCCAAGAAGTGATCAGTGAGGTCCAGTCTAGCCTGAAGGAAAGCATCAAGCTAGCACTGATGTGGGGAGTAGCTTGGGAGAATATCATCATTGACCCTGGCTTGGGTTTTGGTAAAACCTTGGAGCAGAATTTAGAAATTATCCGCCGCTTAGACGAGTTTAGACCTCTAGGGAGGCCAATCTTAATCGGGCCCTCCCGCAAATCAATGGTTGGATTGGTGCTAAACTTACCTGTGGAGCAGCGCTTGGAAGGGACCGCTGCCATAACGGCTATCAGCATCGCTAAGGGAGTTGATCTCGTGCGGGTACATGATGTTTGCCAGATGGTACGGGTATGCCGAATGAGCGATGCTATTCTGCGGAGGAGACAGGATTAGTTGGATCTAGTAACAGTGTATCTTGGTTTGGGGGCAAACCTTGGTGATCGCCGCTATAACCTGATAAGAGCCAAGGAACTCCTTGCCCAGAAAGGGCGTGTGGAGCAAGTTTCTTCCTTTTATGAAACTGAACCTTGGGGCTACCAAGACCAACCTTGCTTTCTTAATTCCGCATGTTGCCTGGTTACCCCCCTTAGCCCTGATGGGCTACTTAGCCAAATCAAAGAAATTGAACGTGCTTTAGGCCGAGTGGCTAGCTTTGCCAATGCCCCCCGCCCTATAGATATTGACATCCTTTTCTATGGAGAGCAGATTATCCAAACACCTCAACTGATCATCCCCCATCCCCGCTTGGAGGAGCGGGCCTTTGTGCTTGTCCCTCTAGCTGAGATCGCCCCCGAGTTGGTACATCCAGTAAGCCGAAGAACGATCGCCGAATTAGCCGAAAAGGTAGGGGGGGGGAAGGTCAAAAGGCTAAAAGAGGGAAGCGAAGATGTATGAGGTTTCCCTGCGGCATCACTTTGATGCCGCACATTATCTAAGGGGCTACCACGGTAAGTGCGAAAAGCTCCACGGGCACCGTTTTCAAGTAGTGGTGAGCCTGAGAACCAATGATCTTGATAGTGTAGGGCTGGCTTACGATTTCGTCACATTAAAACAGCAACTGGGGGAGGTGTTGAGCAAGTTTGACCACACTCTCCTTAATGAGGTACCACCTTTTGATGAGGTTAACCCTTCCTCGGAGAATATTGCCGCCACTATTTATGATCAACTCTATCCCAAGCTCCCGAGGGAGACTCAAGCCTTAGTCAGCGTTCAGGTATGGGAATCCCCGGAGTGCTGGGTAACTTATTATCCTTGAGAGGATTCCGCGCAAGGCTTACTCCCGCATCTCTGGTGGCAGCAAGTTGGGGATAGCATCTACAATGGGATAGCGTTGATTGCACTTGTGGCAATAAAGTGAACCAGTGATTACCTCCTTCTCGTCTGCTGTCTCAATATCGAGCTCGAGGGGGCCCTTACATAAGGGGCAAGCCAAGATTTCCATTAGCTCTTTTTTCACCTTATTCTTCCACCTCCTCGGCTTAATTCTAACCACCGAACAGTAGGCTGGTCAACTGTCAACATCAGCGGCAAGCCCAGAAAAATTATCCCCATAGAAGGCCGTAACTTCAGACATACCTGCCCTCATGCCCTGGAAAAAGCCAAGATTCTTTGGGGCGCAATTACATTTCGCAGCTTAACTGCAAGAAGGGAATTCCTTAATCACTACTGTAGTTACAGGCCGGCAAGATGCCTCCCTTGTTCCAGGAGCTGGTTTACTCGACTCAGGCTGCTACTTTCACTGTAGATGCGCAGGATTGGCTGTGTGCCTGAGAAGCGGATCAAAAGCCAAGAGCCATCGGCCAGATGATACCGGAAGCCATCTATAGTGTCTGCTGAAGTCACTGTGGTATCAATAAGGCGGGCCGGAGTCTGAGACTCGACACGATGGATAATTGCCTCTCGCGAAGCTGCGGGAAACTCCAAATCTATGCGATGATAATAGTGAGGCCCCACTTGGTCATAAAGATAATCGATAAGCTGCTGGGGTGTTTTATTTAGCTTGACTATAAGGTCGAGGAAATAGAGGCTGGCAAGGATACCATCACGCTCAGGGATATGTCCCCGAAAGCCATAGCCGCTCGATTCTTCACCCCCAATGAGGGCATCCTCTGCTATCATCTTGGGGGCAACATATTTGAAGCCCACAGCAGTCTCATAGACTGGCACGTGGTAGATTTCCCCCAATTTATACAGCATACTAGTGGTGGTTACCGTTTTAACTATAGCACCACGCTCACCTCGCACCTCAAGTAAATATATGGCGAGCAGGGCGAAGATCTGGAGAGGAGTTAACGGGGATCCATTTTCATCTACCACCCCAAGGCGGTCAGCATCTCCATCGGTAGCTAAACCGACATCGGCCCCAGTTTGTTTGACCAGAGTAGAAAGTTTTGCCAGGTTAGGGGCAATAGGCTCAGGTTGAATCTGGGGGAAAATAGGATTTCGCTCCCCGTTGATCTCGATCACCTCCAATCTTCCGCCTGAAATGATGGTTTTGAGATAGCCAGCTCCAGCCCCATACATGGGGTCTACTATCACCTTCAGGCTAGTTTGGCGCAGATGTTCCAGCTCAACAAGCTCGGCTATGTGATGGAGATAAGCTGGGGCGGGATCAACATACTCAATAAGACCTTGCTCTAGCCCTTTGCTCAAAGGGAGTTGTTTGATCTTATTTTGACCCAGGATATCTGGCAAACGTCTTTCCACATCGCCTTCAACCTCAGGAGAAGCGCTAGTACCAATTTCAGTCTTGATCTTAAACCCATTCCATATAGCCGGGTTATGACTTGCAGTGATAATGATTGCTCCGGCTGCCCTCTTATCTCGAACCCCATAGCTTATCACTGGAGTAGGAGTAACCTTAGGGCAAAGATATACCTTGGTGCCATTAGCCGCGATTACTTCAGCACATGCTTGGGCAAAATTCTCGGAAGCAAAGCGAGTATCATAGCCGATCACTAGCCCTCGGGGGGCAAGGCCTGTGTCTTGGAGATGCTCAGCGACAGCCTGAGCACAAAGGCGCACATTGTCAAAGGTGAAATCCTCGGCAATAATTCCCCGCCAACCATCGGTGCCAAATTTGATGGCTATACCCACTCTCTACTCTCCTTACTGAACCCACAATTATCACTAATCATTGACATTGGGCCTTTTAAACTATAATCTTCTTTCGCAGCTCATCTTTGCTGAACCAGCAGTCGGCATGCTCTCTAGTAAGGGAGCCTGTCTTTATATAAACCTCACAGCGAGCCCCGCCACAGATGTAGCGATAGTCACAGTGACCACATTTGCCCTCTAGTTTATCTCGATTCCGCAGTGTATTAAATACTTCCGAGTTATGCCATATCTGTTGAAAGCTCTGCTGTCGGACATTACCCGCTCTTTTTGGTAGCACCACACAAGGGTAGACTGTACCTTCATAAAATAGGCAACAGTAACGCAAGCCGGCACCACAACAGGTTGTGGTAAACCCCTTCCTCTTTTCCTCGGTAACTGTCTTTTCCACCACCACACAATACTGTGGGATACCAATGCACTCGTAGGTTATCTGTTCATCATCAAGTTGATGTTGAATGATCTGGCTGACAAGATGTCTTCGCTCCTGGGGGGTCAATGTCAGCTCAGGGTGCCTCCGTCCTCTACCTACAGGAATGAAATCGAATATCTGGATCGCCTGGGCTCCTGATTCCCTGGCCAGCTTGATGATAGCCTCAAATTGGCTAAGGTTCTCGCGATGAATGCAGGTATTTATTTGAAACGGGATGCCAGCTTTTTTGGCATTATTAATACCGGCCATTGTCCTTTCCCAACTTCCTTCCACCCTGGTGAAGCCATCATTAGATTTGGCATTGATGCCATAAAGGCTAATGGCTAAGGCTCTTAGGCTGGCTCTCTTCAGTTTTCCTGCTGCTTCAGTACTGAGCAGAGTAGCATTGGTAACTACCCCGGGGTCTAGGCCGACTTCTTTAGCATGGTTGATGAGTTGATAAATGTCAGGACGCATCAATGGCTCACCGCCACCGAAGATGAGAAGGCGG
>DEIJ01000135.1:0-6778 GCA_002352365.1 Dehalococcoidia bacterium UBA2777 | reverse complement strand
CTATAACAATGCTTACACCGTAAGTTGCACTCCCGGGTAACTACAAAGTTGACCACTGCCGGTGGCAATATCTCTTTTTGCACTGCTACACCCCCTTGGCCAATCCCGCCTCAGCGCGTAGAATTGCCGCTTTATCAGTTCTCTCCCAAGGAAAGTCATAGTCGTCACGACCGAAGTGTCCGTAGGTAGCAGTGGCTTTATAGATAGGGCGACTTAAACCTAAATTATCGATAATGGCTCCAGGACGCAAATCAAAGTGTTTGTTGATTAACTCAAGGATGAACTGCTCATCAACTTTAGCTGTGCCCCAGGTTTCGATAGAAATGGCCAGGGGATGAGCTACGCCGATAGCATAGCAGATCTGTATTTCAAAGCGGTCGGCTAATCCCGCCGCCACCACATTCTTGGCAACATATCGACCAGCATAAGCAGCCGAGCGATCAACCTTAGTAGGGTCTTTCCCTGAGAAACATCCCCCGCCGTGCCTAGCTATCCCACCATAACTATCAACGAGAATCTTGCGCCCAGTGAGTCCGGCATCTGCCACCGGCCCACCAATCACAAAGCGTCCCGTAGGATTAACATAGTATTTTGTTCCTTCGTCCAGCAAGGAGGGGGGAATAACAGCTTTGACTACCTGCTCGATAATATCATGCTCAATTACATCATGGCTGACTTCGGGATTATGCTGTGCCCCAATCACCACACTGCCCACCCGCCGGGGAACACCGTGACTGTATTCTACAGTTATCTGAGATTTTCCGTCAGGGCGAAGATAAGGCAGGAGATTGGTTTTTCTTACCTCGGCGAGGCGGCGACATAGCTTATGGGCCAAAGAGACCGGTAAGGGGATAAGTTCTGGGGTTTCATTACAGGCAAAGCCAACCATTATCCCTTGGTCACCAGCGCCAACCTTATCCCAGTCATTGCTGCCTACTCTTCCTTCTCTCGCCTCTAGCGATTCCTCTATGCCCTGAGAGATGTCCCTAGATTGCTCTTTAATGGAGACAAGCACTCCACAGCTCTGGTAATCGAAACCATACTCAGGGTGAGTATAGCCTGCCTCTCGTATCGCTTCCCGGGCGATTTCAGAGATCTCTATATAGCAATCGCAGCTAATCTCACCGGCAACTATCACCAGCCCGGTAGTAACCAACGTTTCACAGGCTACTTTAGCATAAGGATCTTGGGCCAGGATAGCGTCAAGGATGGCATCAGAAATCTGATCGCAGAGTTTATCAGGGTGTCCTTCGGTGACCGATTCCGCAGTGATAAAGTATGAAGGCGAGTGCATAAAGTTATAGCTCATTTATTTCTCCTAAGTCCCCCCCTCCCAACTATCCAAGTATTGTCCCTGTTCTGGGGTCAGTTTGTCAATAGTGATACCCATGGAGAGGAGCTTTAACCTGCCCACCTCCCGATCGATTTCTTGGGATACAGGATAAACCCGTGGGGCCAGCTTCTCTTTTAAGGAGGCCACATATTCGGCACAAAGGGCTTGATTGGCAAAGCTCATATCCATAACACTGGCAGGATGTCCTTCAGCAGCGGCAAGGTTAATCAATCTCCCTTCAGCAAGTAGGTAGAGGCGCCGCCCATCAGATAAAGTATACTCAAAGACATTGGGACGCATCTGCCTTTTGGTAGTGGCCATACCTTCTAAAACAGGGATATTGATTTCCACATTAAAGTGACCCGAATTTGCCACGACAGCTCCATCTTTCATCAGATCGAGATGAGGTTTATCAATAGCATTAAGTCCTCCGGTGACAGTAATAAATACATCGCCTATTTTGGCTGCCTCAAGGAGGGGCATTACCTGATAGCCTTCCATTACCGCCTCTAGAGCGCGAATAGGATCGACCTCGATTACAATTACTTGAGCGCCAAGCCCCCGAGCTCGCATGGCTATACCTCGCCCACACCAACCATATCCCAAAATAATCACCTTCTTCGCTGCCCAGAGAATATTGGTGGCTCGGGTGATGCCATCAATAGTACTCTGCCCTGTGCCATAGCGATTATCAAACAAATGCTTAGTCTGGGCTTCATTCACCGCAATTATAGGATACTCCAGTTTCCCCGCTCTCTCCATACTCTTGAGTCTGATAACCCCGGTGGTGGTCTCCTCCATGCCCCCGAGGACATTGTTGATTAAATCGCGGCGCTCCTTATGAAGGGTAGTAACTAAATCGGCACCATCATCCAGGGTAATATCAGGCTTAAAATTCAATGCAGCGTGGACATGCTGATAATAAGTTTGATTATCCTCACCCCTGATGGCATAAACGGGCATGCCCTGCTCTTTAACCAAAGCGGCAGCTACATCATCTTGGGTGCTTAAGGGATTAGAGGCACAAAGAACCAAGTCAGCACCACCTTTCTTGAGGGTTAGGGCTAGGTTTGCCGTCTCGGTAGTGATATGAAGGCAAGCAGAGATTCGAACCCCTTGGAGTGGTTTCTCTCTGGCGAATCTCTCTCCAATCACCTGTAGCACCGGCATCTCCCGCGATGCCCACTCAATACGTAGTGCGCCCTGGGCGGCAAGGGAGTGGTCTTTAATGTCGCTGTCAGTTGCTATTTTCTGGCTCATATTAATACTCCTTTCTTGAGGATCGGTTACAAATCCTTTGATAAAACGAACTGCGACCAACCCTCTTAATATAGCCTGCCCCACAAACTAAGGAATTCCTGCTCTGCTGCTATGAGTAGCCTCCTGTTTCTCTCATCTTGCTCACTATCCAGCAAACTGCGAATCCCATCCAACACCTTTGCAGGTGCCTCAGGCAATACCCCCAGTGACGTAAGAGCAAGAATAGCGCATGCCGTCGAGAGGTAATCACTTTGACGCTGTTCTCTGAAAATAACGCCCTTTCGGAGGGAGTTTATCTGACGTACTAGGTGTCCCAAATTAGGGACTAAAAGATTATCGAAAATGTGCGCCACATACTGGGCCTTGGAGGAAAGCTGCTGAAGAAGACTGTCATCTATTGATTCACTCACGTCAAGGTCGGAAACAACAACTCGATTTAGGATCCCCTTGTCGCTATCGGCTATATCCATAGCTTGGCATCTTACCCACTTTCCTCTTTCCCTGCTAAATATTTGCTTTTTGCTTCAAGAAGTGTAAGTTGTTTCCCTGTTTTTTGGCTTTTATAGCTTTGAACCTTTTCTTTCTCAATGTTTTCTAACCTTTTCAATGCAACTTCTACATACTCATGATTAACATCGATTCCAATGAATTTTCTTCCCAATTTTTTTGCTGCCACAGCGGTTGTCCCACTTCCTACAAAAGGGTCTAAGACAATCGCATTGTCTGAAAAAGTTGTTAGTTGGATTATATACTCACATATTTGCAATGGTTTTACGGTTTTATGTATATTGAATTCTCCCCTTTCCTCTTTACTCGGTTTAGGTAAAAGAAAACATTTATCCATAAATTCATTAATTTCTTGTGTAGTTACAACATTTGAGGGAAACATATCTTGTCCGATTTTCATATTTGTGTTTAAGAGACCAACATTATGTTTGAACATGTTATTTAGGAATGTTCTCTCATACTCTTTTTGAGCCATTATAATTGGTTCAAAACAAGATTTTATTTGCGGGGTTTTCCAACCACTTAATCTTTCTTTCAATTCGTTTTTATTTTTTTCATCGCAATCTAATTTGTCAATAAAATGATCAAGCGACATAGCTTTAGGCTGATTCTGCGTATAAAGCCAGACAAAGCAATCTCTTATTAAAAAACCTGCATCGTCAACTGCAGAAGCCATTCTGTGATAAAGCCGTGGACTTGAAAATGAAAAAAAGAAACCTCCTGGTTTTAACACTCTATATAACTCCTTTGATGTTCTAAAGTACCATTCATAGGCTCTTTTCCCCTGCTCTTTATCAAATTTCATTCCAGGAGGGAGAGATTTTACAGTATGACAATAATCTGCTATGGTTGAAACTGTTTTATAGTTCCAGTTATTATCCATTTTATCTAAGAAATAAGGAGGATCTGTCAGTATAAGGTCTATAGAATTATCTTCAATTTTGGGTAATACTCCTTCGATATCTCCTAATATAATTTTATTTATCATTTCGCTATTAATTTGGATTTCTCCCTTTGAATTCCTCATTTGTCCTTGGGTAAAAACTACGAATAAACTCAGTTAGCTCACCTTTCGTGGCTTCTTTTGTCTTTGGATAGCCCTGCGCAAGATAAATTAGAACAAGAGCGTCTTTAGTAAATCCTTTTGTGCCTTTTAGCCTTGGCAACTTTACTCCATGATGCTTTAAATACTCATTGTAATAAGTACATATCATCTTATAGGTATCTGTAATTTCTCTTTCAGATAAGCTTCTCTTCATTTCAAACTTTCCCCTAAATTCACCAAAGGCGTTTTAGTTAACTTTGCATCTTTATTCAAGTAACCAATGGCATGTAACTCCAATATATACGAATTGCGTATGTTCTCCCAAATCGGGGTGATATCCGAAGTTAGGATATACACACCCCTGGGTGAAAGGGGCAAGCTTTTTATAATTCTTCCTCATTTCTGGTGTGGCAATTTAATCTGCCCTGTGGGCAGCTACAAGTGCGCTCGGTAGGCAACCAGCCAAAATCTAGGGGCTGGATCTTGTCTCGTTGTATTGCAGTTATGCCTTCCACATCCCTTGTCCTTTTGCCTTCAGTTTAGCACTGTTGTTCCCATAGAGAAACTACTTAATTCTTCTATTGACTGAACTGATCAGCAACCCAGTCGGGTATATCCAGTGTGCCGAGAAGAAGCGGTTTTTGATGACAATCACTACCCCCAGTCACGACTAGACTGTGCTTCTTGGCGAACTCGACGTAGTGCGCAGTGGTCTTCACATCGTTTCTGGAATGCCAGCACTCGATACCATCGATATACTCTAACATATATTCGGCAATGATGTTCGTCTGTTCGCCCAAATCAGGCGTTATGGTCGCTAAAGATGTCCCGTTTGGGTCATTGGGGTGGGCATGTATCAGTATGCCGCCGGCGTTTCTGATCAACCTTGACGCTTCGGCAAGGGAAAGCGGATATTTAGCGACATCGCATTTGACCAGATATTTATCGAATGCTTCTTGCTTATTGTTGACAATCCCTTTTTCGACCAGGTAGTTAGCTATATGGGGTCGGCCGAATACACCATTGACACTATCCTGTATATTCTGGAGATCTTTCTTGGTGAACCTTTCGATATTCTCTCTATCAAACTCAGCATTCAGTTTTTCTAAAATTTGACGCGCTCTTACTTCTCTGTATTCCTTTATCAATCGAAGTTTGTCTTTTAGCTCGTGATTCCCGATATCATACCGGTATCCCAGAAAATCCAGGGAAATGGGCTTGGCTTCATCACCGGGATACTGGAATGTCACATTCAATTCTACCCCGGTAATATAGGATATACCATACTTTCTTGCCAGAGCGATTGCTCTTTCCTGGCAATCTATAGAATCGTGGTCAGTTATCGAGATTAAATTGATACCCCTGTTCTTTGCCTCTTGGAAGACTTCTTCAATTGAGAGGTTACCATCCGAGCAGGTCTTGGTATGGATGTGTAAATCTATTTTCATCTCTATTTCTTTTCCATACCAATGATGTACCAATCTTCAGGCGGATCGTGCTGGGTGTCAACTGTCAGGTGGATGATATCGAGGTTGGGGTTCAACTGCTTCAAGTCATCAAGAACCACTTCTTCGAACCTCTTTTTATTGTTGAGGTAGGCTTGTTCGGTCAGTGCATTCGATTCGTAATTCTCTTTAGTCCGTCTTAATATCCGTGCGATTGCTACCTCCTGCGGACAGTGGGTTTGAAGGATGACAAAGGTCTTATTGTGTTTGGCTGCTACTTGAGCAGCACGCCTTCTTAAGGCTTGTGTGACGAAGGTGGCATCGAGTATCACACCATCGCCCTTTTTCAGGCTCTCATCTGCCTGTCTGAACATCTCGTCGTAGACAGTTGTTCGTTTGTTCATATTCGAGGCGACCTTTTCATCGAATATATCCTCACTTTTCAGCACTTCCAATCTTATCAGGTCGGTTCGGAGGATGGGGTACCCCTTGATCTTGGATACTTCCTCACTCGTCTCAGTCTTCCAGGTACCGGGAAGCCCACAGGTGATAAGTAAAATGCCAGGTCCCAGCTCGGCTTCTATGAATTTGGCAAATGGCTCTTTCAATTTACCATCTCCTTTATCGCCTTCGGGCTTTGCGAGGTGCGAAGCACTTGGGCGAACTTTAGTTCGCCACAAAGCCGTGTTATGATACGCAGTCGGCTGAGGAAAAGGTAATGTCCCACATCTCCTGTAAAGCAAATATAGAAGACGCAAGACACCTCCAAATAAGAAACACCGGGGGGCTTGCAAGCCCGGAAAGGAGATTCCCACGCTATGGTAAAGATACCACCAAGTCAGCGCATAAAGCAAGAGAGCTTAGGGCAACAGAGGAATCCTTCCGCTCCCGTTTGGCCCCCCGGTTCCCAGAGGGCTCCAACTTTCTGGGACGGCTAGTTACCGAGATGTATGTGGGGGCCTCTACCGGGATATAGAGGGCATATTTGTGGAAGCCTTAGGGGGCGCGTGCTTTCCAGGAACAGTATAACGGATGTTCCACCCCATTTTCGACAAAGATTCTGGAAAATGAATGTGAATTGCCTGTTTTCCGTCCCTTTTCGCCGTTTTAGAGTAGTCAGTTATGATTAAGTAGGCTATTGCCATTATGGCTGTTCTGTGTTATAATGTAGTAGTCATGTATATCACC
>DEIJ01000168.1:5724-5946 GCA_002352365.1 Dehalococcoidia bacterium UBA2777 | reverse complement strand
TCTGGCTATGAGGCAGGGTAACTTGTAGCAGTGGCGCAATGAAGGTAAGCTGATTAGCTGTTCTCATGGGAGATTCTCCTTTCCTATCTGAGTAGATTGTACCAGGTAGGTGGGGGTGAGGCAATTAAAAAGAGGCCGAAAAGCCCCAAAAATGAAGCTAAAAACGGGGCTTTTCAAAGCTAAACGGCCTCCAAAAAAGAAAGGAGGTGATAAGGAATGACT
>DEIJ01000168.1:0-5677 GCA_002352365.1 Dehalococcoidia bacterium UBA2777 | reverse complement strand
GGCAAGCCATTTTAGATTGAGAGAGGTGCCTTTATATAGGGAGGCACCTCTCTCGTATTTGATTGGCTCAGCAAAGGGATAGTGCATTGACCTACTTTGATCGCCATTAATCACTTTCTCCATTTTGCCGCCAAAGGGCCTCTTTTAACCCGCAGCCGACATCATGCAACTGGAACTCGCGAAGTGGTGGGTTTCGCTGCGCTCCACCCACCCTACTTTCACCCTCACCCTACCCTCTCCCATCAAGGGAGAGGGATTTTATACGAAATTATGCGCAAGACTACAGTTTGAAATCTCCATCGCCGAACCAAGCGTTACCTTAGCTTCGAAATGCCTCCTCTTTCCAGTTGATTTATCTTCCCCAAAAGGCTATCATGGAGCCGAGGTTTAAGAGATGGAAGAGCAAAGAGAGACAATGACTAAGATCGAAGGGAATATGGAGCAGGTAAATCAATGGCTGAACCATTTCGGCCAGGATTTACGAGATTTGAGGGCTGATTTGAGAGATCTTCGCCACACCACCCTCATGATGCTTATTCCCATGTGGGTAACTATACTTGGCCTTCTCATCGGGATATTGATGAAGATATAGAGATCTATCTAAGCCCTGGCTACCCATTCCCGTGATCGCTCAATCCGCTCACTTTGGGGGTCAACCTTAAGCCCTAAAAGTTCCAGGGTCTCCACCCCTAAAATGGGTTCTTTTATGTTATCTAGTAAAACCCAATCAACACTCTCCCTATCCAAAACCTTGAGCGGCACATAGGCAAGCTCAAGCCCCCTCAAATTTCCATCTCCATATTCTACCCTCTTCCGATAAGATGTTCTGTGAACTCCTAGATCGTATAGGGGATATATTGCCCTGAGCAGAGTTGACTTTGTTGTGAATAGTGTACTAAGCTTTTCCCAAAATTAGCAATAAATTACTCAGAGAATGTGCCTATGGGCAGATACCCATAGAATAACTAGAGCGGAGAAGGACAAAACGCTAAAAGTCGGATAGAGAGGAGGTAGTCTGGAATGGCAAAGGTGTTCAATCCCGTCAAAAGCTTCGGCCTTGTAGCCGTCTCAGCAGGGTTAGTGTTAGCATTGCTCCTGGGCTCAGTAGTCCCCGCGAAGGCAGGGCCGGGGGAGGTGGTGAAGGTGGGGCTGCACGCAGTTTTAACTGGAGCGGTTGCCAGTGCGCATCTCTATGTGAATTATGGTACCTTAGATTATTTCCGTTACCTAAATGAGACGGGTGGCCTTGATGGCATTACTATCGAGTGCCCGTGGTATGACACGAGAGCGGAGCCGGCACGTGCAATCGCTACTCACCGTAGGTTTGTTGACGCAGGGGTGATACTAGAGATAGCGTATACCCTCAATAATATCGAGCCGAACATGGCATCACTCGTGAGGGAGCAGATCCCAGTGATTATGACAGGTGGTTCGTCAGAACGTACAGTAGTCAAGCCTCAACCGTGGGTATTCTGTGGCACGTGGCCGGAGCTTTTTTTACCAGCGTTTGCGTATGATTACATTAAGGGAAGTTGGGTTGAAGAGCGCCCTCTCAGGGTCGGGATAATGGCTATCGACTACGCATCAGCCCACGAGATAATTGATGGAGCAAAGGAATATGCGCCTGCCTTCAATATAGAGGTTGTAGGCGCTGAGATGTTACCCATGTTTGGTACCCTTGACAGCACCACTGAGTGGATGAGGCTATTGAGCAAGATGCCAGATTGGGTCTTCCTTATCTCATTTGGCCAGACGCAGACAGTTCAGATTAAAGATGCTGCAAGGTTAGAGATTATGAAGAAAGGTATAAAGGGAATGGGATTTTATCCTATGGAGGAACAGGCCATCCGCATAGCAGGCCCTAGGGATACCGAAGGATGGTTTGTTATAAGACATTTCCCGTCAACCAAAGAGGTAGGATTGCCGGGGATGAAACTCGTACAGGAGTCAGCGAAGAAGTACCGTGACATGGAGGCTATTGGCATCTACCTCCTCGGATGGCTAGGGGCGCAAGTCGCTGCTGAAGGGATACGGTTGGCTATAGAAAAGGTGGGCATTGAGAACTTAAGTGGTGCGGCAGTCAGGGATGCCCTCGCTAGCATGAGGGATTTTGATGTGGGGTACCTTCCGCCGATAAGTATGACCGATGAGTGGCCGATTTTTGCATCGCTGCTCAGGGTTTACAGGATTCATGAGTGTAACCTAGTTCCTGCCAGTGAGGATTATGTTGAGATACCGTACCACCTTTTGAAGGCGCAGGACTTGGAAAAATATGGAATAGGAACACTGCCAGCGGGAGTAGATATCTCGAAATACATGAAATAGGAACACGGCGAATAGAGCTAGTATTAACCAACCGCTGATTGGAGTAACAGACTGAGAAGGTGTGGGTGGCTAAGGGTTTCTTCATTCCTCTACAGGAATTGATTTAACGACCCAACGTTGAGGTGATTTCCTCTCTTCTTCATTTCTTTTTGACTCAGCCTGGAAATCGGGATGGGCGATGGTGATAAGTTCATCCCAAGGTCATAGGGGACTTCTCTAGCAGGCGGCCGTGGCAGCAAGTTCTTGCTCAGTGCGCTCAATTATGGAATTCTGGAGACCTACTGGTAGATCGACAAAGTAGGCGCTGTATCCTGCTACTCTCACTACCAGGTCGCCGTATTGTGCCGGGTTCTGTTGCGCCGTGCGTAAGTTCTCGGCACTCACCACGTTAAACTGGATATGGTGAATACCAAAATCTGCCCACGTTTTAAGGTAAGCAGCAAAGGCTTCCCTATTTGCCTCCTGCAGAAACTGGGGCAGGAACTTCTGGTTAAGGAGTTGGTTGAAGGTTATCAGCGGGTCTACCTTGTTCACCGAGTTGAGCACTGCTGTAGGTCCCTTCTTGTCCCTGCCAGTAACCGGAGAGATGGTGCCATCATTAAATGGCTCCTTCTCCTTCCTGCCGTCTGGTGTTGCCCCCAACAGCCCGCTGTAACCCCAGTATGCTGCCCCTGAACTACCATCCATGGAGTAGTGAAAACCCTGAATGTTGATAAAAGACTCCACCACCTTCGTCGTCCGATGGATAACATCCCGAACAATGAGGTCTACATAGCTATCATCATTCCCGAAATGGGGAGCTTTATTGAGGAACATCTGACGTAAGTCTTCCCTGCCTTCCCAGTTATTCCTCAGGGCATCAAGGAGCTCTGCCATGCTCACCTTCTTCTCCTCAAACACTAGCTTCTTCATTGCTGCCAGAGAATCGGCCAGGGTAGTAGTGCCCATAGGACCAATGATCGTCTTGTAAAAGTAGCTCCACCTACGGCAGTCCTTGCCCCTTTCAATGCAGCCATCCATCAGAGCGGAGAGAAAGGGACGGGGCAGATCCTGCTGGTAGAACACATCAATGAGGTTGTTGATTCTGACTAGCTTGTCTATGAAGAACCTCACCTGTTCCAGATAGGCATCTATGACCTCATCGATGGAGGTGAAGGTCGAGGGGTCCGGCGTGACCGGCCCTAACTGGCTTCCGCTGAATTTATCCATACCCCTGTTCAGGGCTAGCTCCAGGCACTTGGGGAGGATGATAAATCCATTGCCTGCGCGACAGGCGATGTTCTTACCGGGTATAGTCCATCTCATGCACGCCTCGATGCCATAGCCTCGAGCATCCTCCAGAGGTATCCCCTTCTCCACCAGCATGGGAATCTCATACTTATCGTTGAAAAAGGCAGGATAACCCACGCCGGTGGCTACCAGGTCAATAGCGCTGAGCACCAAGTCCTGAGGAATCCTATCGTGATAGCGGAAGGCGATGGAGGGCTGAGGCAACTGCAATGCCCTACAGGCATCCAGCACCAGATAGGACATTTCATTGCTGGCATCTTCACCCTGGTGGTCGATCCCCCCGATGGTGAGGGTGCTCCAACCGTGGGCGGCTCCTGTACCTGATGCCGTGATGGGTGGCATTAGCTGGGTATGTTCGTCCATCTTCAGGAAGAGACATTCCAGGAGTTCCTGAGCTTCCTCTCGGGTGATCTTCCCCTTGCTATAAAAGGGATACATTATCTGGTCAAACCTTACTCCACAGCCATTCATATAGAGTTCAATCAAGTGAGTGATGAGATGAATGAACCAGAAGAACTGCAATGCTTCGTGGAAATCTCGCGGCGGGTTGCCCGGCACCCAGTCGCAAATCTGGGCAATTTTCTCCATCTCCTTCTTCCTCTGGGCATCGCTCTCCTCAGCAGCCATGGTTTGTGCCTTCTCGGCAAACCTCTTACCGAAATCTACTGCTGCTCTCAGGGAGATTATTGCTGCCTCGAGGAAAACCCTTGCCTCCACATAATCCTTGGGTGGGAGTGTCAAGTCAGAGAGCAACTTCAGCCTGTTCTCAGCCTCTTCGATCACCCCGCTTAAACCCACACGGAATAGCTTCTCATAATTGGGCACACCGGACTCGGCACCAAACCAAAGCATTGTTGCCCCATTATATGCCCAGTAAGGCTTCAGGTCCTCAGGAAGGTAATTTCGCTCCTTGCCTTGGGCTGATTTGCCCTTCCANNTAGGCGGCTATCTCTGAGAGTTCCTTCCTCCCAGCGTCATTCAGAAGACCCCTATAACCATCATTAACCGCCTTATTTATCCAGCTTAGGGCCACTTCGGGATAGCAGCACAGGGAGTACGATGTGCTAGCATAGTTCCCCACAATAAGCTGTCCCTCGTCAATGTAGATTGTCATATCTCGTAGTATATGAGCCAGGGCCTTAGCCTTTCTCATGATCATGGGCTCGCCTTCTGTCTGCTTGAAGGACTGGGTAAGCAGGCGTGCTCGCTCTAAACATAGCTTCACTTCAGGACGGTAGGGGCTGATTTCCGATTCCTTCTCATAGCCCCTCTGGGTACTCCTCAGGGTCTTGAGCACCCGATTTTGCTTTAACATGATTGTCCTCTCACTCATTTTCCCCCCCCTCCCGCTGTAATTGCTAAGCTATTAGTCCTAATTTTGCCTTGCTCTGAGTCGTGGAAAGTGTCGATGCCAGTGATGAAAACACCGGCGCTCTCATATTTTCGAACGGCCTCCCTAATCTTAAAGCACAACTGCCCTCGCCAAGCGATTTCCATAAGATTTTCTCCCAAGAATCTCGGTGAAAGTCTGCTCCTAACTCTATTATATCATGGCCCATAGTATTTGACAGAGTCCAATAACGGTTACCCTAGTACAATCTGAGCCTCAGGCTCAACTTATGGGCCATTACCTGATCCATTCAAGAGGATCACACGGGAATTTGGAATCATTCAGGATTCGCACTAGCTTTGGCTACTACTTCACCCAAAATGGGCTTTTTTGAAGCCAATCACTATTTTAGGGTTGTCACTGGCTCGTGGGCTTTTCGCCCATAGACTTTCTCATAAGCCTTACAATTTGGGCACAAGCTGCCCTCGATTGTCTTGACAAACCAAAAAGCTATACCTTTCTGGTTTTTTCTTGCGCGGCTGCAAACAGGGCAGTCTACACATTTTTGGGCCAGTTGTTTATCTTTTTGCGTAATGCTATGAGTGTTCATGGAATATCTTGCTCCTTATATAATATACTGAGTGCGTGGTTGGGCCACTTAACCACCGGGGGCAGCCGCCGCATGGCGATAACAGAATACCTCTGATGAAGCGGATGTTCCACTGGAAGGGC
>DEIJ01000105.1 GCA_002352365.1 Dehalococcoidia bacterium UBA2777 | reverse complement strand
CTGGAGCCCCTGGGGCATGGATCAGGGATTGTGAGAAAGCAGGTGAGGTAGCAGTAAAGGCAGCCCAGGGGATAAAGCGAAAGCCCAAAGCCGACTATCTTCTCTCTGAAGATGAGGCCAAAAAAGAAGCGAAGAAGTGTCGTGAGGATTGTGATCTTTGCTTTAATTCTTGCCCCAATAGCCTGATGATTGGCCGAGGCTTAAGAAAAGTAGCCCAAGAGGGTCTGGGGGCATTAAGCAAGGTAGAGGAAGGGTGTTATTTTTGTCATAAGTGTGAAGAGGTATGCCCGGAGAACATCCGCATACTTGATCTGATCATAGCTTCCCAAGGGAAGCGAGCGGCCGAGGATAAGTTCGTGATGAGAGCGGGGAGAGGAGCTGCATGTAAGTCAGAGGCAATGAGCGCAGTCTGGGGGCTGTTGACCAATTCCCCGGGTTGGTTTCATGTTATGGGTTGTGGTGATGCCAAAACTGTGGAGGATATCGGCTGGATCGTTGATGAGCTGCTGAGGCGTAACTGCCCCGTTCACGTTTGCGGTTGCGCTGCTAATGAGGTTGCTCGATATTTTGATGAGAAGGAGGGGGGACTCATCTTCGAGAAGTATGGCTCGACTGTGGCGGCAAAATGTCTTATAAATCACGGTGGATGTGCGGCTGCCTCCCTCATTCTTGACCAGGCGGTGAAGTGGTCTCGTGAAGGCCCAGCCATCTCCTCCTACGCTAACTTTGCTCCTATCGCAGATTGCCACCACAATCTGGTGGGGCAGCCCCTGATCATCTGGGGTGCTCTCCCCGAGAGAATGTGGAACTTGGCCGCAGCTTGGGCGCGATGCGGTGTGCCGGTTGTCGTAGGTCCAGCTTCCGCCTTTGGCTGGAAGCGCTACCTGCCGGGGAATAAATGGGATTGGGAGAGGTACTGGTCGTATGTAATGATGGCGGTATCGTATACAGGCAAAGAGGCACGAGAAAAGAGATATCACGAGCCAGCACCAAAACACCTGATTATCCCGGTGGAGACCAAGGAAGAGGCATTAGCTACAATCCTAATCACCGGTAATAAGCCGTGCATGGTCTTTGACGCCCGGCAGCCTAATTTAGAGGCCTATACGGATATCTACATGGATACATATGGTGAGTATCCTGATGATTGGTATTTGTTTGTGAGGAGCGATCTCGATCTGCCGCAGAGACGCAAGATGACCATGATTAATAGGCTGCGGGAAGAACACGGCTGGGAGATAGATCGGATGGTAATAAAAAAGCAAAGGCATCCTGATGGCAGGTTGCTCTCGAGAGAAGAGTTTGCTGAAGAGTACGGCATACAGAAGTTCTTCCCTACAAAGTTTCGTCGAGGGATGTCTAAGGGTGTCTATTTTAGGACAGGGGGTAAAAAGCCAGCCAGGGCATAAGTGTTGAGTGGCCGCAGCGCTACATCTTAACAGGCTATTTAGCAATCAGCTTTGAAGAGTTGGTGATCTCGGAGCGAAAGTGAAGCTGAGAGCGATGGCTTGGATTGGGGGTGAAGATTGTAAGGGCAGCTGAGGTAAAATTAAACAGCCTCTCTTAAGACAAGAGGTGTAGCAGGTTTCCTCTCGTGGTGTGTTTTGATAGGGTATGGTTGAGCGCTAGGGTGGCGAAGTCTTACGCAGAAAGGAGGGATCGAACGGAAAAGAAGGAAAGGGCTGTTAAGCTTGGTAATTCTGAGGTTGATATCAGCACAGTGGTTCGTGATATTCGTGGGGTAGAAGATATTGTGGCCGAAGCAATAGAGACTGACTGGTCAGAGAAACGCTACCTCCGATTTGACCAGAGAATGTACCCCTTTGCAGAGGCCAGTGATATTGCGGAGTGGGATAGTTATTTAACTAGCCAGTATCCTCCTCTGTACACCGCGCCCGAGGAGATTTGTCATGATTGCCACATGGGGCCGTGCAATCTAAAGAAGGCTGAGGGAAAATGTGGCTTGGAATTCGAAGCCTATCAGGCTAAGCTAAACCTGCGCTCAGCATGTCGTGGCTGCCTCAGCCAGGTGATGGATGCCCGTGAGGTGTTAAACTATGCCATCAAAGTATTTGGTAAGGATAAATCCATTAGCTGGGGTATGGGTCAGGGTAGGAGCGATACCTGCCATATTGGCCTTCTAACCGGCTTATATCCTCAGAGTCTTGCCGATCTCGATAGGGCTCAGTCCTATGCAGAGGAACAGTTGGATAAGCTCCTGGTGGCCAGCGTTCAGGGCACCGGAAGTGTGGCTGACTTTGAAGAGATGGCCTTCCATGCCGGCTCAGTGTTGCTGGTAGCTCAAGATGTGGCTGAACTGGTAAAGATGAACTGTTTTGGTTTAGCTAACGCCGCTGAGCAGGATTGGAGAGAGGTCACCTTCTTCCCCTGGATGGTAAACGGTGGCCTGGGCAGCCTGGAGCCTGGCAAGCCGGTGGTCTTGTTTGTGGGGGATAATTTTCTCCCCGGATGGGTGGCGGCGAACTATCTTAATGAGAAGGGACTTACCGAGCAGATAGAGATTTGTGGCATTGGCCCGGCAGGTGATGATATCGCCCGATTCTATGATAGGTGTCG
>DEIJ01000138.1:466-10945 GCA_002352365.1 Dehalococcoidia bacterium UBA2777 | reverse complement strand
ACGCCCTTCCAGTGGAACATCCATCCAATTAAGATTAAATTTATCGGGGGTTTATCTAGCCGGGCTGGTGCCTTTGGGGGTGAAATTAAGTAGCCGATGATTTCTCCCGGGCAGGGTTTCTAAAGGTATCCTTTATCGGCTCAAAGAACCCTTTGTTTTTCTCTGGTGGTGTTGCTTTAGGTAAACTTTGGGCTAGTTCGCGGAGCAATCTTCGCTGGTCTTGATTCAGATTCTGGGGGGTAACCACTCGAATCTCAACTAGCTGGTCGCCACATCCTGGGCGATGTAGATATGGCACACCATTCCCCTTCAATCGAAAGACCTCGCCCGCTTGTGTTCCAGCAGGAATATGGCACATAGCCTTACCCCTCAGGGTGGGCACCTCTACTTCATCCCCTAAAGCCGCTTGGGCGAAATTGATCGGGAGTTGATAAAAGATATCATTGCCTTCTCGCTTGAAAAACTTGTGTTTTAAAACCTGTAGCTCGATATAAAGGCTGCCCGAAGACCCTCCCCAGACTCCTGCATCTCCCTCCCTACTGAGGCATATTCGGGTATCATCATCTACCCCGGCGGGGATGTTCACTATCACTTTGCGCCGTTTTCTCTCCCTACCTGTGCCCCGACACTGGGGGCAGGAGCGAGTGATAATAACTCCCTCTCCATGGCAACGCTCGCAAATGCCCATATTACTAAAGTGGCCGAAGAGGCTTTGGTACGTTCGCCGCACTCGTCCACTGCCGTTGCAGTTGGGGCATCTTATTGGCTGGCTACCTAGCTCAGTACCCTGGCCATGACAAAGAGAACAGTGTTCAATCCGGGTAATATCTATCTCTTTTTCACAGCCAAAGGCCGCCTGTTCAAAGGAGATGGTTAGCTTAGCAAGCAAGTCGGTACCACGCTGTGGTACTCGCCGTGAAGCTGTAGGAGTACCTCCAAAGAAAGCCTCGAAGATATCTCCCCATCCACTGACAAAATCATCGAAGCTTGGCTCTAAACCACCAATACCTGGATGCCCGAAGCGGTCGTAATTTGCTCGCCGCTCGAGATTGCTCAGCACTTGGTAGGCCTCGTTTATCTGCTTAAATTTTTCCTCTGCTCCATCCTCATGACTTTGGTCAGGATGAAATCGGAAGGCTAGTTGCCTAAAGGCATGCTTGATCTCTTCTGAGGTAGCATCTCGCCGCACACCCAAAACCTCATAATAATCCCGCTTTGTTCTCATCGCCCGCACCGCTTTTATCATATCAGATTTTTTATAACTTCACTACCTTAGCGGTATAGACATCTGGGATAGAGAGTATCTGCTGGCGTTGCCCTTCCTCAAGGGGCTTATCCAGCCCCAATACCATTAGCGCTTGCCCTCTAGGCTTAAGCCTACTTACCTGCATGGAGCTTATGTTGATATCAGCGTTGCCAGTAACCATACCTACGGATCCAATGAGGCCGGGACGATCACGATGGTCACTAAACAGGAAATAACCCTCGATGGGGGCCAAGTCGAGCCAATAATCATTCACCCGAACAATATGGGTCTCGCCACGCATCACCGTTCCGGCTACAATGGTAATTCCTAGGCTAGTAATAATCTCTAGAGTAAGCAGGTTGCTGTAGTTCTCACAGACTGCTTCCTTGCGCTCCACAACCCTAAGTCCGCGTTTGGCAGCAATAATATTAGCGTTGACCAAATTAACCCGCTCTTCGCTTATCCTCTCCAGAAGGCTACCGAGAGCGGCTGCCTTGAGGATAGCAGTATCGTAACCGGCGATCTCACCCGCATAGCCAATCTCAATACTACTCATCTGCCCTTCGATGAGCTGGGCAGCTAATCTCCCCAATACCTCAGCGACTTTCGAGTAAGGGACTAGTATCGGTAAAGTATCGGGGGGAATGAAAGGGGCATTGAGTGCGTATCTGGCTGGCTGCCCGTGGAGTACAGCTATAATCTGCTCTGCTGCATCTACCGCCACATTAACTTGAGCTTCGATGGTGGAGCCCCCCAAATGAGGAGTGAGGATAACCTTGCTGCTCTTAAGCAGTGGGCTTGCTGTTGGCTCCTCAGCAAAAACATCAATAGCTGCCCCAGCTACCCTCCCTTGCTCAATAGCTTGGTAAAGCGCTTCTTCATCGATAAGGCCACCTCGGGCACAATTAATAAGCCGAGCTGAAGGCTTAATCAGAGCTAGCTCGCCTGTCCCGATAAACCCTTTAGTCTCAACTGTCAACGGGAGGTGGAGAGTGATGAAGTCAGACTCCCCAAGCAGGTATTCTAAAGAGACCAATTCCACCCCCATAGTGTGGGCATAATCTGGGGAGACAAAGGGATCATGGGCAATGATGCGCATCTGGAGGCCTTGCGCCCGTTTAGCTACCTCTGAGCCTACATTGCCCAAGCCAATAATTCCCAATATCTTGTTCTTTATTTCAGTGCCCATAAACTCAGCTCTTTGCCAATCTCCTGATTTAAGCCGGGCGTGAGCTTGAGGAACGTGGCGTGCCGAAGCAAGTATCAGAGCGATGGTATGTTCAGCGGCAGAGATAACGTTACCCGCTGGGGCATTGACCACCACAATGCCCTTTGCCGTGGCTGCCTCTAAATCAATATTATCCACCCCAATACCCGCTCGAGCAATAACCCGAAGTTTCCCCCCCCTAGTAATAACCTCAGCGGTTGCTTTGCTCTCGCTACGAACTATTAACGCTTCATAGTCGCCTATGATAGCGGCAAGCTGTTCGGGTTTTAACCCTAGCTTGATATCCACCTCAGCATGCTTGCTGAGATAATCTATCCCTTCCTGGGCAATAGGATCAGCAATTAGAACCTTCATAGCTCCTCAGTGGCCAAAATTTTCTCTTTCAATACCTCTCTCACCACGTCCCAAAGTTCTCCCCTGGAGCATCTTATACTCCACATCCCCTCGGGGAGATTGAATAGCAGCCATTTCCTACGAATCCCTTTACCGATAATAAGGATAAAGTCACCCTGGGGATCTTCCAAGAATTCTATCATCCCCTTATTCTTGAGGCCGTGCATTTTAGCTCGATCTTGAACTTTTATCTCCTCGATTTCCATCTCCTAGCCCTCCCGCAAATATATGCTACTATCTCTTTTCGCCCCGCTCTGGTGAAGCTACCCTTCCCTCCCAGACCAGGGTAGCTTTGATTGTCACACTGGGCACTTGGCTGGGCCGCTTTAGGGAACTTTATGGCCTACTCTGGGTAGAGTCACTCGCAGCGCGGCTATCACTTCATCGATATCGGCCTCACTCACCCAGCCGAGATGGCCAATACGGAATATCTTCCCTGCCAGTCGTTGTTGCCCTCCAGAAAGGGTTACCCCACACTCCTCTCTAAGAATTTGAAGTAGCTGGCTAACCTCAACAGCGTCGGGGGCTTTGATTGCAGTGACTGTGTTTGAGGCAAATTCCTCGTCGGGGAAGATAGAAAGATCGAGGGATTTTACCCTCTGCCTTGCTGCCTTGGCTACTTTGGCATGGCGGGCGAAGATGTTGGGCAATCCCTCTTGCTTCATCAACTCTAGGGCCACGGTTAAGGCATAAAGGGTTGATAGAGCAGGGGTCCACGGTGTCTGCCCAATATCAAGGAAGGATTTTGCTTTGCTGAAGTCCCAATAATATCGAGGCAGGCGAGCTTGGGCATGGGCCTGCCAGGCTTTTTGGCTCATGCTGACCATGGCTAAACCCGGTGGAGTCATCCATCCCTTCTGAGAGGCAGTAACCACCACATCACATTGCCAAGTATCAACAGGCAGGTCGATGGAGCCCAAACTTGAAATCGCATCTACCAAGATAAGCTTGTCAAACTCCTTCACTATGGCCGATATCGAGGCGAGGTCACTGGTTACCCCGGTGGAGGTCTCATTATGAGTGACCAGCACCGCTTTAATCAAATTATTATTTTTGAGGGCATCTCGCACCTCTTGGGGGTCAGCAGCCTTCCCCCAGTCGAAGCGCAGCCAATCCACCTCAACACCAAACATCTGGGCAATTTCCCCAAAACGCTCTCCAAAGAAACCATTAGATATTGCCAGCACTTTATCCCCCGGGGAGAGGGTGTTCACCACAGCAGCTTCCATGCCTCCTGTGCCTGATGAGGTTAGGATGAAGACATCTCCCTTAGTCTGGAAAACCCCTTTAAGATTATCGGTAACTTGATGAATAAACTCGCCGAATTGTTTCCCCCGATGGTTAATCATTTGTTTGCCCATCGCCCCGAGCACCTGTTCAGGGCAAGGGGTAGGTCCAGGAATGCGCAACTGCACTTTATTCACCCTCCTGTTTTTCAATCAGCTTCACGAAGCGCCGTTTCCCCACTTTGATAACCATACCATTATGGATGGGGCAATGAGCTTGGGCTACCCTTTTCCCATCAAATTCAACAGCTCCCTGTGAGATAAGCCGCCTTGCCTCGCTGCGACTTTTGGCTAGGCCCAAGGCATGGAGGATATCAGCAGGATATGGGGGACTAGACACTTGGGTGTCTAGGCTTCCGTCTGAGGTTGAGAAATGGATGGCACCTGTTTTAGTTACCCTGAATAGAATAGGGAGTATCTCCTCAGGCACTTCCCTCCTCTGGAACACCCGACTGAAATGCTCCGAGGCATCTTGGGCAGCTTGGGAACCACAGAACTCGGCTACAATTTCATAAGCCAAGTGTTCTTTAACAATCATGGGATTTACCGCTTGGGAATGAAGCTCGTCTCTTAATTCCTCTAGTTCCTTATCGGGAACATCAGTCACCAGCTCAAAGTAATCCAAGATAAGATGGTCGGGGATTGACATCACCTTGCCGTACATCTCACGCGGTGGCTCTGAAATCCCAATGTAATTATCCAGGCTTTTACTCATTTTTTGACTGCCATCGATACCCAAAAGGAGAGGGACTAAAAATATCTGCTGGGGGGGCTGACCCGCTATCTTCTGCAGCTCTCTGCCCATAAGGCAGTTGAACTTTTGGTCAATGCCACCAAACTCAACATCGGCGCAGATTTCCACTGAGTCGTAAGCTTGGAGCAAGGGATAAAGAAGCTCAACCAGACCGATAGGGCGTCCAGCAACATATCTTCTGTTAAAATCTTCACGAGCTAAGAGTTGGGCTACAGTGAATTTGGTGGTAAGTTCGATAATGTCAGTTAAATTGAACTTGGCCAGCCACTCGCTTTGCCACCTAACCTCGGTTTTCGCTTTATCCACCACCTTGAAGAACTGCTTCATATAAGTTTCAGCATTAGCGCTAACTTCAGCAGCGGAGAGCATGCGCCGGGTATAGGACTCACCGCTAGGGTCGCCGATTTGAGCTGTCCAATCACCCACGATAAGGATAACCTGGTGCCCCATTTCTTGAAATTGGCGCAGTTTCTTTAGTCCCACTACATGCCCCAGGTGGATGTCAGGGCAACTAGGGTCGAAACCTTGCTTAAGTCGCAGAGGTTTCCCCCGCTCCAGAAGTCTGGTCAGTTCCTCCTCCACAATAATCTCAGCCACGCTGCGTCTTAATAGAGAATCTTGAATTGCCATTTTCAACAGCCGCAGTCTATAGTTAACAGCGCGGCAAGCTGTCGTCTATTGGCTGCTCTCTAGGCAATACTTCCTTCGCTTGCTCCACATCTTGAGCTATCTGTGCCCTTAATTCCTCCACAGTGGCAAAGCGCCGCTCTTGGCGTAGCTGTTTTATTAGCTCAATCTTGAGTTCTTGACCATAGAGATTGGCCCCAAGGTCGAGAAGGTGAACTTCCACAGTACGCTCTCCTTCGCCGAAGGTAGGACGCTTACCAATATTGGTTATTGAAGGGTGTGAATAGCTGCTGAGATAGGCATAAGTTGCATATACCCCATCAGGAGGCAGAGCTTGGTCCGAATTTATGGCTAAGTTCGCTGTAGGGAAACCCAAATTTTTGCCTCGGTTAACCCCATGAATCACTCCCCCGCTAAGACTGAAGGGGCGGCCTAAAAGCTTGCTCACCTTTGCCATATCACCGGCAGCCAAGGCCTGGCGGGTGGCAGTGCTGCTTACTACCTCTCCCTCCACTACTACCGGCGAGATTACACCTACGCTAAAGTCCATTTCCCTCCCCAGGTTATGTAGGTGGAAGGCATCTCCCTCTCTACCCCGCCCCAGGGCAAAATCAGGACCAATTACCAGTCTCTTCATGCCAAGGTACTTTTGTAGCAAAGCAACAAAATGATGCGCCGAGAGCTGTGCCAGTTCAGGAGTAAAGGAGAGGATCACCACAAGTTCGATGCCCAGTTCCTTAATCAGCTTAATCCGCTCTGCCAAGTTAGTCAGGTAAGGCATTTTAGTCTGGGGCGATAATACTGCTTGAGGATGGCAATGAAAGGTGACTAGCCCACTGCGCAGATTTCTGGCCAGTGCTTGCCTTTTCAAGTGCTCCATAAGATGCTGATGTCCGAGGTGCACGCCATCGAAGACACCAATAGTAAGTACTGTATCCTGCTGGGGGGTAAATCTAGCTAGCTCCTCTTCAAGTTGCATATCGGCTTTCTTTTAACCTCCACTAGAGGCTGGTACGCTGGCTGCACTAGCTCTCATGCGGCGGCCCACTGCGGCAGCCACTGGAGCCACTTGCTGCATGAGTAATTCAAAGTTTTCGAAAGTTAGTGACTGGGCCCCATCCTTTAAAGCCCGGTCAGGGGTGGGATGAACCTCGATCATCAATCCATTGGCCCCCCCAGCTACCGCGGCCAAGGCTAAAGGGGTAACCAGATACCACTTGCCGGTGGCATGGCTAGGGTCGGCGATAATCGGCAGATGGCTAAGCTTATGAATGATGGGGATGGCACTTATATCCATGGTGTTTCGAGTATAGGTTTCGAAGGTTCTAATGCCGCGCTCGCAAAGTATTACCTGCCGATTTCCCTGGGAAAGGATATATTCTGCGGCCAGCAGCCACTCCTGAATAGTTGCCGACATCCCCCGCTTAAGTAGCACCGGCTTCCCTATTTTACCCACCCTGTCCAGGAGGACGAAGTTCTGCATATTACGCGCCCCAATTTGAAGAATGTCGGCATACCTGGCTACCAATTCCACATCTTCAGGAGTAAGCACTTCACTGATAAGCGGCAGGCCCGTTTCTCGGGCAGATTGAGCCAACAGCCTGAGCCCTCCTTCCCCTAGGCCCCTGAAGTGGTAAGGAGAGGTACTTGGCTTAAAAGCACCTCCACGTAGAATATCAGCCCCGGCTGCCTTCACTGCCTGAGCGGTATCCATTACCTGTTTCTCCGTCTCAGCAGCACATGGCCCGGCTATTACCACCATTTCTTTATCACCAATAGTGACCCCGCCGACATTTATCACCGTGTTCTGGGGCTGAAGTTCACGGCTGGAGAGCTTATACGGTTTGGTAATAGGAACGATCTCCTCCACGCCAGGGGCGAACTCCAGCATCTCCTTTAACTCGGGTAGCACTGGAACCACCCCCACTACACCGATCACTGTCCGTTCTGCACCATGAACTATGTGCCCCTTTAACCCTGCCTCGCTTATCTGCTTTAATACCTGGCCGAGCTCCTCTTCAGCCGATTCTCTCTTCATCACTACGATCATTTTTCACCCTCCAAGTTTCCCTATATTATATTCGGCAGCTCCCCCCTGCCTCAATACCTCTGCTCCCCTTATATATACGTGCACAATCTCCTCTGCTTTCTTCTCAGTATTAGAGAGGATAAGGATACGAAGGCATCTAGGCAAAGCTGCTGCAACATCGATTTCCTGCCCACACAAGAGGGGTGCCTCCATCCAGCCTAGTTGCCGCGCTGCTGCTGCCGGGAACTCAGCATCAAGGTCTGGAGTAGTAGTGAAAAGAGCGCAAGCTATGCTTTCCTTTTCCACCCCATTAGCCTCAATCATTTTTTGGAGCAATTCTTGCGTGGCAGCTAAAATATCCTCCCGGCTGTTACTGGCTACCGTAGTGGCTCCTCTAATCCCTCGGCACCACAATAATCTTCACCCCCTTCCTTCGAAAGCCTCTTATTATGGCACACCTTTGCCCCCGTGGCAACAGCTTCAAAACCTTTCATTAACACTTTGTACAATAGCAATGGCAAATGATTTCGCCGCTCTAGCATCCCTTCCAGTGATAATGCTATCTGAGATCACCACCGGCTGGTCAGTGAAAATAGCCCCGCCTTTTTCTAATTCGGCTATCGCCTCGGGATAAACGGTAGCCTCCTTGCCATCAAGGATTCCTGCTCTAGCTAGTACTCCCGGAGCAAGGCATATAGCAGCTACCACAATCCTCTCCTCATAGGCCTGCTTTACCACTTGGTGAAGCTGAGCATTATCCCAGAGGTAGGTTTTGGCACCAGAACCACCGGTGATGACCAAGGCGAGGCAGCCCTTAAGGTCTATTTGGGAGATAGTTACCTCAGGTAGTACTATTCTCCTGCCCATGCCGATTGCTGGCTCAGTAGTGGTGCTGGCTATAGCCACCTCAAACCCTTGGCGATCAAACACCTTCTGGCATTGATTAAGCTCCGCTTCCTGAAAATCCTTAGGGGCAATGACTGTGACTATCCTTCCTCGGCTAGTAGCCCCCTCAATGGCCTTTGTAGATAGAGGTATTGCCCCAGCCAACGAGGTTAATATCATTATAATGCTCACCGGTAGCTTTGTTCCTCTCATCCCCCAAATGCCGTCAAGCCCACATCAACTAACATTTTACCTCGTCGAACCATATAAGGCTAGTCCTCTACTCATCACCACCGCCACAGGTGGTACCGTCAGAGCCAGGAGCGCAGTCACGAAGAAGGTGGTTTCCAGACTGGTATAGACATAGACCAACCCCATGAGTGGTGGCCCTAGTGTTTGCCCCAGCCGGAGCATCATCGCGTTTACGGACATAAAAGCCGCCCGGTGCTCTAAGGGGGCCAGCCCTGCCACTTGGGTCTGTATGCTGGGCAAATTTATCCCATGGGCAATGCCAAAGATTACTGCTGGGAGGAAGAAAGACTCAAGACTTGGCATTAGGGGAATCATCACCAAAGCTAGACCGTAGATGGGAAAAGCAGCCTTAATTAAACTTGTTTCGGAGAATCTTCTGGTTAACCGGCCAAGTTGAGAGGAAACAAGGGCGGTGGTAAGGGACATGCTGGAGAGGATGACCCCTACAATAAGGGTAGAGGCATAGAAAGATTTTCCCAAGAGGAGAGGGAGGTAGGTAAGATAGGTCCCGTAGAGGATGATGAAGGTCAACACGCCCGCTCCGAAAAGGCCGGCTACTTTGAGGCTTCTAAGATACTGCCAGGTACCTTCCAGGTAGTTCCTGAGACTCTGCTCATTTCTGGGTTCTGGATTGCGTAGGTAGATGAGGACGATGAGACCTAGGGGTATGGCTGCCAGAGGAAGGAGAAAGGGGTAATTACAGCCCAGCAACGCTAGGGCTCCGCCCATGGCGGGGTAGGAGGCAACGCCGATGTTCAGAACGCTCGCGTTGAGCCCCATAGCCTCGGCACGCCGCTGCCCCGAGAACAAATCCCCGATAATGGTAGTATTAAGGGCTCCCACCCCAGCCCCTCCCATCCCCTGGAACACCCGCAGCACGAGAATAGTGTTGAAATCGCAGGTCAAGGCACAAGCTCCTCCCGCGATGCCGAAAAGGAAAAGGGAGGGCACCAGAATCCGCCTCCGGCCAACTCTATCAGCTAAGATACCGATAAAGGGTGCCAACACTACCCCTGGGAAAGTGAAGGCGGTGATTAGGAGTCCTATCGCCTGATTGCTTATCCCCCACTCCTCAGCCATCTTAGGAAAAGCAGGGGTAATGCTTGAGACCCCCAGTACTGCCATGAGGGTCACACCGAAGATGATCTGGAGGTTTGGGTCTCGGTACAGCTTAACTTCCGTCACCGCTGATTCACCGCCTAATGAATGGAGTAATCACCAAGAGAGATAAGCCGGAGCAGATAGGCATGCCCGTAGGCAACAAGACTGGGAATTCATAGGCCACACTTCTCCCTCAGTATCTGCGATAGTTCTGGCAGGAAGGCAAAGGCTTTCTCAACAATCCTTTCCTCAATGCCAGAAACCTGGTCTTTCTCTGCTATCTGGCCAGCCGTCTCATCGGCGGTGTCAACCTGCCCTATGCCCTTAAGACAGCACCTCGCTGGTGCTAACAGAGCCTGTTCAGCAATTTGCTTCAGCGATAAATCAGTATTTCGTGATACTACTTCCCAGTAATCTATTAGCAGTTTAGCTAGTGTTGCCGGTGTCTCTTTGGCAAGAATTGCCAACTCAGTGGGAACAACGCCCCAGGAGATAACTCCACTGCTCTTTAGAAATTCAGCCACAACATTGGCATATTCCTTGGGCATAAATTCAATCTGATAGGCATCAAAGGATAGGATGTCAACTCCTAACTCCAGTAAGTAAGGTAAGTTCACATTAGCACAAAGATGCAGCCCCTTAGGGCCTTCCAAGCTTTGCAGAAAACTCCCATAGTCT
>DEIJ01000138.1:0-374 GCA_002352365.1 Dehalococcoidia bacterium UBA2777 | reverse complement strand
ATGAAGTCGAATAGGATAGCTCTTACCTCCTCATTATAGATAATCGGCTTGTGGTTTTCATCAATCACATTGAAGCCAAAACTTACTGGGCCGGTGACCTGACCCCTGATGGCGTGGCAGCCCTGAAGATTTTTGGCTAAGAACTTGTGATAAACTGCCGAATACTCCCGGCTCAGGGCAAAGGTTTCAGCATGATCTGTCTTCTCGAAATAGTCCCCAAGCTCTTGTTCAAACTTGGATGTATTGAAGTTGAGTCTCTTGTTCTCCACATCCATGACTATCCCGGGAAAATTCTCTGCTGCCTGGGCGTACATATCTTCGTAGAAGCTTATCTTGGGAAGCTGCGGCCAGAATGGAATATCCAGACTGAGGGC
>DEIJ01000049.1:19228-40651 GCA_002352365.1 Dehalococcoidia bacterium UBA2777 | reverse complement strand
AGCAGGATTATCTTCAGGCTCAGTACAATACATAGTTTCTACCGGAGCGGGGAAGAAAGAGGTCGCCCTTACCTCTGAGCAAGCAACCGAAGTGATGTGTGATGCTAAAGGGGCTCAGCTCCTCTACCCCCAAGTGGGCGGGGTGATTGACATCGGCGCTGAAAGTTGCCGGGTGATAAAGTGCGATCAAGGTAATGTAGTCGATTTTGCTATGAATGACAAATGTGCTGCGGGAACAGGCATTTTTCTTGATGCCATGGCCAAGGCGTTAGAGGTGAAACCAGAGGAGATGGGAGAACTTTCCCTCAAATCAACCCAAAATATTAACATCACCTCTATGTGTGCTGTCTTTGCTGAGTCCGAGGTAGTGTCATTAATTCATCGCAAAGTGGACAAGGTGGATATCTTGAAGGGAATTCATAAATCAATTGCCACCAGAGTGTACGGGTTAGCCAATAGGATACGTATCGAAGGAGACGCGGTAGTTATTGGCGGGATTGCCAAAAATGTAGGGGTGATCGCCTTTTTAGAGGAGATGATGAAGCGTAAAGTAGTTGTGCCTCGAGATCCTCAAATTGTTGGCGCTTTAGGTGCAGCTATTATCGCTAGAGAAAGGGTGATGGCAAAATGATAACTGCGGGAGTGGATATTGGCTCACTGACAGGCAAAACCCTAATTTTGTCAGATAATAGTATCCTAGCTTGGAGCCTAATACCCACTGGGGCTAATAGTGCCGAGACAGCCACCAGGGCTACAGATTTAGCACTGAAAAAGGCAAATATATCCCTCGACAACATCGACTACATAGTATCAACCGGTTATGGCAGGGTGGTGGTTCCTTTTGCTCATAAGAACATCACTGAAATATCCTGTCATGCCAAAGGGGCACATTGGTTTCTCCCCCAGGTGCGGACGATACTAGATATGGGAGGCCAGGATTGCAAAGCAATAAGGTGTGATGCCACCGGAAAGGTGACCGACTTTGCCATGAATGATAAATGTGCCGCTGGTGCTGGCAGATCTATGGAAATTATGGCTGAGCTACTCGCCATACCGCTTGCCGATTTAGGCCAGAATTCACTCGAGTTAGTAAATGGTGAAGTGGCCATTAGTAGCACCTGTGTTGTTTTCGCTCGCTCTGAGGTCTTGGGCTATCTTCGCCACGGGATGCATAAAAATGATATCTTAGCCGGGGCCTGCGAGGCATTGGCCAGTAGAGTTTACACCCTATTAAAGAGGGTAGGGACAGAGAAAGAGTTTGTTATCAGCGGAGGCATCGCTAAGAACATTGGCGTGGTCGAACGGTTGGAGGAAAAGGTCAAGCTAAAAGCCAATATAGCCTTTGAACCTCAGATAGTGGGGGCACTAGGTGCGGCACTCTTCGCCCAGGAGATACTGGCCAAACAACCAAAGTAACCCGAAGTATAAGCCTTTTTCATAATATATGAAACCTTAATTTTTTTGTACAGATTTTTTCATAATATATAAAACCTAATCAAATTTCTTTCATAATATATAGAACTAGAGCCTGACACATTATCGATCATGAGAGGAAAAAAGAGAACCATACAGATAAAGAAGACGGCGATAGAAGAAGAGCTTTTAAAACTGACGAAAAAGGAGAGGGATCCCAGAATAAAAGAGAGGTTGATCTTCATTCTTAATCTCTATCATGGCGATTCCCCACAGAAAGCGGGAAAGAGGGTAGGAGTAGCCAAATCTACTGCCTACGCCTGGCTAAAGCGGTGGAATGAAGGAGGTTATCAAGGATTAGCACCAAATTTCAAAGGAGGGGCCCCAACTAAGCTTACCGAGGAACAATTTGAGGAAATTCATAATCAGATTTCAGACGATGGGGAATGGACAGTGAACAAGATAAGAGAGGAGATAAAAGCAAGATTTGGTGTTGCTTATAGCCCTTCTCAGGCATGGAAGATTGCGCGGTGGAAATTTGGCTTGAAATATAGTAAACTCTCCTCTAAGAGCCTTTCTAAAAACACTTGAGAATTTAGATCTCAACTTATGCCCACTATGGGTCTATAAGTTTGCCAACGATCTCTCAAAGCTAAATAATCTCTGCCCAACTGAGGCAGGGGGTTGACAAAAACTTGAATAAGTAGTAAAAATTTAGCAGCAAGCTGGAAATAGTGAGTTTAGCAAAGTTAGGAGGAAGCAAAAATGGCAAAAGGGGGAATTATTGCTGCCTTAGATGTGGGCACAACTAAGGTCTGCAGCATACTTGCTAGCTTGACTGATAATAATAGGATGCAAATCCTAGGCGTAGGTGTTGCGCCATCTAGAGGAATGAGCAAGGGATTAGTAGTCAACCTTGATGAAACCAGGGAATCGATTCGAGAGTCGGTGCGGCAAGCAGAACTTGTCAGCGGGGCTAGGATGGTGTCAGCTTACGTCGGTGTTACTGGCAAACATGTGAGCTCGATTAACAACAGGGGTGTGGTAGCCATCTCCCGTGGTGATCGGCTAGTTCGGTCTAGTGACCTCGAACGAGTGCTTGAATCAGCTCGCTCAGTTACTATCCCCGGTGATAGGAAGGTGCTTCATGTAATCCCGCGGCAATATATCCTCGATGGTCATCCGGGGATTAAAGACCCAGTGGGGATGCATGGTTTCAAACTTGATGTCGAGACCCATGTTGTTACTGCTGCTATGGCCTCAGTTCGGAACTTGGTTAAATGTGTTGACGAAGCAGGCCTCGAGGTGGCTGATCTTGTTCTTGAGCCTCTTGCTGCCAGCGAGGCAGTGCTCGACCCAGATGAGAAGGAGGCGGGGGTTATCCTTTGCGATATCGGCGGTGGTACCACAGATGTTGCTGTGTTTAGGGGAGGGAGCATTTGGTATACGTCTGTCTTGCCTATAGGAGGTTATCAGGTCACTCGGGATATCGCTATCGGTTTAGGCATCCCCTTTGATACCGCCGAAGAGATAAAGAAGAGATATGGGAATGTCGCCCCCAGCGAAATGGCTGGTCAAGATTTTGGCACAGACAGCCTTGAACTGAAAACAGATAATGGTTATGTTATTGCTTCCCGGGATTTGAGCTATATCATCAAGGCAAGAATTGAGGAGACTTTAAGAATGATCCTGGCTGGATTACCCCCGGCTGGTGAGTATGGGGTAATAGCCCCCAGCGGGTTGGTACTCATTGGTGGTACAGCTAACTTACCCGGTATAGAGGCCTTCGCCCAGGAGGTATCGGGGCTTGGAGCACGAGTAGGAATACCTCAGGACATATATGGCCTTACTGAGGCTCTCTATAATCCTGCATATGCCACTGGTGTTGGCCTTCTGCTTTGGGCAACAAAGCGGCAAGTTGCTGGATACGCTGAAAGTCAGGCAAAGAAGGGTAACGTCTTTACACGCTTCTTCACCGAAGTTGGAAGGCTATTTGGCCAAGGTTAGCCAGCTATCCCTGAAAAAGTCCATTTTTCAGGAGCATCAGGTTTGCTTGGTTGCTCTGGGGGGTTTTGTGAAAAAGGTGGAATTTTGAAGGGGAGCTAGGTAGAGCAAACGAATTTGTTAAACCCGACTTTGACAGCAGCATATCTGAGGGGGATGCCCCAAAGGTATGGAGTGTAAAAATTTGAACGGCATTTTAGGATACTCAAGAGGCGGTCTCAAACTTTGGTTAAACCTAAAATCAAAAAGGGAGGGGAAAGGAAATTGGCTAAGACAACATTTAGTCCCAATCCGACGAAGATAAAAGCTATTGGTGTAGGCGGGGGTGGATGCAATGCTATTAACCGCATGGTTCGAGCTAACATTCAGCAAGTAGAGTTTATTGGAGTGAATACTGATGCCCAAGCTTTAAGCTTGTGTGAGGCACCCATCAGGCTTCAAATTGGGGAGAAGATAACTAAAGGCTTGGGTACTGGCGGTGACCACAATATAGGGCAAAAGGCAGCGGAGGAAAGTCGAGACGAGATCCGCCAGCATGGCAGCACTGCCGATATGATATTTGTTACCTGTGGCATGGGAGGAGGCACCGGGACCGGGGCAGCTCCCCTCATTGCCGGATTGAGTAGAGAGAGCGGGGCTCTTACCATCGGGATAGTTACTCGGCCGTTTAGCTTTGAAGGGGTGCATCGCGCTAGTGTAGCCGAAGAAGGTATTAGACGGCTTAATGAGAAAGTGGACACCCTGATCGTTATCCCCAACGATCGTCTGCTGTCCCTTTGCGATCGCAAGATGAATATTGACAATGCCTTTAAAATGGCTGATGACATCTTGCGTCACGGGGTAGAGGCTATTTCTGAAGTTATTACTGTTCCTGGATTGGTTAACCTTGACTTCGCTGATGTCCGTACAGTGATGAAAGGTGCTGGTCCTGCCTGGCTATCTATCGGCCAGGGAAGAGGTCACAACCGAGCAGTAGATGCTGCCAGATCGGCTATTGCTAGCCCTCTACTCGAAGTTTCTATTGACGGGGCAACGGGGGTCTTGTTTTATATTAGCGGGGGACAGAGTCTCACACTTCAAGAGGTTAACGAGGCTGCTGAAGTCATCGGCAAGGCGGTAGATCCAGGGGCTAATATCATCTTTGGGGTGACTCTCGATTCTGAGGCAGAAGATGAAGAGATGAATATCATCCTTATTGCTACCGGGTTTAGTCGCGGGGTTAAGCCCCTTACCCCTACCAAAGAGGAGAAACGCAAACTTCTCAAGAACCTCGAAGATGAGAGTGCCCTGGATATCCCCACCTTCTTGCGTCATCCCTCCGTCGTGCGCCGAGCTGAGACTCCTGTAGTGGCAGCGAGGTCTATTGCCCCCCTGCCTGGTTCGAGGTCTTAAAAAGATAAAAAGTGCCCTCTTATGAGACTGGCTATGCTCTCAACGAAGATCAGCGGGAGAAGAGGCCTCGACTTCTTGCCTGACTGATATGACGGCAAACATAAGGGGAGAGATAGCAAGGGGGAGGTATGGATATTTTACAGCAAACTAAAGGGGAGGATAGAATGGAAAGGATAAGGTCAAGGGTGGCGCTATATCTGGCTACTGCAGCAGTGTTATTGGCTATAGCTGCTATATTCCTTCCTATTGCTCAACCGGGGCCACAGGGTTTGATGGGCCCTGAAGGACCAGTGGGAGCTCCCGGACATGCCGGGGATCCCGGCCTGATGGGGCCTCCCGGACATGCCGGGGATCCCGGCCTGGTGGGGCCTCCCGGACCTGCTGGAGATCCCGGTTCAGCTATGCATTTCTCCATGGAAAGGGAGGAATTTTCTCTCCAGCCACAAGGATATGACGCCGGATGGTATCTGGATAAGAAGATTCATGTTGACCAGGGTGATTTAGTAGAGGGTTATGTCAGTTCGCCGGCTGTGGTTGCTGGCAGGTGTGATCTAGCCATAAGTGGGCCAGGGGCTCCCATTCGCCGTTACTCACGCTTCGACATCAATCCGGGTATTGATTTTTCCTTTGTCGCTGACACTTCNNNNACTAGTGTATTGGATAATTAAGAAATAGGCCTAATTCTGTCTCTTAGCTTCTATGGCAGATCTTACTATCATCCCGAATTGCCCCAGGGATAGTGTTCCTATGTCTTCGCCATTACGCAAGCGAAGTGAGATGGTAGAGGTGGTCTGTTCTCTATCACCGACCACTATCATGTAGGGAATCTTCTGTAATTGTGCCTCACGTATCTTGAGGTTCATCCTTTCAGACCGGCTATCAACCTGGATGCGTAGGCCTTGGGCTCTAAGCTCAGCCGCCACTTTTTGGGCGTAATCTAGATGTCGATCCGCTATGGGGACAATTGCCACTTGAATAGGGGCAAGCCATACTGGAAAGGCACCACCATAATGTTCAATAAGGCAGGCAAAGAATCTCTCCATGCTGCCCAAAACAGTGCGATGGATCATAGCCACTAAATGTTCTTGGCCATCCTCTCCTACATAGGTAACCTGAAAACGCTGTGGAAGGTTGAAGTCAACTTGAATGGTAGGACCTTGCCACGCCCGACCTAAAGCATCCTTGAGCTTAATATCTATTTTGGGTCCATAAAATACCCCTGCTCCGGGATCTATCTCATAAGGCAACTGGAGACGGTCCATAGCCTCCTGGAGAGTCTCGGTAGCCTTGTCCCAATTCTCAATAGTGCCGGCATATTTTCCCGGGCGGGTAGAGAGAAGAACTTCATATTCATCAAAGCCAAAGGTATGCATCATGAAACGGGCAAACTCCAATACTCCCACTACCTCATCTTCAAGCTGCCCAGGGCGGCAAAAGATATGGGCATCGTCTTGGGTGAATCCTCTGACCCGTGCTAACCCATGTAATACGCCAGAGCGCTCATAACGGTAGACAGTGCCCAATTCTGCCCAGCGCAAGGGCAGCTCTCGGTAACTACGGAGCTTAGTTTTGTATATCAGGATATGCCCAGGACAATTCATCGGCTTGATAATGTATTCTTGTCCCTCCATCTCCATAGGGGGATAGAGGTAGTCGCGGTACATCTCCCAATGCCCGCTAGCCTTCCACAGGTCGGCCTTAAAAATGTGAGGGGTGTACACAAGGTCATAGCCCCGTTTGAAGTGCTCTTCCTTCCAGAAGTCCTCAATGAGACAGCGCACCACAGCTCCCTTAGGGTGCCAGTGAATCAGTCCTGCTCCAGCTTCTTGGTGAATGCTGAACAGGTCAAGCTCCTTGCCCAGTCTTCTATGGTCACGCTTAGCTGCCTCCTCAACTCTACCAAGGTAGGCAGCCAGCTCTTCGGAAGTTTGAAATGCTGTGCCATATATTCGCTGTAACATAGGCTGCGACTCATCCCCACGCCAATAGGCGCCAGCAATACTCAACAACTTGAAGTTTTTGATCTCAGCTGTAGAGCCTACATGAGGACCACGACATAGATCGACAAAGGAACCTTGGCGATAGATACCGACTCTCTCGTCAGGAAGCTCATCAATCAATTCCAGCTTATAATGTTGGGAGATAAAAATCTGGCGCGCCTTCTGTTTATCTACCTCCTCGCGGATGAAAGGCACATCAGCAGCTATAATCTGCCTCATCTGTTGTTCGATGATGAGTAGGTCATCGGGGGTAAGCGAGCGAGGTAATTCGAAATCATAGTAAAACCCATCCTCAATGGCAGGGCCGATACCTAATTTAGCCTCAGGGAAAAGGGAGAGGACGGCTTGAGCCATAACATGAGCTGCTGAATGACGCATTATCTGTTGGCTTTTATCATCAGGGTGGCTCACTGATAATTCCTTTTGGTGGGCAGTACTGGATTTGAACCAGTGACCTCTGCGATGTCAACGCAGCGCTCTTACCACTGAGCTAACCGCCCCCTGCTTTACAGTTTAAAGTATAATCGGGGCTCTTTCAATTAGCAAGCCGCCTTCCCCCCGCCAAAGGAGTGTGATAAAATAGCGTATATTGGTATCTCTTGCGGAGACTAGGCTTTGAGCCAGAGAATTTTTATTGGGGTAGCTTGGCCGTATGCCAATGGTTCGTTGCATTTAGGGCATATTGCTGGGGCTTACCTTCCCGCAGATATCTTTGCCCGCTACCATCGACTTAAAGGTAATGAGGTGTTAATGGTCTCCGGCAGCGATCAGCATGGTACGCCGATTACCCTGCGTGCTGAGCAAGAGGGTAGGAAGCCTCAAGAGATAGCAGATAAGTACCATCAGGAATTTCTTGATTGCTGGCACCGGCTGGGTATCAGCTTTGACCTGTTTACTACTACTAGCACCCCAAATCATGTTCAAGTGGCCCAAGATTTCTTCCTCGCTTTGCTCAACAAGGGCTATATCTACCGAGACTTCATGTCACTGCTTTATTGCCCCTCTTGCCAACGCTACCTGCCGGATCGCTATGTGGAAGGCACTTGCCCTTATTGTTACTTCGGGGGGGCAAGGGGGGATCAATGCGATAAATGCGGCAAGCCTTTCGGCCCTTTAGAATTGCTCGAACCTCGCTGTTCCATTTGCGGCAGCACACCACAGATCAAGAGCTCAGAACACTTCTTCCTCCGACTGAGTGCTTTTCAGGATGAGCTCCTCTCTTGGGCAAGACAACAGACCCACTGGAGGCAAAATGTACTTAATTTTACCACCCGACTTCTTGAGGAGGTAAAAGACCGGGCTATTACCCGCGATATCGACTGGGGGGTTCCTATTCCTCAACCCGGATTTGATGATAAGCGGCTTTATGTCTGGTTTGAGGCGGTGATTGGCTATCTCTCGGCAAGCAAGGAGTGGGCTCATCTTATTGGCGATAATGAGAGGTGGCGTCTTTTTTGGCAAGGGGAGGCCAAGAGTTATTACTTTATTGGCAAGGATAACATCAATTTCCACACCATTATTTGGCCGGCAATGTTAATCGGATATGGCGAGCTCGATCTCCCTTATGATGTTCCCGCCAATGAGTTCCTCACTCTGGAGGGGAAGCAACTCTCCACTAGCCGTAACTGGGCAGTTTGGTTACCCGATTATCTGGAACATTATGATCCTGACCCCTTACGGTATTTCCTTTCGGCAAATATGCCCGAAGTAGGGGATACCGATTTCTCTTGGCAGGAGTTCGTGCGCCGCAACAATGATGAACTAGTGGCTACCTACGGGAACTTGGTACATCGGGTCCTCACCTTTATCCAGCGCAACTTCCAAAGCTCGGTGCCTATACCTGGCGAGTTTGACGAGTCAAGTGAGGTCCTTCTCCATAAAGCCGAAGTTACTCTTAATAGCGTAGATGCCTGCCTTAATAACTGCCGTTTCAGAGAGGGGATCAAGGCGGCAATGTCTCTGGCCCAAGAGGGGAACCGCTACCTTGAACAGAAATCCCCGTGGAAGAGGATCAAAGAGGATCGACAGGCTTGCGCCACTACCCTTTACGTCTCTCTCATAGTGATCTCTTGCCTTAAGACCGTGTTATGCCCTTTTCTGCCCTTCAGCTCGCAAAAGCTCCATAACCTTCTTGGGTTTAGCGGAAGGGTTGAACAGATGGGGTGGACTATTCAGCCCCTCACCCCGGGGCAAAAGCTACCCCCGGCAGAACCTTTATTCCACAAGCTGGACGAGAGCACAGTGACCAAGGAGGCTCTCCAGCTAAAAGCTGCCATTGAAAAATGATCTCTCCATCACTTGCTTCAATCTATGAACCTATCCAACAGGAGTTGCTCCAGGTTGAGGAAAACCTGAGGCAAGTGACCAAGGTTGACTCTCCTTATTTAGCCAAACCATTGCATCATGTTCTAAGCAACGGGGGTAAGCGGATTCGCCCCGCACTCACCTTGCTGGCGGGAAAATTTTACCACTACAACCTTAAGCTATTGCTCCCCATAGCAACGGCAGTGGAACTGCTACATACTGCCACCTTAATTCACGATGATACTATCGATAATTCCCCCCAGCGGCGGGGCAAACCTACGCTGAATAGCCTGTGGGACAATTCTACCGCTATACTTTTGGGTGATTATCTCTTCGCCACCTCAGCTTATGTAGCCTCGCAGACGGGGAACCTCAGGGTGATGAGACTTTTTGCTCATACCCTTATGAGTATATGCAGTGGCGAGCTTGATGAGACCTCCAGTGCCTTCGATTTAAGTCAGCTCCGCACTCACTATTACTGGAGGATTGGCAATAAAACTGCCTCCCTGTTCTCTCTGGCAGCCCAGTCGGGGGCTATCTTGAGTAAGGCACCGAAGGAGGTAGTGCAAGCGCTTAGAGATTATAGCTATAATCTGGGGATGGGGTTTCAAATTGTGGACGATATCTTTGATTTTGAGGCTGAAGGAGAGGAGATAGGCAAACCAGTAGGTAGTGACCTGCTTCGCGGTGTCCTTACCTTGCCGACAATAGTTTTTTTGGAGTCTCACCCCGAAGGCGACTCGGTAAAGGGGATATCTGATCTCCATGATAACCTAGATAAGCTAAACTTGGTGGTGGGAAAAATTCGTCAGCCGTCTAATATTGCCCAATGCTATGCTATTGCGGCCCAGTTTTGCTCCCAGGGGTGTTCCGCTCTAAATGCCTTGCCTCAGAATAGCGTCCGTCAAGCATTGGTCAGCTTGGCGGATTATGTCATCACCCGCAGAAGATAAAAAGAATAGATGTCAACTATAGGGGTAATAATCTTAGCCCATGGTAGTCGCTATGATCGAGACTTCACCGCCGAGATGGAGGAGATCACCCAACGGATAAGAGAACGGCTTGGTAGAGGTATAGTGGTGGAATGGGCAGCGTTTCAATTCAATTCTCCCGGCTTGAGCCAGCGAGTAGCTGCCATGGCCAAGTCGGGGATAGACCAAATAGTAGTCGTCCCCTATTTTCTATTTCGGGGCAGACATGTTGGTCAAGATATTCCCCAAGAATTGGAGCTTATCAAAAGGCAATATGGTAACCTAGAGCTATGTTTGGCCGAGAACTTGGGAGTAAACAACTGCTTGGTGGATGTCACTCTTGATCGGATACAGGGGGCAATCGCCAGATTACCTCAGGGTTGGGCTAGTGAGGTTGTACCTCCCCAGAATATTGAAGCACGTAGTATGGCAATAATTGAAGGGTTACTGCCCCCACTCTATTGTTCACCCCAGGAAAGTGAAATTATAAAGCGCATCATTCATGCTACTGGAGACCCCCAAATAGCTCCGCTGATCAAATTCCATCCCGCGGCAGTTGCCATGGGTTGTGCTGCTATTCGAAGAGGATGCCCAATCTTCACTGATGTAAATATGGTGGCAGTAGGCATTGACCACCACCGCGCCCAAAGTTATGGCTGTAGTATATACTGCCCTATTGATGAAGGGGAAGTGGTAAAACGGGCCCAACAAGAGAATACCACCCGAGGAGCAGAGGGGATATTCTATTTAGGTGAGCAAATAAATGGTGCTATCATAGCTATTGGTAACTCCCCTACGGCTCTTTTCGCCTTGTTAAAGCTAATGGAGAAAGGCAATGCCCTCCCTGCTCTGGTTGTAGGTATGCCTGTTGGCTTGGTCAGCGCGGCAGAGTCGAAGGCCCAGTTAGTAAGCCAGGATATTCCCTATATCACCATCAAAGGAAGTCGCGGGGGTAGTAGCGCAGCTTGTGCTACAATCAATGCACTACTGAGGCTGGGTGAAAATAAAGCATGACGGTATATTATCCTATCTTTCTCCATATCGGCGGTAGGAAGGTCACGGTAGTGGGAGGCGGGCAGATAGCGGAAAGGAAGATAAAACAGCTTGTTGATTGTGGCGCCATAGTGGAGGTGATTAGTTCAGAACTTTGCCCCGGGATCGGCAAATTAGCGGCAACCGGGCTTATCGAGGTGCGCGGCCATGACTTTGCTCCAGGTGATCTGGAGGGGGCATATCTTGCTATTGCTGCCACCGATAATCCCCAGGTCAATAAACAAATAGCTCAGGAAGCACGAGACAGGAATATATTGGTGAATGTGGCTACCGAGCTCGGAGAGTCAAGTTTTATTCTCCCAGCAGTAATACGCCGAGGAGACCTGGTGATTGCCATCTCCACCAGCGGTCTTAGCCCGGCCCTAGCTAGGATGGTGAAGGAAGAACTGGAGCAGAATTTTATTGGCCAGGAGTACGCCACCCTGCTTGAGATTATCTCCAAGGCACGTTCAGAGTTGAGGCAACAGGGCAAGCAGCCGACCTTCGAAGCTTGGCAACAGAGCATTGACTCCGAGGTACTAGCCCTAATCAAGGAAGGCGAGATAGCCAACGCTAAGGAAAGGCTTATCTCTAACTTGAAAAAAAGATGTTAGCGGAGAAGGTAATCCTCGCCGTAGGCACGAGTTACAAAATAGCCCCTTTGGAGGCACGAGAGGCAATTAGCTTCGCTACCCCGGAATTGGAAGAGGCACTCCTCTTCCTGTCACGCTATGTAGGGCAGGGGACAATCCTTTCCACCTGTAACCGCAGTGAGATTTACGCTCTAGCCGAAGAGCCAGAGCGAGGCTATCAGAGAATTAAGCATTTTCTAACTGACTACCACCATGCTTCTGCCGCTAGTTTCTCAGGCTACTTACGCACCTATGTTCAAGAAGAGGCAGTAAGCCATCTTTTCAAGGTTGCCTCGGGTATGGATTCGATGATCATTGGTGAAGAGCAGATTTTAGGACAGGTTCGTAAAGCCTGGGAATTGGCTCGCTCCACCGGCTGTGCTGGGCATCGCCTTTCTCGCCTTTTCCACCGCGCACTACAAGTAGGAAATAGGGTGAGAAGTGAAACCCAAATCAGTCGATATGCTCCTTCGGTGAGCCAGACCGCTTTAGAAGTGGTAAAGAGGGCCACAGGTTCACTCGACTCCCGCTCTATGCTCCTCATCGGTGCTGGAGAAACAGGAGAGCTGACCGCCAAGATAGCCAAGCGCAGCCAAATCGATCGGCTTACAGTTACTAGCCGTACCTATGAAAAGGCACAGGCTTTAGCTCAAAGAATAGATGGCAGGGCAGTGCCTATAGAAGAGTTGACCGAGTCTATGGTAAGCTCAGATATTGTGATTAGCTCCACCAGCGCTGAGGGCTTTGTTCTTGGTCCTGAGGAGATAAGAAAGGTAATGCAGCAACGGGACCATCATCCTCTCCTTTTGATTGATATAGCCATTCCTCGAGATATCGATCCTGAAGTGGCCAACATAGATAATGTCTTCTTATATAATATTGATACCCTTCGATCTTCCTCTACATTCGACCCTGAACAAAGTGAGGTAGCTAAAGCGGAGGCTATCATCAACTCTGAGGTAACTAGATTCATGGAATGGTGGCATGGGCTAGAATCCGTGCCCACTATCACCGCTCTGAGAGCCAAGGCTGAGGCCATCCGGCAGAAGGAGCTGGCCAAGACTTTGAGCAAGATGCCGCAACTGGAAGAAGTAGAAAGAGACAGGATCAATGCCTTGACTAAGGCTATCACCAATAAAATACTCCATCACCCCATCATTTCCCTCAAAACCAGGAATGAGGAATACCTTCAAATAGTGCGACAACTTTTCGACCTTTGACCGGAGGGAAGGTGATACCAAGAAGGCTCATCACTATTGGCTCACGAGGCAGTCTGCTTGCCCTGCGCCAGACGCAGCAAGTTGCTGGTCAACTGGCACTACTTTATCCTCAGTATCACTTTGCTGTTAAACGGATAAAAACGAGGGGTGATAAGGCAGAACATCTCACCCTATCTCAGCTTAAAGGCAAAGGATTGTTTGTTAAGGAACTGGAAATTGCCTTGCTCGGTGGGGATATTGATCTCGCAGTGCATAGTCTTAAGGATCTCCCTCTTCAGCTATCCCCTGGCCTAGAAGTGGCAGCTATCAGTCAAAGAGAGGATACTCGGGATGTGCTAGTCTCCCGAGGTGACAAGCCACTAGCTGATCTCACCGAAGGTGCTTTGCTGGGTACAAGCAGCCCGCGTCGTATTGCCCAAATTAAGGCCTTCCGCTCCGATCTTGTCATCGGCGATATTAGGGGTAATATTGAGACCCGCCTGAATAAAGTATCTCGGGGGGAATTCGATGGCGTTATTCTAGCCGCTTGCGGACTTCTACGGTTGGGTTGGGAGGATCGAATTAGTCAGTACTTGTCTGGGGATATTTGCCTTCCCCAAGTAGGTCAAGGCGCTCTAGCAATTGAGGTGCGCCAAGAAGATGAGGAGATCAAGCAAATTGTCCTCCCCTTAGATCATCGGCCGACAAGGCAGGCAACAACTGCGGAGCGAGCCTTATTGCATTTTCTTGGCGGTGGTTGCCACATCCCCATCGCCGCCCTGGGCCAAGTTTGTGATAATACTCTAAAGCTAACTGGGGTAGTAGGGAGCCTTAGCGGGGAGAAATTGCTCCGAGCTGAGCTAGACGGCGATGTGGCGACTCCTGAAAAGGTAGGAATTCTCTTAGCCCAAAAGCTAATTGCCCAAGGAGCTAGGGAAATTTTAGCTGAGGCGACTAGATGCTAAGCAAAGGGAAGGTTTACTTAGTAGGAGCTGGTCCTGGTGATCCCGAGCTTATCACCCTTAAAGGTCTTCGCTGCCTCGAAGAAGCAGATGTAGTTATCTACGACCGTTTGATCGAGCCAAGGCTTCTATCGAGAGCCAAAGAGGGGGCGGAACTTATTTATGTGGGAAAAAGAGAAGGGGAGCATCCTTGGAGGCAGGGGGAGATCGATTCGCTCTTGGTGGCTAAAGCCAAACAAGGAAAGATAGTGGCTCGCCTTAAGGGTGGTGACCCTTTTGTCCTGGGGCGGGGAGGTGAGGAGGCGGAGAATTTAGCCCACCAGGGCGTACCCTTTGAAATAGTCCCTGGGGTAAGCGCAGCCATAGCAGCGCCGGCCTACGCCGGAATACCAGTTACTCACCGCCAGCTCGCCTCCTCCTTTGCAGTTATTACCGGTCATAAAGCCTTTCCGGAAAAGCAAATTGCTTGGGATAAAACAGGCGGCATTGATACCCTGGTCTTTCTAATGGGAATGGAAAATCTGGCAACTTTGCTCCACGAATTGCTCCATAGCGGCCTCCCCCCCGACACGCCGATTGCCCTGATCCACTGGGGAACAACTCCAAGACAACAAACTCTGGTGGGAACTTTGACTGATATTGTCTCAAAAGCCGAGGGACAAAAGTTCTCCCCGCCCACCGTGGCTATTGTGGGGGAAGTGGTCAAGCTTCGAGAGAAGCTATGTTGGTTTGACAATAAGCCCCTTTTCGGCAAGAGAGTGGTGGTCACCAGGGCAAAAAGGCAAAGTAGCCACCTCAGAGAACTTCTTTCTCGCCAAGGAGCTGAGCCTTTAGAGCTCCCCACTATAAAGATCGAGACTACTGATTTGGCCCCGTTAAATGATTCCCTATCAAGGTTGGCTGAATTTGACTGGATAATCTTCACTAGCACCAATGGGGTTGACATCTTCTTCTCGGAACTTCATCAGCAAGAGCTGGATGCTAGAAGGTTAGCAGGGATAAAAGTCTGTGCCCTGGGGAAAGCCACCGCACAAGCTTTATCAGGATATGGAATTAAAGCCGATTTAATACCCCAAGACTGGAGCTCTTCAGGCATCCTTAATTCGTTTACCAAGCTAAGGATTGAGGGAACTCACATTCTTTTGCCCCAAGCTGAGGAAGCCAGTTTAAGCTTATGCCATGGCCTGGCCGAAATGGGGGCGAAGGTGGAAAGAGTAGCCATATATCGCACTACTATCCCGGAAGACTCAGCCGGGGCGAAAAAGCAAATCACCGCCGGGAAGGTGGATGTGATCACTTTTACCAGTCCGTCTACCGTGCGCGGGCTCGTCGCCCTCGTGGAAGGTGATGTAGCCATATTGAACCAAGCAACTATTGCCTGCATCGGACCGGTGACCAAAGCAGAAGCTGAAGATAAAGGACTGAGGGTAGATGTAGTAGCCAGGGAGCACTCTGCCGAGGGGCTAGTTGAAGCCTTAGTGGACAAGTTTGGGGAGAATTAAGATGGCTGGTTTTCCTCAGGTACGGCTGCGCCGCCTGCGCCAAAACGTGGCTTTGCGCCGCATGATCAGTGAAACCAAACTAGATATAAGGAATATCATCTATCCCTTATTCGTTACCTATGGTGAGGGGGTAAAACAAGAAATCGACGCCATGCCGGGAATCTTCCGCTTCTCCGTAGATAAGCTATCCGGCGAGGTAAGCGAAATAGCCGAGCTGGGAATTGGCGCTATCTTGCTTTTTGGCCTGCCGCCAACCAAAGACGAAATTGGCTCTTCAGCATTTGATCCCCAGGGGATCGTTCAACAAGCAGTAAGGGGGATTAAAAGCACTATCCCTGAGCTGGTGGTAATAACTGATGTCTGCCTTTGCGAATATACCACCTCGGGCCATTGCGGGGTAGTGCTGAATGGGGAAGTAGATAATGATAAGACTGTGGAAATTCTAGCTAAGGTAGCTATTTCCCATGCTGAAGCTGGGGCAGATGTCGTTGCTCCCTCCGATATGATGGATGGGCGAGTGAAAGCCATTCGAGAGAGGCTGGATGATAGCGGATACCAGAATGTGGCCATCATGTCTTATAGCGCCAAATATGCCTCTTCTTTTTATGGTCCGTTTAGGGAGGCGGCAAACTGCTCCCCCCAGCTTGGTGATCGCCGTGGCTACCAAATGAACCCCGCCAATATTCGCGAGGCCCTGCGTGAGGTGGAGCAAGATATTGCCGAGGGGGCAGATATTGTTATGGTAAAACCGGCCCTGGCATACCTTGATGTCATCTCTAGGGTTAGAGCCACCTTCAATCATCCCCTTGCTGCCTACAATGTTAGTGGCGAGTACAGTATGGTCAAAGCAGCTGCCCGAAATGGTTGGCTCGATGAGCGGGAAGTTACTCTGGAAATTCTCACCGCTATCAAGCGAGCCGGAGCGGATATAATAATCACTTACCATGCCAAAGAGGTAGCCGAATGGCTATCCAAATGAAACGCTCAAGAGGTCTTTTTGAGGAGGCGAAAAGGTATCTGCCCGGCGGGGTGTCAAGCCCAGTGCGAGCTTTTACGGCAGTGGGTGGGGAGCCGATTTTCATTTCTGCTGGCCGGGGGTCGAGAATCTATGACGCAGATGGAAATGAGTTTATCGACTATGTCCTTTCCTGGGGGCCACTGATCTTGGGCCATGTCCCCCCTCAAGTGGTCGCCGGCTTAAAAAATACCTTGGAAAAGGGTACTAGCTTTGGTGCCCCTACCGAGCTTGAGAGCGAACTTGCCAAGCTGATCGTCAAGGCCATGCCAGCGATGGAGATGATTCGCCTGGTAAATTCAGGCACCGAGGCAGTGATGTCTGCCATCAGGTTGTGCCGTGCTTTTACTCATCGGGACAGGATAGTGAAATTCTCCGGATGCTACCACGGCCACGCCGACGGGCTTCTGATACGGGGAGGCTCGGGGCTGGCTACCTTGGGGATACCTGATAGTAGCGGCATTCCTTCTTCTTACACCCAGAATACTTTGGTGGCACCATACAATGCTCTTACCGCAGTGCGGCAAATCTTTGAGACTTATCCCGAGGAGATCGCTGGTGTGATCGTAGAGCCGGTTTGTGCCAACATGGGGGTGGTTCTACCTAAAGAAGGATTCCTCCACGGGCTACATCAATTAACTCGAGAATTTGGTGCCTTGCTTATCTTCGATGAGGTTGTTACCGGGTTTCGCCTCAGTTATGGCGGAGCTCAGGCGATTTACGGCATCACCCCTGATCTTTGTTGCTTAGGGAAGATCATTGGTGGAGGATTACCTGTCGGGGCTTATGGTGGGAAAAGGGAGATTATGGAGATGGTAGCCCCGCTGGGACCAGTCTATCAGGCAGGTACCCTCTCGGGAAACCCCCTGACTATGAGGGCAGGAATCGAGACCCTCAAGCTCCTGGGCTCACCTTCGGTGTATCGTAATCTGGAGAACAAAGCAGCACATTTAGCTCAGGGCATCGCCACAGCAGCTAAGGAACAAGATATACCTGTATTTATAAACAGGCTAGGCTCTATGTTTACCACCTTCTTCACCTCTCAACAGGTGGTGGATTATGAGACTGCCTGTTCCTCTGATACCAATCTTTACGCTGCTTATTTCTGGCAGATGCTCGAGGGAGGCATATACTTACCTCCCTCTCAATTTGAAGCCACTTTTCTTTCTCTAGCTCACAGTGACGCTGAAATAGAAGCCACCATCGAGGCAGCAAGGTATGCCTTGTCAAGGATTTGAAGCATGAGGACAGCTGTTCTAACAGAAATAGAAAGCTTGGAGGTCAGAGAAGTAGACATGCCACAATGTAAGCCTGGAGAGGTGTTGATAAAATCGGCGGCATGTGCTATTTGCAAAACAGATACCAAGATGTTCCACTCTGGGCACAGAGATCTTCGACTGCCGCGAGTGCTTGGTCACGAAATTGCCGGGACAATCGTTGAGGTCGGAAAAGGCGTTACCAAATTCAAAAAAGGGGATCGGGTGCAGATAGCGCCAGGGCTGCCTTGCGGGAGTTGCCCCTTCTGCTTAAAAGGCATCTCCAACATGTGCGACAACATGTCAATAATAGGGTTTCACTGTGATGGTGGATTTAGCCAATACATGAGCATCCCTGCAAATGGAGTCCAAAATGGTTGCATTAATGAAATCCCCGAGCCTCTATCTTTCGAAGAAGCGGCCCTTGCCGAACCCCTTGCCTGCTGTATCAACGCCCAAGAACTTTGCCACATAAAACTTGGCGATGTTGTGGTAATCTTCGGAGCAGGCCCCATTGGGCATTTGCATGTTCAATTATCTCGTCTTTTTGGAGCCTCAGAGGTCATTCTCATCGAGAATGCACCACAGAGAATCGCATTTTCTAAAAACATCGAAGTGGATTACCTTATCAACTCAACGGAGGTTGATCCCGCCCAGGCAGTAAAGGAGAGGACAGATGGGTTGGGTGCTGATGTTGTTATCCCCGCCTGTTCTGCCCCCCAGGTTCCCATTCAGGGTATCGAAATGCTCAAGAAACGCGGGCGAATTGTATTCTTCTCTGGTCTGCCGCACGGATATGAAAATATCTCCATCGATCATAATCTAATACACTATAAAGAAATTCAAATTTTTGGAGCATATGGATGCACTTCGGAACAAAATCGCCAGGCAATCAGGATGCTGGCTACCAAGAGAATAAATGTAGGCTATTTGATTACACATCGCATCTCTCTTGACAGGCTAATCGAGGGTTTCGAATTGATTGACAGCCATAATGCGATGGAAGTTGTGGTGACAGTGTTTTAAATCAGGTTAACAAAAGAGCGTTTATATACATGTTTGATGAAGATAAGATGAGAGATTTCGGGAAGGTTATCCTTAACCTGGGGAAGGGACAGAATTTGTCACGCAGTGAAACCAAGGGATATTATCGCCAGATTATACTCAATGAACAGCCCGAGCTTCAACAAGGTGCTTTCCTAATTTCACATCTGATAAAAGGGCCGACTATCACCGAAATGGCTGGGGCATGGGATGCTATGATGGAATATGATGTGGAGAGAATATCGCCTACTATATCCCAGCCTAGCTGTGATATAGTAGGGACAGGTTCGGACGCTCTCAAGACCGTTAATGTTTCGACCCCAGCAGCACTCATCGCCAGTGCCTGCGGTGTCTATATGGCCAAAAAGGGGGCAAGACTGGTTACCGGTGTCTCGGGTGCCTCCGATATTTTAGAGGAATTTGGTGTGGACTTGGATGTCCCGCTCGAATTGGCCCAAAAAAGCATAGAGAAAAATAGCATAGGGTATCTTCCCGGAGAGAAATTCCTGCAGTCGGGCTGGAGCCGACTTATCAAGGTAATGAGATTTACCACTGTGCTTAACATTATCGGCCCGATCACTATGCCATGTACCACCACTAAAAGTATCGTCATTGGAGTCTTTGCTCCTGAATTGTGTCAGAAAATGGTGGAGATTCTTAATGAGATCGGAATGCAGTCTGCCATTTCTATTTACGGGATGAGCAATGATCATGACGAGACCCTGGGTATCGATGAAGTATCTACCTGCGGCCCAACCAAAGTTCTAGAGTTGAAGAATAAACGAATCGAGGGTTACACTCTTTATCCCGAAGACTTTGGAGTAAAGCTATCCAAATACAGTGACATTGCAACCAGAGGTACTTTGAGGGAGAATGCGCTGGCGGTATTAAATGTCCTAAAGGGTAAAGATGATGGGCCTTTATTGGACCTCTTCTGCGTAAATGCGGCGACCGTACTTTATATCACTGGCAAGGTGCCCGATTTAAAAGTGGGAGTTGAGCTAGCCAAGCAAAGTGTTGCCGAAGGGAGAGCCTTTCATCAATTAAGAGAATTGGTTGTAAGCCAAAATACCTCACCACACAAAGGGTTAGCAAAATTAGGGAATTTGGTTGACACAATAGAAGGAAAACTCGACTGACCCCCCTCAACATGCCCAAAATTCAAGCTTCCTAACGCCCATGAAGGATGATGGGCTCCTTTCACTGCACATAGTGGGGCGACTGCTAGAAATCGGTTAAGGAAAAAGGAGGGCAAGAAATGCGCCGAGCTGTACAACAAGATGAAAAGGGTAGAAGATACTATCAGTTAGATGAGAATCTGAAACGCAATTCCATGGCTTATCTTCCTGGCCCCATATCCTGTACTACCACCATCTCCATAGATATGACGGAAGCGGAGTCCTTTCGCAAGACCCTGGAAAAAGAGAGGGAAGTTCGCCTTAGTGTTACTTCCCTAATTATTAAAGCGGCAGCCAATGTGTTAGTGGACTTCCCTATCCTATGTGGTAGCTGGGAGAGCATGGATAGAATTAGATGCCCCAATCCTGAGGAGATAGATATGATCGGCCCGGTCCAGGTAGGAGATACTATAAGCTTTTTCTTTATCGAAAAAGCAAATCAGAAGACACTAGTGGAGATTTCAAAGGAGATGGAGAGCCAGGCAAATGACATGAAGTCAGGTAGAAGAGCAGAGTGGCCACAAGAAAGTGTGCTAAATCCTTCCTTCTGTATAAGTAATGTAGGCACCATCGGCCCTATTGAACAGGGTTCTGGACCAGTAGCCTGGTTTTCCACCAGTATCCTTGGGGTTGGTGCCATACTAGAAAAGCCAGCAGTAAGGGAAGGGCAGATTATGATCCGCAAGATAATGAACGTATCGCTTGCCTGGGATCATCGGGCTATGATGGCAAATACACCAATTGAATTTCTCACCCAACTTAAAAGGAACTTGGAAGAGCCATTTACCTATCTAACTTAACCAAATCCCCGAAAGTCTTTGGACCTCTGGGCCCCCTTAAATCTGATTTTTAGATTCGGGGGCCCCCACAAATCTGAAGTCATTCGAAATCTGGCCCACGAAGAACACGAAGAAATGATGGAGTGGGTCGGGGGAGAGTTTAACCCTGAAAGGTTTGATATTGGTGAGATCAATGATGGGTTGAAACACATTAAATAGGAAATTATCAACGGATAGTGATCGCCTATTCGGTATCCAGGCGGCTCAACGTTCGTGGTAAAGGACACATTCTGACGAACTGCCTCCTCTAGGAGATTCATATACAGTGCGCCGTCTTCTCGATAGCTCCAAAATGAAGTATACTCAAACTTGGTGCCAAGCCTCATTCGAGTCTGGCTTGGCCGAAGAACTGGGGAGGGCAGGTCATCATGCCAATCAGTGATATTGCTTTGCTGACCGAAGAGGCCCGCAAAGGTGATATATTTGGAATTGTAAGGCTCTATAACATAACCAACCCGGCCAAACCGGAAGCTTGGGCTGAACGCATCCTTTCTATCACTTATCCTTCACATCCTCTTTCACAGGCATTAAAAGCCGTAGATGAAAGGTTGAGTGGCAAACGGGTTCAAGGCACCTTCATCTTTGCCGGCGGCTACGGCACTGGCAAGTCGCATTGCCTGCTCACACTTTTCCATCTATTTACTCCGAAAATAGATTCCCCATGTGTCATTGCGACCCTG
>DEIJ01000049.1:0-19208 GCA_002352365.1 Dehalococcoidia bacterium UBA2777 | reverse complement strand
AACCGCCCATGATGGTTTACTTCGCCAAATGTGGCAAAGGCATGGCAGGAAAGGTGGTCACTAAAGGTCGAACTTCCTGATGCTAAGGTGGTTGCACTCCAGCTTATGGAGGGCGAGGAGGGAAATCCTGAATTCTTGTGGGAGCCCATATTCAAGAGCTTAGGGAAAGCTTCAGTTCTTGGCCAGATCAGAGACTTTCCCACAATTAGCCAGTTCAAAGATATAATCGGCAAGGAACCAACTGTTATCATCCTGGATGAGCTTGAATCTTGGTATGAGGCTACTGCCGATCGGGTAAGGAAGACCAGAAACCTCAACTTTCTCCAGGTTCTCTCAGAGATTAGTTCGGATAGCGATTGCAAGTTGATTGTGCTAACTTCGCTATACGGGAGGAATGAAGAAATCCTGGGGAGATTGGGTAGAGACCAAGTCTTTATCCAGGACTTGGGAGCCTCAGAGGAGGGAGGATTTACTGCCTATGTGCCCTCCCTTCCCGACTGCATCAGTGAGGGGAACACTGAGGAGAAAGCCTTAGCCAACATAAAATTGAACTGGCACCGAAAGGAGGCTACTCGGGCAAGGTAGATGCTGGCCTTATCCTCAGCGGGCTGGACAAAAAGTAGATCGTGTAGTATCCTATAGTGTAATGCAGGTTAGGAAAGGAGCGAGAAATCTCGCAAGGAGGGCATGAGATGATCTGAAGTAAGAAGAATGATATGTGATCCGGGGTTTTCTATCTGCCTTTCCCTGCGGGCAGATAGTAGCTTAATCTTCCCCCTTCACAATGCAGCGGTAACCTGACTTATTATCTTCCCCCCTCATCAGGCTCTTCTCGAGCCCACTAATAATGCCCCTTCTTCATACCCCCTAAATCACCCCTGTGCTGAGTATCTATCTCCGGATTCTGCTCCTGTGTAAGGCAAGAGCGTTCATCTGCTCTTGGCATTCCAGATGAAAGGATGGTGATGGCAGTATGTCGGTTACTAGCAACCAGGTAGATATTGAGATCGACAGGAAGCAGGTATGTCGCTACATAGGATACGGTGCTGATTACAAGCTGCCGGCACGTATCTCTTCTTTGATTGATGAGTATATAGAGAACGCCCACTACCTCATTGAGCCATCCTATTCATATGTCATCAGGGATATCAAGCGGGTTCAGGGGTCCATCGTCGTTATTGAGGATTCGATCGTCTTCAGAAGCCGAGCCATCGCCGAATTGCTACAACAGTGCTGCAAAGTCTCGGTGTTCGTGGCGACGATAGACAATCGATTGGAGGAAATAGCTTGCCAGCTGGCTGAGGATGGGCTTGTACTTCGGTCGGCAGTGCTGGATGCAATAGGGTCAAGTGCTGCTGAGGGAGTAGCCGAATTTGTCCAAGGCAGGATAGGGGAGGCAGCCAATGGCCAGGGGCTCATCATAAGCCAGCGCTTTAGCCCCGGTTACTGCGACTGGGAGATAGGCCAGCAGAAGATGGTCTTCCGGGCTGTGGGCGGGGATTCAGCAGGAATTCGCTTGACCGAAGGGTGCCTGATGATTCCCCGGAAGTCGATATCGGGCATTATCGGCATCGCGCCACCTGGTAGTGAGGTGGACAAATACAATCCATGCCAAAGTTGTGACAGACATGATTGTCGTGGTAGGAGGTAAAGTCTAAGATATTATGATTCGAAAAGGACTGGTGGGGGGCAGCTTCAAGCCCCTCACCGATGAGTCTATAGGCAAGGTTCACCAGACCGCAATGCAGGTGATTGAGGAAGTAGGTTTTCAGGTGAACTCAGAGTCGGCACTGGAACTCTTCAACAGAGCTGGTGCTTGGGTGGATCGGGAAAAGCGCCTGGTGCGCCTGTCTCAGAGAAGGGTCATGGAACTCATTGAGATAGCGCCATCCGAGATCAGGCTCTGTGGCCGAGATGAGAAGCACGATATCCTCTTGGGCGGGCAACGAGTATACACCGGGACCGGCGGCACTGCCCTTTATATCTATCACCCGGACACAGGACAAAACCAACTAGCCACCTTAGATGATCTGAAGCGTATTGCCAAACTGGTTGATCAGTTAGATAACATCCATCTGTTCATGCTACCCACCTATCCCAGCGAGCTGCCTGTAGAGCAGGTGGATGTAAACCGCTTCTTTGCCGGGCTGGACAATACCACCAAGCATGTCATGGGAGGTGTTTACACCCTCGATGGAGTGAAGCAGGTGATACGGATGGCAGAGACTGTCGCTGGCTCCCCTGAGAGACTTCACCAGCGTCCTCTTATCTCCATGATAACCTGTAGCATAAGCCCCCTGAAGATGGACAGGCAGTATGGTGACCTGGTAGTGACTATTGCCAAAAGTGGCATCCCTCTGGTATGTCCTGCCGAGCCATTGTGCGGGGCTACCTCACCAGTGACGCTTGCCGGAAACCTGGTGGTCCAGACTGTGGACTCCTTGATGGGGGTACTGCTTACCCAGGTTGCCAATCCGGGGACACCGGTTGTTTTCGGCTCGGTTGCCACCAGCACTGATTTCAGAGATCTCAAGTACCTGGCAGGCCCTGTGGAGATGGGGCTTATTAATGCCGCTGGTGCCCAAATGGCCCAATTTTACAAGCTCCCCTTCTACGCCACCGGTGGGATGACCGACTCCAAGGTGCTGGATGCCCAGAGTGGCTATGAGTCTGCTGTCACCAGCCTGCTCTGTGCCCTAGCGGGTGCCAATTTTATCCATGATGCTGCGGGGCTCATGGAATTCGCACTGACCGCATGTTATGAGAAGTATGTTATCGACAATGAGATACTGGGAATGATAATGAGGGCTGTTGACGGCATAAGGGTGAACGATGATACTCTGGCCTTTGACCTCATCAAGCAGGTGGGCCCCGGGGGTAATTTCGTCACCGCCAGGCACACCAGGCACTTCATGCGAGGTGAGCATTACCAGCCCTCACTGAGCGATAGGGATAGCAGGGGGGAGTGGAAGGCCAGGGGAGGAAAGACCACCTGGGAAAGGGCGGCGGAGAGGGTGAAGGAGATTATAGCCAGCCATGACTACAGCCTGCCCGCCGCGATAAGACAACAAGTACTCTCGAAAATAGCGGGCATCGTGGACTGATATGCTAGTAATTGGGGAAAACATCAACGCATCGAATAGGTCTGTGGCTGAGGCCATCGCCAGCAAGGATAGGGAATTCCTGCAGAGTCTGGCCAGAGCTCAAGTTGCTGCTGGGGCTGATTTCATCGATGTGAATAGCGGCGTAGGGAGTAGCTCCCCGGAGTATGAAGCCGCGGCTATGGGATGGTTGGTGGAGGTGGTTCAGGAAGTCACAGACAGGCCGCTTGTTATTGATAGCAGCAGCCCGGAGGTGATAGAGGCTGCGCTGGGCAAATACCGTGGTGAAAGGTTGATGATCAACTCAGTCACTGCCGAGCCTGAAAGGCTGGCGTCCATCGGTTCCCTAGCAGCAGAGCGTCAAGCCTGGTTAGTGGCGCTAGCTATGGGAACGAACGGGATACCCAACAAAGCAGAAGAGCGCCTGGCCGCTTGTGACCAGATAATGGAGCATCTCACTGGTTTAGGTTTGAAAGCGGATCAAATACTCTTCGACCCCCTGGTGCTCCCCATCGCCACGGATTCTGCCCAAGGAATAGTCACCCTGAAGACCCTGGAGCAGATCAAATCTCACTATCCGGCTGTGAAGACCGTTATGGGATTGAGCAACATTTCCTATGGCCTGCCCAATAGAAAGCTGGTCAACCGTGCCTTCCTGCTGCTGGCAACCTACGCTGGACTCGATGCGGTGATTTTGGACCCGCTCGATGCCAAAATGATGACCTTCATCAAGGTGGCCGACCTGCTTACCGGCAAGGACCCCTCGTGCAAGGGGTACATCAGGGCTCACCGGAGGGGAATTTTAGTAGACTGAGAGCGAAATTCCTAGAGGGATTTTATACGAAATTATGCGGAAAGTGATATTACGCTACAAAAGGCGGTGCTGAAAGGAAGCGGAGAAAATGGCAGAGGTGAAAATCAGAAAGGGAAGAGAAGGGAGAATAACAATCACCTTCCCATACGACCCTGCCGTGTTGAGATCGACTGCTTCTTGCGCAATTTTATGTAAGGATCCAAAAGAACTCGATGAGAGACATATTCGGGGGTATATGCTTCACCTCATTGATAGGAAGCAGGCTTCGAAGGCATACCTTGATCAAGCAGTAAGTGCTATAAAATTCTTGTATGACTGTGCATTAAATGTGCCAAAAGCAGTGGGCAGGCTTCCCCGATCAAGAAAACAGAAGAAACTTCCTATTGTCCTTAGTCGTGAAGATATGATATGAATATTTGAGTCTGTAAATAATATCAAGCATGAAGCAATTCTTATGCTGGCGTATTCTGCTGGTTTAAGGGTGAGTGGAGTTGTAAGATTAAAGATACAGGATCTCGATAAGAATCGACATATGATTCATATCAGAGGAGCGAAGGGGCGTAAAGATAGATATACAGTTCTTTCAGAAGTTGCTCTAGAAGTGCTACGAGAATACTGGAAGGTGTATCAGCCCAAAGACTGGCTTTTCCCAGGGCCAAAGCAGAATAGCCATTTGACGACAAGGACAGTAGAGAAGATTTTGGAGGATGCCAGCCAGAAGGCAGGCATTACTAAGCGTGTTACAGTGCACACCTTGCGCTACAGTTTTGCTACCCATCTTCTTGAAGGTAGCACAGATTTGTGATATATCCAAGAGCTACTTGGACATAAGAGTTCAAAAACCACAGAAATTTATACTCACGTCAGCCAGCGGGATATTGGCCTAATCAAAAGCCCTTTGGATTTTGAAAGAGGATGATGATGGCAAGGAAGTGGTGATTTGAGGTTTCACCTAGAGTCNNGCATAAACGAAGTAGTCCGGTTATTTTAAGTTAGGCGACATTTTGCTTGGTGACTGTCATACCATGGTGAAAGATTATTTAAAGAGGGGACGCTATTATATTTATTAATAGAAAAACATTTGAGGTGAAATTATGAAGAGCTATCGAGTCTCTGTGATAATTAAAAAGGATGCGAACGGATATTTTGCCTTCTGTCCTGAGCTTCAAGGCTGTTATACTCAAGGCGATAGTTATGACAAGGTTTTAGAAAACATTAAAGACGCTATTCGCCTCCATCTAGAAGATAGGACAGAGAGTGGGGAGGATATTCCTATCGTTGAATCTATTAGCCTTACTTCTTTGGAAGTAGCAGTATGAGGGGGAAGCTTCCTCGAGTACCTGCTGATAAAGTGACCAAGGTTTTGGAGCGTGTGGGATTCGTTCTCGTCCGCCAAAGCGGAAGCCATAAAATTTACAAAAACAGAGAAGGGAAAAGGGTAACTGTCCCTTATCATTCAGGAAAGATCCCCTTCACCCTAAAGTCTTAAGGAGCATTCTTACAGATGCCGATTGGAAGAGCGCGTAGAAAATTGGTTAGAGAGAGACATCTCTATACTCTCAAATGATCTATTGGTAATCGGAAGACAAGTCGAGACGGATTTTAGTGGAGTGATTGACCTTCTGTGTTTGGACCGTAGCGGGGATGTTGTTATCGTTGAGTTGAAGCGCGACAAGACCCCACGCGAAGTAATTGCTCAGATATTGGATTACGCTTCTTGGGTGAGGGATTTGTCGAACGAAAAGTTAACTGAAATTTCTGACAGATATCTCGGCGATAAAGGCCCTATAGAGGAGGCTTTCAAGAGAAAGTTCGGTGTCGAGTTGCCGGAAATTCTGAACGAACATCACAAGATGCTGGTTGTTTCTTCAGAGATAGATAGCAGTTCTGAAAGGATTATTAAATACCTGTCCGACTCCTATGGCGTTGGAATAAACGCGGCCACGTTCCAATACTTTTGTGACGAAGACAGGAAAGAATTTTTAGCAAGGGTGTTCTTGATTGAACCGAGCCAAGTCGAATACAGGACACAAACTAAGACCACCTCAAAACGAAAGCCCCCTCTGACTTATGAAGAGTTACAAGAGATTGCAGAACGTAACGGCGTTGGTGAAATATATCTGCGACTTGTTGAAGGACTTAGCGGTCATTTTGATCGGACAGGCACAACAAGAAGTTCAATTGCATTTGTGGGGAATATAGGAGAAAGTCAAAATACAGTATTCAGTTTAATTCCAAAAGAAAGTAATCTCGATGATGGACTTGGATTTCAGGTCTATATCACTAGATTATCAGAGTACTTTGGCATCAATGAAGAGCAGGCAATCGCATTGTTGCCCAAGCACAAGGGGGAATGGAAATATTACAGGGGCGCACCACCGGAATGGTCTGGCTTTGCAGGATTCTTTAAGAATCTAGAAGAAGTGGAATATCTCTTGACAGGGTTGAACGAGGTTAGGAAGAAATGAGTCAACTTCACCTAACAGAGCGTATCTGGCTTCGCTGTGCTTCGCCCAAATCCAGCTTCGCAGGACTTCTTTTATGCTGGAAACGTCAGGCGAAATATGTTTATCATTGTATAGGGAATTAACTATAGGTGGGTCAGAAGATGGGAAAATATGACTTAGTTGCACCATGCGGTGATTATTGTGCTGGCTGTGGACAATATAATGGACTAATTATTGAAACAGCCAAGCAAATGAGAGAATTCGCGGAGCTCTACGCGTTCGAATTTCGATCCGAAGGGGCGTTCGATTTCAAGGAATTTGTGAGGGGATTAGAATGGTTCATCGAGAATGCAAAGTGTCCAGGATGCCGACAAGGTGGGGGTCCAGCTTGGTGTGATGTAAAGAAATGCTGTTTTGAAAAAGGATTGCGTATATGTTTTGAATGTGAAGAGTTTCCATGCTCCAAATTTGAGGAGTATGCAGACCCTGACACGCTGGATAGGTACAAAAGATTCAAGGAAATAGGATTTGAGAAATGGGTTGAGGAACAAGCGCGGAAAGCCAAGGAAGGCTATGAAATACATTTGCAGAAAGTAGTATCTTTAAAACCACAGCAACCAAATGGCAAAATTAATTCGTAGTGATGGAGCACAAGAGAAAACAGATATGGACATACTTCGCCTAACGCAGCATATACGCTTGGGGCTAACGCCCTTGCCCTTCGGGACATTGCTCGCTTGGGTCGCAACGCCGTATATGCTGGGGACGTCAGGCGCAATTGACTTCGGGGCGTCATACTTTGGACCCAAAGGACAAACACAATGAAATCTAAGAAAGCACATTACGGGTATTACGGATTACCGATTCTTAGCATAATAATAGGTATAATATTCTTAGTTGGTCTCTTAATCCTCTTGTATATATCAGAATTATTTGGATGGATCATCATCGGTTGCGGATTGTATGTTTTAGTCTCTTATGGAATATCCATAACGATGGTTCTTCGAAAGGCAAGCGAAGATTTCCCGGATATTTTGAAAATTGAAGGCAATGAATATGTTTTGGATGTGGGATGTGGATTAGGGAGAACGAGCATAGAGATGTTTTTCCTTTTTACTCCTTTTGCCTTCTGGCAGCTCCTCAAGAAAGATGACTGGATAGAGTTGCTAAACAAAGTGGATTTTGTAAATCTAAAATATCATTATCAACAAGGACTTGGCTACTTTTATGTAAAGAAGTGAGGCTGAGACACTATGACAAATTGGGCGCCCCTTCGTCAACTATGGTCGCTACGGCTCCCTGCGTATAACAGCGGGGACACGGCTTTGGCTTCGCATGTCCGCAAACCGTCAGATGATTGATAGATGCTTAACTGTTAACCATCAGCTCGATACTGATCTGAAGGCTGAACGCTTACAAAAGGGGGAAAGACGATGGCAAGGCAAGGGGTACTAGTAGAACCCTACCACAGGCTCAAACTGGAGCAGGTGGAACGGATACACCAGGCTTCTCTGGCTATATTGACTGACCCGGGTATATTATGTTTCAACCGCACCGCTGCTGGGCTCTTCAGCGACCACGGCGCTGATATCTCGTCCATCAATCAGCCAGGTGCCGCCTGCTGGCTGCTCAAGATACCTGAGAAGGTAATTGCTGATGCAGTGCAGGCAGCGCCAAAGGTGGTGAAGCTGGGAGCACGGGATGAGAATAACTGTCTCATCCTCGATGGGCGCGAGCCCAGGGTGCACTTTGCCTCAGGCTCTGAGGCTAACAACTGGCTGGATGTGGATGTAGAGGCTTTTGTCAGTAAGCGTGACCCAGGCATCGAGGTCGAGTTCCCCGTGTTCAGGGTAGAAAAAGGCACTGTGAACAGGCTGGCCAGGGCAGCGTGTCTCTGCGAACACCTGGACTCATGGGACAGCTTCCTGCGCACCGTCAATATTCAGGACGCCGACCTCACCGATGATAACAAGGATGTTAACAAGTTCTTCGCCTCACTGAACAATACCACCAAGCACGTGATGTCTGGACTCACCGAGCTCAGTCAACTGGGCAATGTGGTCAGGATGGCCCAGATCATAGCTGGCGGGGAGGAGGGGTTAAGAGAGAATCCCATCATCTCCTTTATCACCTGCATGGCGAAAAGCCCGCTACAGCTTGTGGACGATACCACACAGAAGGCGATAGAGATAGCCAAGAGGGGCATTCCCCTGGTCATCTCCAGCTCCCCCCAAGGCGGCTCCACTGCCCCCATTAGAGAGGACGGTATGGTAGCTCAGATCAACGCTGAGATCCTGGCGGGCATAGCCTTAACTCAATTGGTAAACAAGGGTACTCCTGTGCTCTATGGCAGTGTGCCGACCAGGGCCCGAATGGACGACCTTTATGATTCCTATGGAGTCCCTGAGTTCAACCAGTATAATATCGACTGCGTCCAGATGGCACGCTATTACAGCCTACCTTGCTACTCCACCGGGGGCATCTCCGATGTAAAGGTGCCGGGGATACAGGCATCGGTGGAAAGGCTGTTTTCGCACATCCTGGTGACACTCGCCGGCCCTCAGTATATCCACTACGCCTTTGGTCTTCTAGAGCGAACCAATACCTTCTGCCCCGTTCAGGCGGTGCTCGATGATGCCCACATAGAGATGGTAAAGAGATTCTTGAAACAGCCAACGGTGACTGCTGATAGGATTTCGGACTCTCTGGAGCAGATAAGAAGGGTCATGGGCACCTCTCATAAGCTCTATGTTCGGTTTGTGCGGAGCCTGCTTCGTTCTGGAGAGATTGCCCCCCCATATCCCTTCGAGGGTAGAGATATGGTAGACGAGACGCTCTTTCGGGCACGAGAGAGGATGGAGGAGATTCTCTCACTTCCGCCTCACCACATAGATAGAGCAATCGTAGATAGGGTATTTCAGGAGGTGCCCGGCCTGCTAACCAGATTGAGAAATTAATAGAATCGGGAGGTAGATTGTGACTGAAGATATACTGGCGCTTATCAAGGAAAATGTCATCCAGGGAAGGGTAACCCAGGGTGATGAGGGCCTTGAGGAGGGAATGGTAGGACAGCCTGGGGTCAGCGAACTCACCGACAAAGCCCTTGCCCAAGGCATTAGCCCGGCGGACATAATAAAAATGGGACTCACTGAAGGCATGGACATCGTGGGGCAGAAGTTCGAGGCTAAGGAGTACTATATTCCGGATATGCTAGCATCGGCTGAAGCGGTGGGAGTAGCTATGGAGATACTGGAGCCCCACCTCGCCAAGAGTGGCATCAAGTCCAAGGGTAAGATAATTGTGGCTACGGTAAAAGGAGACCTTCACGATATCGGAAAGAACATAGTCTCAATACTGCTTCGAGGGGCCGGCTACGCGGTCAAGGATTTGGGGAATGATATTGACCCCCAGGCCATCATAGCCGCGGTGAGAGAAGAAAAGCCTCAATTTGTGGGGATGTCTGCCCTGCTCACCAGCACCATGATACACATGAGGACCACCATCCAGGCACTCACCGAAAGTGGGCTTAGGGACAAGGTGAAGGTCATCATCGGCGGGGCTGCTGTCTCAGAGGAATTTGCTCAAAGCATAGGTGCTGATGGCTACGGAGCTGATGGTTTTCAGGCAGTAAGGATAGTGGAATCTCTAGACTCCGGCGGGGACAATTGAACTGACATGGAAGCAGGGAGAGACATCTACCAACTAACCGATGTGGGGCAAAACACCTGAAGGAGTATCAGTGTTTGATGCCAGTCTCTAGCTTTGACCTTGGAAATACGGATTGAAGGAGGATTCATGACTGAGATAGATGCCTACAATGAGGCGCTCCAAAGCGGACTCTACCAGAGGCCAGGTGGGCTTTTGGGGAAATACGATAACGCGCGCCGCTTCTGGGAGGATGAAGAGCTTGGTCTTTACCTGCGGCCTTATTTGGAGCAACTGGTAGCCCGAAAGAGGGAGCGTGGTGAAAGGCTTCGTGTACTGGACCTGGGATGTGGCAGCGGGGATGGCTTCGAGTTCATCACCAACATCAGCAGAAACTTGATTTCAGAACATGATGCAAAGGTTATACAGCCTGATATGCTTGAGATCTACAAAGGGGTTGATATAAATGAGGGGCTGCTGAGACAAGCCCAGGATATCTACGGCAACAGACAGGATATGGCCTTCGTCCAGTCGGACTTCAATGGCTACGATTTTTCTGGCGAAGAGCCCTACGATCTGTATCTGGCCAACTACGGAACGCTATCCCACAACACCGATGAGCAGACTGTAGAGCTCTTGAGCAATATCACCAGGCAGAGCAAAGAAGGTGCCCTCATCGTCATTGACTGGCTGGGGCGCTTCTCCTACGAGTGGCAGACGCTGTGGACAAATGATTTTGGGCATAACCAGTGGATGGACTATGTCATCTCCTACATACACTCAGACAGTGGGGGAAAAGAGCAGCAGTTGACCTATTTCCCACTGAGGATCATGGGGCGCCAGGAGGTTCTACATATTCATCGGCAGGCAAAAAGGGAGATTGGGGGTGGCATTGCGTTGCGGAAGCTGGCCGACCGATCTTCGTTCGTGGGGCGCCACATGGATACAGCTCAATATAATCCCCACTGTCAACCCCTGCGCCAATTGGTCAATTCTCTTTTTGAGCCCAATCTGTGCACCGATCTGGATGAGGTATCAATTCTCTATGTCCCCAGAGATGGCTTCACTGAGGTAAACGCCTACCACCAGAGGTTCGCCGAGTGCTGGAACTACCTGGTGAGTTATACCAAGGCGCTACTTGAGGGAAGCGATCCCCCAGAAGCCCTGGCGGAGATGCCTCTGCCTCTCAGGAGGTCGCTCAGTGCCATGAAGGGCGTAGTGGGAGCGGCAGCTAGGATGAAGATAGGAAATGCTCGAGCTAGCCTGGTCGAGCCGCAACTGGGATATTGTCTCAGGGAGCTCGAGATGGGGCTTCAGCGGGGATGGGGATGCGGGCACGGGCTGGTGGGCATCTTCGAGGTGGCGAAGTGATATTCTTTTCCAGGGGCTTTTAACTCGATGTCATTGCGAGGGGCGGAGCCCCGAAGCAATCTCGGAGGGTGGGGGATGAGATTGCCACGCCTCCCCCGGGATGGCATTTAAGGTGAGGGCTGTGGGAGTCCTCTCCTCAGTTTGGAAATCTAAAACCAAGCCATGTTAGATTCAAAAAACAAAAATCACCAGACTCTAATGAAGGAGAATGAAATTGCGGATCGAGGCTTGTGAGCACCGAAAGATGGTATAATGAAACCGATACGACTCTCTGGGCATGCACGATTACAACTGCCTTTTCGCGGAGCAACCGAAGATGAAGTTATCGATACCATTCGCTCTGAGCAGTGGATACCTGCCGAATTAGGAAGACTAGAGTGTTATAAGGATTTCCCCTTTGGTATAGAATGGAATAGAAAGGTATATGCGACAAAGCGGGTTCGTCCGATCTTTGTCGAATATCCAACGGAAATCGTAGTGGTTACAGTGTATACTTATTATTTTTGAAGGGGGCAGAAGATAATGAAAATCACTTATGATCCTGAGGTAGATGCTCTCTATATCCGCTTCCGTGAGACTACCGTTACAACCCAACATCTTGCTGAGGGGTTAGCAGCAGATTACGATGCTGATGGCCATTTAGCAGGCATTGAAATACTAGGTGCAGTTAAGCATTTAGGTGGCAAAGATGTCTTCAAACAGATCATTTTAGAGGATATTGCCCTGGGTCGTCCCTAACTCTTCTATATGGCTTGAAGGTTACCACGACTTCATCTAACACGGGCTTTGCAGCTTACTTCGTTCGCTCAAACCGCCTGCAGCGGCTTCGCAAAGTCTGAAAACGTTAGGCGCCGAGGATTATGAAAGCAGCGGTTTTATATAGTGAAAAAATTAAGGAATATGATTTAGGTCATGTGCTCACTGGCGAAAGATATGAGAATTTTATGCGCTTATTCGAGGATATACTTGGCACAAATCCTGATCTGGAAATAATTGAACCACCATATGCCACAGATGCCGAGCTGGAACTTGTACATACTGAGGAGTATATCAAAAGAGTGGGGAGATATGAATCGAAAGATCCCCATGATACGCCACTTTCACCAGGTGTAGTTAGGGCTGCAAAGCTCCTTGCCGGGGCAGGAAAGCTTGCCGGTGAGCTTATTGTATCAGGTAGATTTGATAAGGCTTTTGTGATAGGAGGAGGAGTTCAACATGCCACAAGAGATCATGAGAGGGGATTCGGCATATTCAGCGATGTGGGACTATGCGCTGAGAACTTAATGCGAAATCATGGTATAAAAAGGATTTTAATCCTGGATACAGATGCACATGCAAGTGATGGCATTTATCGAATCTTTTCCCAGGACCCCAGAGTGTTGCATATATCGATTCATCAGGATCCTCATACCCTTTATCCCGGAAAAGGTTTTATTGATGAAATAGGGGAAGGGGATGGTGAGGGCTATTCCGTGAATATACCATTGCCGCCGTGGACAAGTGAGGGAGCTTACGAATACGTGCTAAGAAGTATTTTTGTCCCACTCGCTGAGGAATTCGAGCCAAAGTTAATAATGATGATAGACGGGAGCGATATACACTTTACGGATAGAATAACGCAAATGGGATTGACGCTTGAAGGCATCAAGATGATTGGTAACATAGTGAGAAAGACAGCTGAAGAAGTATGTGAGGGTAAGGTCATTGATTTTGTAGGTTCCGGTTATAGCCGTGATTCAATGGTAGTAGCTCTTGGTTGGCTAGCATCAATAGCTGGAGTAACCGGAATCGAAATAGAACTACAAGAGCCGGTCCCAATTCCTGATGAACTTGAGAAAGACCTCAGATTGAAGGAAACAGAGAAGATAATAGAACTTGCCAAGGGATACCTTGGTAAATATTGGAAATGCTTTGTTACCTAAGGAGGACATAACTATGGCGGGTATCTCAGGAACCAGCTCAGCCAGCAAAGATACCTTAGAGTTGATTTTGGACAGGCTACATCACCGAGGCCCCCAGGAAAAGTGGATACACTGTGGAAAGAGTATTGCCCTTGGATGCTGTGTTCTACCCTCAGAGGCTCATCATTCAGGAAGAACGCACTCACAGATGGCTGACACGGTTGCGATAATAGATGGTCATCTCTACTCTGAAGATGGGATCGAGTTGCTTCAAGCAGACATCTTGGTTAGCCTTTATAGCAGATTTGGTGCTGGATTTGTGGAGCACTTAGATGGCGATTTCGCCCTCTGTTTAGCCACTGATAGCGGGCTAATGCTGGCTAGGGACCCCGTGGGACTGCGTCCACTCTTCTACGGCTATAAGGATGGAGATGTCTACTTCGCCTCAGAGATGAAGGCCCTGCTGGGTCTATGTGCAGAGGTTGTGGAACTACCACCGGGCCATGTCTATACTCAACGCGAGGGGCTTCGACCATTCAAGAGCCCACAATATTCGGTTCCCGAATTTGACAGCCCTGAAGAGGTGGCTGGCATTCTCGCTGAACTATTGCGACGGGCTGTAGAGATGCGGCTGAAGGACGGCAACGTTGGCGGTGTCTTGCTCAGCGGCGGTCTGGACTCGAGCGTTGTCGCCTACCTGGCAAAGGAATTTCAGCCCGACCTGAAGACATTTACTGTAGGTACCGGCATAAGTGACTCCCAAGACCTGGGGCGGGCACGAGAGATGGCACAGTATCTGGGTACTGAGCACTATGAGTATATCTACGGAGAGAGAGAAATAGAGCAGGTGTTGCCTGAGGTCATTTACTACTTAGAGTCCTTCGAGGAGGATTGTGTATATGGGGCAGTAGCCAACTATTTCGCCGCCAGGCTAGCTGCCCAGCATGTCAACTGTGTCTTTTGCGGTGAAGGTGCCGATGAATTCCTCGGCGGCTACCACGAGCTTAAAGAAGCCAGAAACGAAACAGAGTTTCTTCAGCTTACCGAAGACCTGATTGGCAATGCCTACCACACAGGGCTCCAGAGGCTTGACCGGATGATGGCAGCTCACTCGTTGGAATTCCGTCCTCCTTTCTTAGATGGGAGAGTCACTGCATTTTGCTCCAAAATTCCCCCAGCATGGAAGGTCTATGGCAGGGAAAAGGTTGAGAAATGGATTTTGAGGAGAGCCTTCGCCGGTTTGCTACCTGACAATATATTAAATAGGGTGAAGCAACCGTTCGCCTCAGGGGCTGGCTCAGCAAAACTTACCGAATTGATCGGGCAAAGAGCCAGGCCCAGGGGAGACTATTTTTTGTATAATCGGCAGACTAAGTCCGATATATTACTTAAGTCCGAAGCTGAAATATACTACTACCAGATATTCAAGGAGAAGTTCCCAGAGGACTCTTTTGAAAAGCTGGTCACCAGATGGGACCCTCTTACCAGACGACAATAGATAACTGATGGTGCCTTCGAACCTTTCATCAGGCATTGCACAAGAGTCCAACTTGTTCAGTTATATCCATGGGGCCGTGCTTTCTGGAGCCGTAAATTACCTGTGAGTGTCATCTCAAAGCCCCCTGGTAGAGGTCCAAGCAGAGATAGAACGAGGTTCCGTGGAGCCAATCTGGCGTCCGTCTTCCTCTGCTACGGAGGGGGAGGAAAGCAAAAACGCCCCGCAGTGCATTTTCAACCCTTAAAATAGAGCCAGGGTTTTTCAATCGCTGTTTTTGGGATCGATATTGAGATTGACAGGGAGCGGGTTCAGGACTCCATTATCGTTATTGAGGGTTCGATCGTCTTCAGAAGTCAAGTCATCGCCCAACTACTGCAACAGTGCTGCAAGGTTTTGGTATTCGTGGCGACGATAGGCAATCAATTGGAGGAACCAGCTTGCGGGCTGGCTGATGATAGGCTTATACTTCAGTCGGCTGTCACTAGCCTGCTCTGTGCTCTAGCGGGTGCCAATTTCATCCATAACGCTACGGGGCTCATGGAATCCGCACTGGCTGCACGTTATGAGAAGTATGTTATAGATAATGAGATGCTGGGAATGGTGATGAGAGTTGTTGAGGGCATAAAGGAGTAAGATCGGATGTTGGAAGCCTGGCAATTTCTAATCCGACGCCCGGAATTGCTGGCAGGGTGGACCCTTGATCACCTGTGGATAATCTTTGTTGCCTGTGGAACAGCAGTTATTCTCGGTGTGGCTTTGGGAATATATATCACCGGCAGAGGTAAGGAGCACATAGCAGATGCCGCGCTCTACCTAGCAGAGGTAATGATGACTATTCCTAGTCTAGCCCTCTTTGGCCTATTGATGCTCCTTCTGGGCAGTATTGGATTGAAGGCCATTGGTTTTCTTCCTGCTGTCATCGCTCTAATTATCTATGGCCAGCTACCTATACTGCGCAATACCTATACCGCAATTCGGGAGGTTGATCCAGCACTGATTGAGGCTGGGAAGGGCATGGGAATGAGTGGGAGACAACTCCTTTTCAAGGTTAGGCTTCCTCTTGCCATTCCCGTCATTATGGCCGGCTTGAGAAATGCCATCATACTAATCATCGGCATTGCAGCAATTGCAGCCATGATCGGGGCAGGAGGGCTTGGAGTCCCCATATTCCGGGGCATAAGAAACGCTCGGATGGATTTAATCATCCTGGGAGGAGTATCTGTCTCTATTCTGGCTCTGCTGGTTGATGCTCTCATGTCCCGATTGGAGTGGTGGGTAACCCCAAGGGGATTGAAAAAGGCGAGGTAACAGCTTGCCGGGATCGGGGTTAGGGGCCAGGGGGAAGAATGGCTGAGCTCTGACCCTTAACAACTGGCAACTGCTACCAGGTAAGATAATGATCAAACTGGAGAGGGTGACTAAGATCTATCCTGATGGAACGGAAGCAGTAAAAGAGGTGAGCTTAGAGGTCAAGGAGGGAGAATTCTGTGTATTATTAGGTCCTTCAGGATGTGGTAAGACCACTACCATGAAGATGATAAATCGTCTTATCCCTATTACCAGGGGGAAGATATACATTGATGGGGTAGACAATACTGAGGTAGATGAAGATGAACTGCGAAGAAACATAGGCTATGCTATTCAGGAAATAGGGCTATTCCCCCATATGACTGTGGGGCGGAATATAGAGACGGTGTCTGTGCTAAAAGGCTGGCCAAAGGCCAAGCGGAAGAGGAGAGCTGAGGAACTCCTAGAACTTGTGGGAATGGCTCCGGGGGAGTTCACAGATAAGTATCCCAGTGAACTTTCCGGTGGCCAGCGCCAGCGGGTGGGTGTGGCCCGAGCGTTAGGAGCTGATCCTCCAATACTACTAATGGATGAGCCTTTTGGAGCCATTGATCCAATAACCAGGGTGAGATTGCAGGATGAATTCTTAAAGATACAGCAGGAGATAAAGAAGACCATCATATTTGTGACCCATGATATTTATGAGGCGATCAAGATGGGGAATAAGATAGCCTTAATGGACGAGGGGCGGTTAGTGCAATATGATACACCGGCCAATTTGCTTTATAAGCCGAACAACAAGTTTGTAGAGGATTTCGTTGGTGCCGACCGAGCCCTCAAAGCGCTACAGTTGATCCGAGTGAAGGAGGTTATCTGCAGTTCCCCATCCATCGCCAAAGCAGACGACAGGGCAATAGCTGCCAAGGAGCGGATGGAGCAAGAGGGAATCAATCATCTGGTGGTGGTAAGCGATGATGGAAAGTTTTTGGGATGGATTGACAAAGCGGAATTGGGAAGGGGGGAGATAGTGAGGGAGACCATGAAATCCTCGGCTCCGACAGCCACAGTAGATACAGTCCTAAATGAAGCTCTCTCCCTAATGTTGAGCAGCGGGCTAGATACCCTGGCTGTAGTCGATGGGGATAACAGATTACAGGGGGTGTTGAGCTTCGGCACTATCCAGAAGGCATTAAGTGAGATTGCCCAAAGGGGAGAATCCGAATGAGGCGTCAAGTTATCTTTATTTCTCTTTTGACGCTCTTTGTAGGACTTACCGCTTGGATTACTAACATGGAGAAAGTCGGGATCTATAATATCTTTCCCTGGAGCGATCTACTGAGTTGCTTAAAGGCTCACCTCAAGATGGTGCTCATAGCGGAACTCATAGCCATCTTCATCGGTGTGTCCTTAGGAATCCTCGTCACTCGGCAGGGTTTTGGAAAACTTGCAACTCCGGTAATCGGTGGAGCGAACGTAGGGCAGACTATACCTAGCCTGGCTGTGATCGCTATTATGGCTCCTATTCTCGGTTTTGGCCTTCAGTCAGCAATCGTAGCCTTATTCATCTATGGGCTGCTTCCTATCTTACGCAATTCCTATACCGGTATAAGGAATATCAGCCCGGCGATTGTGGAAGCCGCCAGGGGAATGGGAATGACCAGGGCGCAAATTGCTCGGAACATAGAGCTACCCTTGGCCCTGCCAGTAATAATGACCGGGATCAGAATCTCCACAGTTATAACCGTGGGGACAGCGGAGTTAGCTGTTCTCGTTGGTGGTGCGGGTTTGGGCAGAATTACATTAACAGGAGTGTTCACCGGGCAAGCTTTGCTCATATTGCAGGGAGCAGCGCCTACGGCAGCTATGGCCATCACCCTGGGCTTTATTCTGGAACGCATAGAAAAGTGGATGACCCCACGAGGTCTTGAAGTCAAGGCTGGAATTTCCTAGAAGGAGATGAGATAAAGCCACATTATAAATTCGAGGCCGTCTAAAAATTGGCTTTGAGGCTTGGGCAGTTTCAGAGCCAAAATGAAGCTGAAAGTGGCTGACTGAATTGGGGGTGAGGATTGAAGATCAGCGAAGGTGGTGGAGCCAAAGCTGATTTTGAAGCTGAGGCAAAGTTAAACAGCCTCAAATCTTTAAGGAGGTAAGAAGATGCGTAAACTAACCTCCATTGTCTCGGCAGTAGTTTTGACCCTTGCTCTGATCGTGATGGGGACAGGGTGCGCTGCGCCCGAGACGCTGGTCAAGGAAGTAACCGTGGGAAACAAGAACTTTACCGAGGAGTACATTGTTGGTCAGCTAATGAAGCAGTTGTTGGAGGATCGTGGCTTCAAGGTCAATTTGGTATCAGACCTCTCTTCTATGGCCCTTAGGGAAGGGATGGAAGCTGGCGATATCGATATTTGCGCCGATTATACCGGGACGGCTTGGATGGTTCATCTCAGCCACGAGTATGAACCGGGGGTCGATAACAATGAGCTTTACCGCCTTGTAAAGGAAGAGGAGGAGGGAAAGGGTTTCATCTGGCTGAATCCAATGTGGAACAACAACACCTACGCTCTGGCTTCCTGGCCTGAATTTGTCGAAAGGTATGACCTAAAGACGCTCTCTGATCTGGCAGCGCTTTATCGAGAGAATAAAGGAAAGATCAAAACCTTCGTCGACTTTGAATTCTTCCCTCGCCCAGATGGCTTGCCTGCTCTAGAGAAGCACTACGACTTTAAGGTCGATGAGGGCTTCCTCATGACCGGAACTGCGGGAGCTTCACTAATGGGTTTGGAAAACCATGATTGTGAGGTGGCCATGGTCTTCGGCACCGATGCCGCCATCGCTAAACATGGCTGGCATGTTTACACCGATGATAAATCTTTCTTCCCGCCGTATGATTTAACCCCTTATGTCCGTAAGGAAGTTCTTGATAAGTATCCCGAGATTGAGGAAATTCTCAATGAGCTGGTGGCAACCTTGCCCGGTAGGGGTGAATCCGCCACATCAGAGATAGTGTCTGAATGCCAAAAGGCTTGGCAGGAACTCAATGCTAAGGTCGATATCGAAAAGATGGAACCGGATGAAGCTGCCCATGAGTACCTGGTTGAGCGCAGCTTGATCAAAGAGTAAAACCACCTCCCAAGGCGCAGT
>DEIJ01000003.1 GCA_002352365.1 Dehalococcoidia bacterium UBA2777 | reverse complement strand
CAACAGAAGCTATACTGCTCGACAGACCTCGGGCCCTTCCACTGAGAAACAATAAGCCAACCGGCGAGTACCTCACAAGGAGGCTCTCCCGAGATGCACTCCACCTTTTTACCACAAGAATGACAAATAAAATACCTCCCTACCATTTTAGCCTCCCACCAGTTTAAACTGCCCTTTTCTCGCCTTTCCATGACTCAATCACCCTGATTAGACAGTGATTACCCGTCGGGCTTCCGTTCATTTTCTTTCCTATAGCTAGAGCTACCTGCTGAAAAACTCCGTTTTTCAGCAGGCCCCAGATTTGCCTTTCTAATTTTCAGGACCCTCATGAAAAGGAGCAAAACGAATTTTCCGTGGGCACTAGCTAACTTCCCCCAGGATGTCTGGGGTCCCCTCTCAGAATAATTCCCAACAGGTACGAAGATATCTGCATTCTTTTGCTTCATACCCTGGTGGTGGCCTCTTTCTCCGCTTGCCATTCGACCAAATCCTGCAGAGTTATGGATCCTAGCACGCCGCTCACAGCTCTTTTCAGCTCTACCCAGACGTCGTGAGTTACACACAGATCTACATGTGAACATACCTCCGGATCATCGACACATTCCGCTGGAGCCATAGACCCTTCCATAACTTGGATGATTTCACTGAGCCTTATTTGGGAAGATGGCTTAGCCAAAGTAAACCCACCACGTGTTCCCCGAGTACTCCTTACCATCCCTGCCACTTTGAGTGAAATGAGTAAATGCTCCAAATATGGCCCAGAAATCTGTTGCCTTCTGGCAATATCCTTTACCAGGACAGATCCCTCCCCATAATGGAGAGCCAAGTCAAGCATTGCCCTTATTCCGTAACGCCCTTTGGTGGAAATTCTCATAATCGCCGATCCTTTATAACCAAGTTTATCATAATGGTGGATACTGTCAAGGGGGCGAATTGCCTCGTAATGATTGTTACCGAAAGTGGTATCGTTGCCTCAAAAGCGGTTTACCCGAAGAGGGCAGTATGACAAGAGGCAGTACGATGGCGACGTCTCCGGCATCAAAGAAGGAAAAGGGGGAAGATTTTGGACGAGTTCCCCAAGGTCATAGGCTGCCGCCGCAAGGCAGCAATCCAGCTACTGGGTCGAGGAAATCAGCCCAGGACGAACAAGAGGCATGGGCATCCTCGGCAATATGATGCCACTGTGGCCGATGCATTAAGGGCAACCTGGGAGGCAACTGACGCTTGCGCCCAAGCGTTTACATCCATCTCTGTCGGAGCTAGTCGAGACTCTAAGGAGGCACGGCGACAGGACTATTGAGATTGAAGCTCAGCTGTGCCGGATGGCCCGTCCACTATCGACAGGCTGTTGCGGCTCTGCGCCGGCGGGAGGGAATTACCTTCACCCGCTCTCGCTCATACAAGAAGAACGGTAGCCCTCATGTGGAGCAAAAGAACTGGTCGTGGTGCGACGGCTGGTGGGCTACAAGCGCTACAGCTTCCGTGCTAGAAAGAATCGCCTCTAGGTCAACTTCTTCCAACCGTTGATGGAGCTGGTGGCCAAAACCAGGCACGGTGCCAAAGTTCATAAGGTCTATCCCGAAGCAGATCAAGCAGAATACCCCACCCTGCAGCACAAAGCCAAGTCTTGCAGCAATTCACTAACCGTGAATTCTGATGCAACGATCTCTGTTCGGTAACAGTTTATTTTGACACAACACGTCGCCAGTTCTTTGTGCTTGTAAATCATCCCACTTCGTGGTATACTTACCTTGGTGGTTATAGCTTAGGTTATCGATCCTTGGTGAAATCCCTTTAGGTTTGCTTATAGGCATTGGATGACCAAACTCTAGCCAACTATTACAAGAAAGGAGGTTGTCCAATGGGCTTTGTAGACAAGTCGTTGCAGTGCGTTGAGTGTGGGGCTATGTTTACCTTCAGCGCTAGCGAGCAGGAATTCTACGCAGGAAAAGGCTATATTAATGAGCCTAAGCGTTGTCCCTCTTGTCGCGCCTCAAGGAAGGCTGAGCGCAGCAACTTTGGTAGTTCCAGCTCTTACGGAGCCAGACACCAAATGTTTCCCGCAGTGTGTGCTGAGTGCGGTAAGGAAACTGAAGTCCCCTTCGAGCCTCGGGAAGGTAGGCCGGTATATTGCAGCGACTGCTACCGGAAAGTCAGATTGAACAGTTGGCGATAATCTGACTACAACTAGGCAAATGAGGCCAGGGTTATTAACTCTGGCCTCCGCATTTTCTTAGAGTGGGGCATGGAGTGGGTAGGTCTATTGGATTATCAGAAGGTTTATTAGTGAAGAGCTAGGAGTGCATATTCTGGCAGAGAAGCTTGACAGGTATAGAGGAGAGAGGTTAACATATTTGCGGGCCGAGGTAGCTCAGGTGGTAGAGCAGCGGACTGAAAATCCGCGTGTCAGCGGTTCGACTCCGCTCCTCGGCACGCGGAAGTAGTTCAGCGGTAGAACGCCTCCTTGCCAAGGAGGAGGTCGCGAGTTCGAATCTCGTCTTCCGCTCCACGCCGAAGTGGCGGAATGGTAGACGCGGCAGTCTCAAAAACTGTTGAGAGGCGACTCTCATGTCGGTTCGAGTCCGACCTTCGGCACTCGCAACTTCTGTACCTCAGGAGGCAAATTGGCCTGCGAAGCCGGGTTTTCTGCCGAGTTGTGTAGCGGTAGCACAGGGGACTTTGGATCCTCAAGCCCTGGTTCGAATCCAGGCTCGGCAGCCAGCAAATATCAGCCGGTGAAGGACTCACTCTTTGATGAGCAGCATGTTAACTGCCTTAGCGATGAGCTTTACTTTATCCCCTTCCTTGATTTCCATATCATCCAACGATTCTAAAGTCATAACCGAAGCCATCACTGCCCCCGCTGGTATTTTCACCTTCACCTCTGCCATCACTGCCCCTTTCTTAATCTCAATAACCTCTGCGGTTAACTGATTTCGAGCTGCTATTTTCATCTTTCCCCCTTCGATCAAGAAATTGCTACCCCATCTCTTGAGGTCAGCTTGGCTACATTGTAGACTAATTTTCAGTCAGGGGAAAGGTTATTCAGGCCGTTTAAAAACCCCGTTTTTGAACCGCGCGCCATCTACAAATTCAATATCCGTTGAAAATCCGTGATTTTCAACGGTGTAAGGTGATTTGACTAAGTGCGTGTTTCTTGCTACCATTGCAAAGGTTGCCAAAATCTCTAGCTTTGCCGCAAGGTGGGGCAGAAAAGGAGAAAGATGAAGAAAGTTATGTTTGTTCTTCTAGCACTGTGTTTGGTGATGCCGGGGTGCAGTAGGGGCATAACCCCTATCGGGCAAATAACCGCTGACCCGTCAAGCTATCTAAACCGAGACGTTAAGATACTCGGTGAGGTCAGTGAGCGGCTGGCCTTCCAAGAGGAGGGGGTGTTAACCATAAGCGACGACACGGGGACTATTCAGGTTTACACCACGGGTGACATGCCGGAGCAGGGGAAGAAGGTGGTAGTCAACGGAATAGTTAAGACAATGTTGAAAGTCGGGCCTTATGACTTCGGTACGATAATAGAGGCGGATGAAGTTAGAGGAGCTTACTTCTGGGAAACCTCGCCCTCCGAAAGCAAGACCAAGGAGAAAGCAGGGGATTAGTATAAATCTTTGCTGAGCTAGCCGTTCGGTTTCCTCTGGGTGGCGATCAGAGACCTTATTATTACACAACAGGCCGTCTAAAAAGGCCCCATTGTCATTGCGAGGGCGAAGCCCGTGGCAATCTCCGAGATTGCTTCGCCTTCCGACTTCGTCGAAATGGTCTCGCAATGACACTTTCTGGACAGCCTGACAAGCATACTCCTACATTCCATATCACCGCCCCAGAAGTGAATGAAGCAATTCCCTTCTGAAGGCGCATAGCTGATATGGTAAATATTCACTAGATTTCCTCTTCATCCTGGCACCGGGGAAATCTCGTCAAGGTCAATCACATAATATCCTCTTAACATCATAGCC
>DEIJ01000116.1 GCA_002352365.1 Dehalococcoidia bacterium UBA2777 | reverse complement strand
AAAAAATTATTGATTTTCCTCCCGATGTGGTATGATGGCAGCAATTAATTGGAAAGAGGAGGGCGATGGCTAAAAGAATAAAATCTATAGGCTTAGCGGCTTCAGTAGTGTTAGTGCTAAGCCTGGTGCTAGGTTCGGCTATTCCGGTGGCAGAGGGGGCGCCAGCGGAGAAGGTGGTGAAGGTAGGACTTCCTCTATTTATTACCGGGGCCCTAGGTACTACAGGATCACCTGGTATAGCATCAGCAGTTGATTTCTTCAGTTCTGTAAATGACCAAGGCGGCATTGGAGGTACAGGCATCAAGTTAGATTGGATGTGGGAAGATACTGGCAAATCCATTGTGCCTGGGGCGATTACTGCCCACAAGAGGTTTATTCATGGGGGTGTAGTAGCAGAGATATCTGCGTCGGTAGATCAAGCAGAGGCACTCTTAACTAGGCTCCAACAGGATGAGATACCGCTTTTCATGGGAACCGGCCATACTAGGAGCTTGATAACGAGGCCTGTTTGCTGGGTTTTTAGTAGTATCTCCACTAACCAAGACGAAGCAGCAGTGGGCGCGAAGTGGTTTAGGGATAGCTGGCCCGAGGGGCATCGCCCCAAGGTCGGAAGCTTAATTTATGATCACGTGACAGGCTATGAGTTTGACGACGGCGTGAAATGGGCTTGTGAACATATGGATATGGAGTATATCGGCCGCGAGGTTGTGCCCGTGGCAGGGTTACTTGATTCCTCGACCGAGTGGCTCAGGCTGGTAGGCAAGAAAGCGGATGCTATTTTCACGCTTACCTGTGGGTCGTCACAGGTGGTCACGATGAAAGATGCGGCCAGGTTAGAGGTTCAAGGGAAAGGAGTGTGGAGGATGTAGAGGTACCAGGCGTGAAAGAGATTTTGGAAGCAGGCCATAAATATAATAGGCAGCCAGAAGAACTTACCGCTAATTATGTGGGCGGATGGTTGCTCTGTCAGATTACGGCTGAAGCTATAAGGCTGGCTATTCAAAAGGTTGGGTATGATAATTTAACGGGACGTGCTGTGAGGGATGGTTTTGCAAGCATAACAGACTATGATACTAAGGGGGTGGCGGGATCTGTAGGTGGCCTAATATCCCTAAGCGATTCTAAGCCTTTCGTGTGCACCGGGTGTTGGATGTACTGCGTCCGAGAGGGCAAGCCGGTGTGTATTAGTGGCTTTATAGAATACCTTGGTTGCTATAAAACGATCTTGGGACTTTAGAGTAAACGTAAGCAGTTAAATGAGCACACCGTTGGGCAAGAGTAAACAGCACTCGGGGGAGGATATCGTTTAGTCCAGCTTGGGCGCAAAGCTAGCACCATCTTGTGATGGCCAGGAGCCCAGAGTAGCTTAGACTTCTTCCTTTTCTGGGATTAATGCTAGCCATTCTTGGCTGGGGGCACCAGCACAGGGCCACCAACGTAACATTGGAGCCATTTCCTGTCTTTCTGTCGAGTAGAAGCCATTTCAACCTCCTTTTGGTTTGGACTCTCCTCACAGAACCGAACGGGCAGTTTCCCGCATTCGGCTCTTTGGGAATCGATTCTCAATCATGGTGGCCCTTCTTCAGCACTGAGAGAGCCCCTCATGGCAAAGAGGATCAAAGGTAGTGTGCAGCTGTCAGCTTTCCGCAACTCGCCGATGGCTGACCGCTGAATACTTGATCACTTTGCCTCTCACTCTTCCCAAAAACTTCTACTGGCCATTTCAGCTTACCTGCGCCTCTGCCCCGTTAAACATATCGTCAAAAACTGATCTCTTGGCCAGGGTCCTGAGATATTGGCTTGGGCAAGATGGGATAGTAAGCCTTCCCAGTTGTATAATTAGGTTAAATCGGAGAGAATTGGGAACGTCGCCGAGAGCCGTTGATAAATCTCAAAAGGGGAAAATTATGGAAGAGAGAGTCGCGATCTTCATAGATGGGAGCAATCTGTACCACGCTCTACAAGGTAACTTTAGACGCCACGATCTCAACTTTGCTGAGTTTGTCAGTAAAATATGTGGTGCCAGACCCCTGTTCCGAACATATTACTACAACGTCTTACAGGACCCAATTCAATGGCCTGATAGCTATCGAGAACAACAGGAATTCCTTGATATCCTGCGCAAGACACCATATCTAGAGGTTCGACTAGGGAGTACCAAAGTAGCACAAGGGACCCCTGTTGAGAAGGGCATAGATATTATGTTGGCTACAGACCTGCTATATTTTGCTTGGAGTGACTTCTACGATGTGGCAGTGCTTGTGAGCGGTGACTCTGATTTCGCTTATGCTCTTCAAGCTGTAAAGAACATGGGCAAGCATATTGAAGTAGCCTACTTCGAGAGCGGGGTATCCAAGGATCTCTTGTTTGTAGCCGATAATCGGCATCTACTGAACCGGAGCTTCCTCAGTGGTTTGTGGGCAGGTAAACGTCATACCAAACCCAGAAGAGTAAGTGCAGAAGACTAAGAGCAAGGTTATTCCGGGGGTGGCGAGTAAGTCTCCATTGACAGCCAACCTTATAGAGTGGAAACCTCACATACCCAGAAAGATACTGAACAAACCCTATAGGTGAGTTGGGGAGTAATGCCTCTCGCTATCCCAGCCGAGAATACCTACAAGCTGATGCAGGAACAGCGCCAGTAACCAGAAGGAGTGGGAAAACTATTTTTGTGTACTTCCGTTGGCAGTGTAACAAACATCTAAGGGATGCCTTTCAAAGCCTGGCGCGAGAGAGTGTAAAGAGGTATGGGTGGGCTAAGGACTACTTTGCACGACAGATGAAAGCGGGGCACAAGCCGTCCAGGGCATACCGGGCGCTAGCAAATCGGTGGGCAGCGATCTTATGGAAAATGCTTCAAGAAGGGCAACCCTTCTCGCAAGCCCGCTTAGAAGAGAGACTGGCCAAAACACAAGCAGCCGCATAAAGTGCACAGGCTTGTGCCTGGTTTCAAAAGCCTATAAGGGGGCTTGACAAATGGAGTCCTCATGGGCGGCTGCCACCAGCGAATCATGAAAACCCTATTTTCGGAATAATTCAAATGACCGAAATCAAAAAACTCAAAACAGGGAGAGGAATAAGGGGGGTTTTAGTCCCACTACTACATCCCTTACTCCCCGATTCAAAAGGGTGGCAGCCAGAATCTATGCACTCTTCACAATTGCGACCAAGCGCGGGCAAAAACTAGCGCCTATAAAGTTTTGATCGTTTGGATGTAGATATTATTTAGGATTTAGCCCAAGTTTGAGACCCCTTCAATGGTCTCAGCTTCAGAGGAGGGGTGTGTTAGCTTCACCAGCACAAAGATTGTAGTGTCAATCTCTAGCTACAAATATCCTTGACAAGAGTGTGAATATGGTATCATATCAACGGGATGTTTATTCGCCAGCGTATCGTTCGCAGCTCCAGTGGGCGAGAGCATACCTACCTGGAGCTAGCCCGCACCTACCGCAAGGATGGGAAGGTGCGCCAGGAGCGCTTATGCTCCCTGGGCAGGTTGGATGAGCTTCGGGAGTCAGGCAACATTGACCGCATGATAGCCAGCTTGGTGAAGGTAGCGAAGGAGGATTGGGTACGGAAGGAGGCAGTCGAGTTAGAAGCCATCTGGAGCAAGGAGTATGGCGTGGTGGTGCTGGTGCGGCGACTGTGGCAGGATTTGGGGTTAGCTGAGGTGATTGGGGAACTTTATCGAAGGAGTCCGATGGAGGTTGGGGTAGAGGAAGGGCTGCTAGCTATGGTAACAAACCGCCTAGTAGACCCACGGAGCAAGTTGAGCACTTACCGGTGGCTGGAGGGGGTGTATGCCCCGGAGTGGGAGAAACTGGAGCTATCCCATCTTTACCGTGCCCTGGATTTCTTGGACGAGCACATTCGGACGGTAGAGGAAGCCCTTTTCGTGCGGAGCCAGGATTTGTTCAGCCTGGAGGTGGACCTGGTGTTGTTTGATACCACCGACTTCGAGGGTCAAGGGCCCCAAGGACTGGGGAAGTTGGGCTTGAGGCGAGATAAGAGGCCAGACCTGGTGCAACTAGTTATTGGGGTATTGATGACCAGAGAGGGAATCCCAGTAGCCCACTATGTTTTTCCGGGGAATACTGCTGATATCGATGCCTTTCGCCATACAGTGAAAGATGTCAAGGAGCGCTTCCCCCTGGAGCAGGTGATTATTGTGGCTGATGGTGGGGTGCTCTCGGAGGGCCTGCTCAAAGCTCTGGAAGCTGAGGGGCAAGGCTACATTGTAGGCATTCCCTTAAGGAAGTGGAAGGCGGCCGATGAAGTGCTCAAGCGAGGCGGGAGATATCATAAGGTGGCCCCGAATCTTGAAGTGAAGGAAGTTGAGCAGGATGGCAAACGCTACATTCTGTGCTATAACCCGGAGCAAGAGGAAAGGGATCGCAAAGAGCGGGCCTCCTTTGTGGCTCAAATTGAGGCTGAGCTTGCCCGAGGGGGACTGGGTGGGTTAGCCAAGAAGAAGGGATATGGACGATACTTGAAGGTACTGGATGAGGGCCGAGCTGAGATAAACTGGAGGCAGGTTAGGGGAGAGGAGCGTTACGATGGGAAGTATCTCCTGAGGACCTCGACCTCTCTTCCTCCGGCCGAGATTGCTCAGGCATATAAGGGGCTATGGCGAGTAGAGCGGGGCTTCCGGGAGCTAAAGAGCGGGCTTGAGGTACGACCCTGCTATCACTGGACACCGCCGCGGGTGAGAGGACACATTGCCCTATGCTTCTTAGCGCTAGTAATAGAAGCAGGGCTGGAGCAAGTGCTACGTGCTCATGGATGTCAGGCCAGTGTACGGGATGTGTTAGAGGCAGTAGAGCAAGTGAAGGCAGTGCGAGTAGAACTGGATAGGGAGGTATTCTTGGCACGAACCCAGCTACCACCCTTGGCCCAGGAAGCATTTGCTGCTCTCGGGATACGTCCACCGTCTAAGGTACAACTCTTGAGCTAGGCCGGCGGTGAGCAGTAGCTCCAAGGGGGTGCCGTTGTAGTGGCAAACAGCTCTTATTCAGCTATACACCAGCTAGGAGGGTCTCAAAGTCAGCTTTGAGCCCATGTTCCAGTCTACTGACTACAATCATCTCAAGACAGATACGAAATTGTCTCTCAGCCGGCGGTAAATCCGGGGTGTAGTCAGTTATTCTCAGATACGGCAAGACCTCGAAAATGGAACATGGGTTTGAATGAAGCTAAATTAAAGCTGAGCTATCTCCCGAAATGTCAAACATGGGCTAAGCTAAAGCGTCCAGCTCAGGGATTCACTGCACTCAGAAGCGGCGTGGAACAAAGATGTCGGTTTAGTCACTGATTCTGGTGAAGGCACGTTTGCCGTGGATCCGGCGGTAGATGGAGTGGAAATCAAGCGCATAATTAGAATCGTCGACCTCAGCTTTTCTCTGCCCACAAATATCGATGTTGTGGATCACAAGGAGTTCCTCATTAACGTGGGACGCTTGCAGCAGCGGCAGCCCGGAAGGGGCCCACAATCCTGAGCCTCCCCAGAAGCGTGCTCCTGTAATCTCATGACTGCCAACCGCGTTGCAGGCTATTATCCAGACTTGGTTCATCGCAGCTACCGCAGGAAGCAGCATGTCCCATAGATTACCGTAGTAAGTGTCCGTGCCCACGTTCATTCCAGGATAGTCACGAACCGACATTGCCCTCCATGCGGCTATTTCTACGATTACATCTACCTTATCAATCTTTGAGTACTCCAAGAGCAGTTGAGAGAAGCAGATGTCGTAACATGTTGTGAAGCCAAACTGGCCAAACCTGCATTCGGCTACAAGACGGTTATCCTTGCCGGTTTCCGTATACTTGCGCTCAATCTGGGGAAGGAATACCTTGTCGTACCTATCTTCCGGCTCTAAGAAGTCATGGGTCGCACTGATGATGTAGGATGAATTGAAATACTTCCGTCCAGTGCCTTTCCTAATGTTGTTGAAGACGATGGCCCTGAATTTGTCGTTAATCAAGGGCTTCAAGTTATCGTTAACCCAGTGTACATGGTTCTCGATCATCGCTTGATCCATATAACGCCTGCATTCTTTCTCGTCCTCCCAAAAATATCCCGAGAGGCAGAGTTCGGGAAAGATGGCCCAGGTTACCCCCTTTTCTTTGAATATCTCCAAGGAGCGTAACATCTTGGCCTTATTGGCTTCAATATCAGGCACGATCGGGTGGATATTGGCGATCCCTACAGAAAGGAGACCCTCGTCGTTAGAGAAGTATCTCTCGGTTACACGAAACTCACCGCCCTTCGATTTCGAGCGCATAATCTCGCTCATCGTCTTCTGTAAATCGTCATGCTCAGCCAAATGTCGCCTCTCGAGCTTCCGTCGGTATTATGTTATGAGCTGGGCCGTTCTTCACTAAAGAGCTTACCTACCTGAGTGGATAGCTCCAAGTTGGAAATGATCTGATAGACACTCATTGTCAAAACCTCGTGATAAAAAGCTTGTGGGGATTATCTCCTTATTCCCATTTGAATCGGTCTTCATGAGCCATACATCTCTCAAACCAGCACCGTAAGATAATGTCTCACCTGTGATAGTATATCCTCCCTTCTGACGGCCTGGAGTAGCCATTGCTTTCTTTTTGTCATTTATCAGGTTAATTGACCACCCCTTTTCTCAAGTTATTGGACACCCCCAGGATGCATCATCAGGCTAAGTATCACATAGTGACCACCTCCTTGGCAAGGGATTGGCTGGGGCGAAGCAATGTTCGGTAGCTCTTACCAGTCAGGGTAATAACCCTGTCCTGAGCCCTGAGTTTATCGAAGGGTCGAAGGGATGGGAAACAGCTGATAAGGGGATCGAGAGCACTCTCAGCTATTACAGGGTTAGGGAATAAGGGATACCAGTCCTTTGGTGAGCGGTTAGCAGTAACTATCGTAGAGCCGCTATGATAATGCTCATCGATAAAATCGGGTCCTTCAGGGACTGTGTCAAACGGAAGAAATCCCCTCTGATCTCATAAAAGCCTTCCGAGATCGAGCCCGATAAGTCGGCTCTTCCCTACAGGGCTCGGCCACTTAAACTTTTTCTTCAATTCGGCTATAGTGCCAAGGTGAATCTGGGGCTGCCCCAACAACGTAAAGCGTCTCAAACCAATCGGTAACAGGCCACACCCTACCCTGCCGAATCTCAGTTATTTGCAAGAAGCGACCAAAGGCAGGGCAATCATCGCTCAGGCTTATCGGAAATCCAAATCCTAGGTCGAAGTCCCTTATGCTCGCCAGACCATCCCTTACTGCCTGTCTAGTCAAATTCTCAAATCCAACCTTTTCAATGGCCAGCCTTATGCCTTCAATCATGACTGCCATCTCAACCCATGAAGCAATATAGAATATCTGAACTCGTTCCGGATCTAAGCCTCTATACCTCTTGGCTGCCTCAGAAACAATCTTCATTCCAAGTAACTCCGACTGCGTATTGGTTGGGAAAGGCATAATCATGTTCCATCCTTCGGCATCTTTCCCAGCCATTGCGATAACATTCTCGTCTAGGCACCCTGGCCCTGCACACAGTTTCATACCTTTTTCCCTAATCTGCAGCCTTGCCGCATCTTTTACTAGT
>DEIJ01000060.1 GCA_002352365.1 Dehalococcoidia bacterium UBA2777 | reverse complement strand
TAATATCCTCTTAACATCATAGCCCTTTCTCGGTCACAGCATAGCTAGAGGTAACGGGCTTTTGGGAAATTATAGTTCTTCGCAAAATGGCTTATAATTTCTTCTTGCTGAAGATGTGACATTGTCGCCTTTCCCGCTGTGATTGCAAGCGAACCAATCTCGTCGTGGTGGTCTTACCTCGCGGATTGCGTGGACGGTTTGTGCCTCGCAACGACACAAAAGTATAATGAAGTTTCTCTAAGCATTTATGCGGTTAACAATAAGTTGAATTGTCAACCTCTCCCCTTCTTGGTATACTGAGGGCACCTAAAGTGCGGAGGGACAATGGTATCTGATATAGAGCAACTGGAGACTAAGGGCAAGGCGGCTAAGGCTGCTTCGCGCAAACTAGCTCACCTTTCTGCTGAGGTTAAGAATCGGGCATTAGTCGATATTGCCCAGAGTCTCATCTCACACCAAGAGGAGATTCTGGCAGCTAACCGCAGGGATCTTGACCAGGCCTCCACTTCGGGGATGGCTCCTGCCATGCTCGATCGGTTGCTGCTTTCCCCGGACCGAATTTCTGCCATAGCTCAGGATATAAAAGCGGTGGCCGCTCTTCCCGATCCGGTAGGTGAGGTCTTCGACATGCGCGCCCTGCCCAATGGCCTGCAAGTGGGTAAAAAAACGGTGCCTTTGGGGGTGATCGGCACAATCTATGAGAGCCGACCCAATGTCACCATAGATATTTCTGTACTGTGCTTAAAGTCAGGCAATGCGGTAATCCTTCGTGGCGGCAAGGAGGCGATACACTCCAATATGGCACTAGCCAAGGTGGTGCAGGATGCTGCCTATCACGCCGGGATACCTGATGGGGCGGTGCAGCTTATTGATTCCCCAGAGCGAATATTGGTCGACCACATGCTCAAAATGAACCACATTATTGACCTTATGGTTCCTCGGGGAGGAGCAGCACTGATCAAGTTTGTTGCCTCAAACGCAGCTATGCCGGTATTAGCTGGCGGGGTAGGAGTCTGCCACACCTACATTGATGCCAGCGCTAACCTAGATAAGGGGGTAGCTATTGCCTATAATGCCAAGGTGCAACGCCCTACAGTGTGCAATGCCCTAGACACCCTCTTGGTCCATATCTCAATCGCCGACCAATTCTTGCCGCTGATTGCCTCAGAGTGGGGCAAGGCTGGGGTGGAAATGCATTGTGATGAGCGTGCTTTAGATATATTAAAGCCTATTCCTACACTTCGGCCAGTCCCCGCCTCCACAGAGGACTGGGGCAAGGAGTTTCTGGCCTTGATTGCTGCCGTTAAGGTGGTAGATTCTCTCGACGAAGCTCTGGGGCATATTGAGCGCTATGGTTCGGGACATTCTGAGGCTATTGTCACTGAAGACTACTCCCATGCCATGCGCTTTCTCAATGAGGTTGACGCTGCTTGTGTTTATGCCAATGCCAGCACCCGATTTACCGATGGAGGGCAATTTGGGCTGGGGGCAGAGGTGGGCATCAGCACCCAGAAATTCCATGCCCGAGGTCCCTTGGGGCTGAAAGAGCTGACTAGCTATAAATGGATTATATTGGGTAGCGGGCAGGTGCGTCCCTAACCGAGAAGAGACAAAACGATGATAATGCAAAAATTAGTGGACTTTATAGTCGACATTCGGCATGAGGATCTGCCCCCCTTGGTAGTGCAAGAGTCGAAGCGGGTTCTGTTGGACTCTATCGGGGTAGCCATTGCTGGGCTGGCCATTGATAAGGGGAAGTATGCTGTAGAGCTTGCCCGGCGATTGGGGGGGCCAGCGGAATCAACCATAGTGGGTGTGGGGGATAAGGTATCGTGCACCAGTGCCGCTTTCGCCAATGGAGAATTGATTAATGCCCTAGATATGGATGCCCTGCTGATCCCATCGCATGTCTCACCTTACGTCATCCCAGCAACATTAGCCTTGGCTGAAAGTGCCGGAGCTTCAGGCAAGGATTTAATTATAGCTAATGTGTTGGCTCACGAGCTTTCAGCTAGATTAGGCAGGGCAATAACTAGTGTAGGCTACGCAACCCTCTATGGGCTCAACCTATGTGTAATAGGGGGGGCAGCAGGTGCAGGGAAGGTAGTCAAGCTGGACAAGGAGAAGATGGCTCACGCCTTGGGTCTAGCTTGCTATATGGCGCCATCCCCCGTTTCAATGAGATTCTCTTACGCCCTACCTCCGTCTATGGTTAAGTATGCCCCTGCTGGCTCAATGGCTCAAGCAGAGATTCTCGCCGTGCTACTAGCTGAAATGGGCTATACCGGAGATAAGGGGGTATTTGACGGGGAGCATGGCTTTTGGGAATTTATGCCCCAGGCTCAATGGGATCCCCAAAGGTTGTCAGATAAATTAGGAGATAGGTGGAGCTTCCTTGCCACCCATTATAAGCCCTATCCTTGCTGCCGCCTGATGCACAGCGGCTTGGATGGATTTATTAAGATTATTGAGGAGAACAATCTTCACCCTGAAGATATAGAGCAAGTGAAGGTTTTCTCTAACCCTGGGTTTGACTTTCCGGTTTTTAGAAACAGGGAGATAACGACCTCTATCGGGGCTCAGTTCAGCACAGCCTATCCTTTTGCGGCAGCCGCTTATAGAGTCGGGCTTGGCAATTGGCAGGATACACAGACAATCAACGACCCTAAAATAATAGAATTTATGGGCAAAGTAAACTTTGCTCCCCATCCAGAATTTGAAGCAAAATTTCGGGAAAACCCAAGGACAGACTTATCTCTAGTTGAGGTTGTGGCTAAAGGGCAGACCTTTAGGCAGGAAACAATGTTCGCCAAGGGCACCCACTCGCCACCTCAATTTAGGCTTAGCGATGATGAGCTGGTGGCCAAGTTTCGCAGCAATACCTCGAGGGCTTTACCCCAAGGCAAAGTGGATAAAGCGGTGGAATCTTTACTCCACCTAGACGAAGTGCCAAATGTCGCTGAGCTTATGGAACTAGTTACTATATAAGTTGCCTATTGCTTCCCACAGTTTAACAGAGTAAAATATTCGCCATATTGAGTTTGAATGTGGAGGTTAACACAAGTGGAAATCGTGCCCGGTATTCATCAGTTGAAGGTGCCTATCCCTGGTAACCCTTTAGGCCATCTCAATGCCTACCTTGCTCAAGGTGATAATGGCTGGCTTTTGGTCGATACCGGCTGGAACGTTCCTGAAGCTTTTGACGCTTTGGAGAAGCAAGTAGGGGAGGTGGGGATTGGCTTTGAAGACATCACTCAGATAGTGGTTACTCACTTTCATCCTGACCACTATGGTTTAGCCGGCAGGATCAAACAACTCAGCGGGGCGAAGCTTGCCCTGCACCAGGTGGAGAAAGATCTCATTGAGTCTAGGTATATACATCCTAAAGGTCTTTTGGCCGAGATGGCAGAGTGGCTTCGCCTTAACGGGGTACCTGAAGCGGAGGTGCCTACTCTCCAGAAGGTGTCATTCAATGTAAGAGACTTTGTTTTGCCATCTTTACCCGAGATAACGTTACATGGTGGCGATAGAATCTCCACCGGTCGGTTCAATTTTGAGGTAATCTGGACCCCAGGGCATTCCCCCGGCCACATCTGCCTTTATGAGCCAAAGAGGAAACTGTTGCTTAGTGGGGATCATATACTGCCTAATATCACCCCTAATATAGGCTTGCATCCCCAGTCAGGAGATAACCCTTTAGGAGATTACCTTGACTCTCTAACTGCCCTCAAGCAACTGGATGTTGAGCTTGTTTTGCCGGCACATGAGGATGTTTTCAGCAATCTTGAAGCAAGGATTGAGCAATTGCTCGAGCACCATGAGGAAAGAAAATCTGAGGCTTTAGATGCTCTAGAACAAGGAGCCAAGACAGGCTACCAAACAGCGGCAAGAATCCGGTGGATATTGAATGATGCTATTGTTCCTTTTGAGGAGCTATCTCCCCTAGATAAGAGGCTGGCGACAATGGAAACCCTTGCCCACCTCGAACTGCTGTTCACGGAGGGGAAGGTGGATAAAGTCCGCAGAGATGTTATACTTTATAGCCCCTTATAGGCCTACAGTAAGGCACCGGAGATAGAAAATTGAGAAAGGAATTTATTCCCATCATTGAGGAGGACGAAGGTGGCCATTATGTGGGCAGTGTGCATAGGTCTCTAGTTGTTTCTGCGACAAGGTAGCAAAAGCTTTCCAGAAGGCTGGCTTTCAACAGGTGGGACGGAAGGGGAGGCGTATTTATCTCAGACACTATGATAGCAGGACTAGGGTAGCTCCTATCCACACAGGTGAAGATACAGGGTGTGAGCTGCTGACAAAGATACTTCGTGATACAGAGTTAACAACGGAGGAATTTGTAGAGCTCCTCAGATAGGTTTAATTTTTATAACAATGAAGCAAATTGGCATTACCACCACAGTTCCCATAGAGGTGTTATTGGCGG
>DEIJ01000101.1 GCA_002352365.1 Dehalococcoidia bacterium UBA2777 | reverse complement strand
GAGCCGCCCAGCCCAGCTCTGCCGTCGGTACAACATCTCAGCAAGCCTACTCTATCACTGGAAGAAGCAGTACAGCCGGGGTAAGTTCGATAACGAGCCTACTGAGGAAGCAGCCCTTAAGGATAGAGTGGAGAAACTGGAACGGCTGGTGGGCAAGCTAACGCTGGAGAATGAGTTTCTAAAAAGGGGGTTACAGAGGAGCCTCAACCACTCCCCAAGAAACGGGAGGTCATCGCCAGGTGCAGGCGCCTCATCAGCAGTATCCGAAGGGGGTGCAAGCTTATGAATATTGCTCATAGCACCTTCTACTACAAGAACAAAGCCAAGATCCCTGAACAGGAGAAAAGGGAGGCTGATCTCATAGATCGTATTGAAGCTATCTGCCTTGAGTTTCCCGGCTATGGCTATCGCCGGATCACTCATCAGCTCGAGCACGAAGGATGGACAGTGAACCATAAGAGGGTGCTGCGCCTGATGCGGGAAGGTGACCTACTCTGCCGAGCGAGGAGGAAAAAGGTGAGGACCACCAATAGCCATCATCATTTCCCCAGGTATCCCAATCTCATCAAGGACCTCACTATCTATAGGTTAAACCAGGTATGGCTTTCGGATATCACCTACATCCGTATCAGGACTGGATTTGTCTACCTGGCAGCGATACTGGATGCCTGTTCCCGGCGGGTCATTGGCTATGCCATCTCCACCAGAATTGATGCCGCGCTGACACTCGAGGCGCTATGCATGGCCATAGCTTTGCGCAAGCCCAAGCCAGGTATCATCCATCACTCAGATCAAGGAGTACAATACGCTTGCACTGAATATGTGGATGAACTCAAGCACCATGGACTTGAAATCAGTATGGCAGCAACGGGCAACCCCTATGAGAACGCTATGATGGAGAGCTTCTTCAAAACCCTTAAATATGAGGAGGTGTACTTATGTGAGTATGAAACATATGAGGATGTAATGAAAAAACCTCCCGATTTCCTGGATGACGTGTATAATCACAAGAGACTCCATTCGGCACTTGGTTATCTGTCGCCGGATGACTTTGAAGAGATGGTATTCGCGCAACAAGACAAGGGGGTACCTGGTCAGACTCTCCTAACCCCATCTGTCCAATCATGCGGGTGCAGTCCACTCTTTGAAACATTTTAAGCCTCCTTACAGGTAGAAATCTCATTTATTTTGTTTTTTTTGGATACCATGCTTATTGAATCTGACGCTCTCATGGAACCAAATACCGACTAAGCAGTAACGGGAAATGTAAGGTTATGTTTGAAACCAGCCATTTCTACTAAAAGCCGCAGCGCTGACCTTTTAAGCAGCCTGTCGCAGTAAGTTTATACCCCCCTATGTCATTATGAGCCAGGTGAAGCAATCCCCTGTCGGATTTCCCACCTCTTTAATTTGTTTTCATATTCCTTAAGGATTTCCATATATCCAGCAACACCTATCTTTGTCCATTCTACATCTTCATCCTTGAGGTTCCTTACTACCCTGGCAGGTACACCTGCTACCAGTGATCTTGGTGGGATAATCATATCTTCGAGAAGAACAGAACCTGCCGCAACCAGCGAATTTTCACCTATCCTTACACCCTGCAGAATTACACAATTTGCCCCGATAAACACACCCCTCCCAATTTCACCGCCATGCACCTTAGCACCGTACCCTACTATCGAATAGCCCTCAATTATTATTGGTTCCTTTACCGTTGGGTTTAGAACAGAATTCTCCTGGATACATACCTCTTCTCCGATATAAATCCCGTTAAGATCCCCTCTCAATACTGCGTTAGAAAGGATCAAAACTCTGTTGCTAATCGTCACATCGCCAATCAATGTAGCGCTATCCATAATGAATGCACCGTCATCTATTCTTGGCCTCTTGCCTATGTACTCTATTATTGGCATGTTCTAAAAATGCTAAATTGAAGCTTGGCTGCAACCCCTCCGCTTGTGCAAAAAGCATCGGCATAGATACCTTCCTTTTGCGCAAAGCCAATCACACCTATCTCTTGCCACTGCCTTTGTGGGTGGACCCAGTGGTTTAGACAGGAATGGGATTAGATTAAGAGAGTCCCCCATCATCTTATTGGTGGCCATCACCCTTGTGTCAGGATTATACCATGAATATAGTATCAGACCTGTGTCGCAAAAGCACCTCCTCTCTGGTTCTTCCTGAGCCATGATTGTTTTCGCGCTGGCATCTACCCCACCTGTTGATGGACTCTTGGTCTCAAATATCTCCTTTGGTGTCCGGTATCCCGGCATCTCCCCTTTCCATCCATGCTAATCTGGATGCCGTGTTGTAGCTGGTTCACCCGGTTCACCTTCAAGCCATGCAGCAGGTATGGGTACGCCTTGTGCCCAGGGCACGGCTTACTGGGTCATACTCGCTCACCCCTGTAGGACGGTAATACAGTGACGACCGACTGAGGTTCAGCAGAGCACATTACCGCACTAGGAGTGTGTCCGAGTAATAGCTTCAGGCGGGCATAACCGGGTATAATAGGAATAAATCTCAGTGAAGTGCGCCTA
>DEIJ01000118.1:10164-12186 GCA_002352365.1 Dehalococcoidia bacterium UBA2777 | reverse complement strand
TAAATTTCAGGGTCCATCTCACCCAGCGGTAACACAGGTCGAGGTGATCGATGATCACACCGTGAAGCTCTATCTGGAAACGACTTATGCGCCCTTCTTGAATGACATAGCGGGCACGATGGCAATACTTCCCAAACACATATGGGAAACTGTGGACGATCCGATGAGCTTCGATGGCCTGAAGCGGTGATCGGGACAGGCCCCTATAAGCTCGCCGACTACAGCAAGGAGCACGGCACATACCTCTATGAAGCTTACGAAAACTATTACTCAGGTAAGCCGGAGATAGACAAGCTGAAATTCGTGAAGGTGAGCGAACAGATGGTGCCGGCTGCTCTGAAGGATGGGAGCATCGATGCCGGAGGAATTCCACCTGAGCTTGTCGGGGAAATGGAGGAGAAGGGTTTCACCGTGATACAAGCGCCCTGCGGTTGGAATGCCAAGCTCACCATAAATCACACTAAGGAACCCCTCTCTATCGGGGAGTTTCGACAGGCCCTTGCCTATGCCATTGACAGAGAGTCGCTGGTGGCGATTACCCAGAGAGGCCATGCCACTCCAGGCAGCGCCGGGATGATGCCTCCGGACAGCAAATGGTACAACCCGAATATCGAGCAGTACAATTACGATCCCGATAAGGCCCAGGGCATTTTGAAGGATTTGGGATATGAGCTTGATGGCGACTTCTTTGTGAAGGACGGCCAGGCACTGGAATTGGAGCTGCTCACTCAGAAAAAGTATGGGTTCGGAGATGTCGGTGAGTTCATCAAGCAGCAGTTGGAAAGCGTCGGGATAAAAGTGGACCTTAGAATGCTGGAGGGTAAATCCCTCGATGCCAGGGTCGGAGCCTGGGAATTCGACCTTTCGGTCTACGGACATGGCGGCCTCTACGAACCCTCGATATTGCCAAAGGTGATTACCGGGCAGGGATTCAATAGTGCCAGGTACACCGAGAACGAAACCCTGAACCAGCTCCTCGATGCTCAGCTTCATGAGATGGATACTGCAAAGCGACTGGAGATGGTGCAGGAAGTTCAGGCAGTCTATGCTGAGGAAGTCCCCGCCCTGACTCTCTATTACCCCAACTGGTTCTGGGCGCACAACAATAGGGCAGGAATATTCGAGCTCTTGTCAAATGTTGTGGAAATTCCCTCCCAGCATTCCTTTCGTTAGCTCGTCGCACCTGCCAGCTCAGGCATCCGTTGTCGCTGGAGAATGCCATCTTTGAACGTATAGCCCTCCAGGACCAGGGTCATCAGATTGGCACCACCGTTGAGAGACCGCCAGTTCTGGCTTAGCCGCTCGATGATTTTAAACACCAGGTAGAGAGCGTTATCCCGCCGCCGCATCCGCCTGGTAGCATCAGTCCGTAATCTCACCCCACTAAAGACTGATTCCAGCGGGTTGGTAGTCCTGAGGTGTATCCAGTGTTCCTGCGGGTAGTGATAGAAGGTAACGAAGTCTTCCCAGTCCCTGAGCACGGTTTCCGCGGCGGCACGCTGGTCAGCAGCCATGAGCTCGGTGACATACCGCTCGCGTAATTCTTCACACTCTTTGTGTGTTGGAGCCTCAGCCATCTCTCGTAAACGGCGGCGTGCCTCTTTCTGGAGCCGTTTCGGCAATTTGGCCTGCACGTTGGTAATACGGTGGTTCCAGCATCGTTGATGCTCGGTGGTGGGATAGACCTCATCCAGGGCTGCCCATAGCCCCAGGGCGCCATCGCCTGTCGCCACAAGAGGCGTTTCTAATCCCCGGTTACGAAGGTCCCGAAGCACTTCCGCCCAGCTTTCCTTACTCTCCCGGTAGCCTGGATCCATCCCTAGCAGTTCCTTTCCACCGTCGTCTCGAGCGCCCACGACACACAGGAGCGCCGTCTTTTCCACTTCAGTTCCGGCATCAAGATAAACCCCATCAGCCCAGACGTAAGCATAACGGTGCTCCCACAACGGCCGCTTTCGCCAGCCTTCATATTCCTTTCCCCAGTGCTCCTTCAGCCGGACGATGGCGTTGGGTGATAGAGCC
>DEIJ01000118.1:9311-10057 GCA_002352365.1 Dehalococcoidia bacterium UBA2777 | reverse complement strand
GGCCCCAGGCCCACGGTTAGCTCCCGCGGTGGGTGATAGCCATTCCGGTAGCCGCGAAACTCCTTACCCCGTTCGTAGTGATTTCGCCCCAGGAAGGCGTTAACTTCCTCTGCTAACGCCGCCGCCAGCATCTTCCTGGCTCCTTCCCTAACATATGCTTCCAAAGCATCTTGTACCTCGTCCCTCTGTTCTTCTCTGCTCTTTCTCTGGTATGATGTTGCCAGGGCGTGTCCCTCCTTTTTCCCTTAAAGGGATTTTTCTTTCACTGGAAGGATACGCCTTTCTCTGTCCTGGCGTCATCAATTTCCACAACTTTCTATATTAGCTCGCCATCTCTTCCTCCAGGAGCTTCCCCAGGAACTCGATATAGCTCCATTGCCCCTGGGGGACGCCTCCTCAGCCAGCCGGTCTAGGGCAGAGACGGCCTGAGTCAATTTGAGCCGCTCCAGATTGTCTTGTACCTCAAGGTAAGTCAGCCCTGTAGCCGGGGGTGAGGTTGGGGGGTCCTTTGGCCCTCCTACGATAACACTTCTATCATAGGAGACCATATTTTCCCAGGAGGTGGGGAATTCTATTTGACCCTTTCCTTTACATAAGATAATTGACTTGAAAAAAAAACCTAGAAAGTCTATCCTTGTAGAAGTCCAGTGTTCTGGGACTCACCCCCATTGCTTCCCGAGACTGGAGAAACAGGTTAAAGTAGTCTGGCCTCTATGTTCTTGTCTTTTCAGCAAGAGCATTGAGAG
>DEIJ01000118.1:0-9257 GCA_002352365.1 Dehalococcoidia bacterium UBA2777 | reverse complement strand
TGCTATCTGTGAAACTGACATTTTGTTAAGCAATTGCAATGTATTTTCCTGCCTTCCAAGCAGGTGGCCGAGGGTTCGAGTCCCTTCTCCCGCTCTGTGGGCTCGTAGCTCAGGGGCAGAGCGGCCGGCTCATAACCGGTTGGTCGTAGGTTCGAATCCTACCGGGCCCACTATTTGGCAAGGGAGACTGTGGAAGTATCAGGGAATTGCCCCATGGATAAGCCTGAGGAGGTTGGCAAAAAGATGGGGGGGCGACGGCTCATCTTGCCACAGAAAGCTAAGGGTGATACAACAGTCGTGTCGTACAATGATGCTTGTACGAACCAAGATTAACTTAAGGAGCCTCTTGGGTTTAGAGCAGTTAATTGCTGAGTTTTTAGAATATTTGGAGATCGAGAAGGGCTGTTCACCATCAACCATCTGCGCTTATAAACATTATCTGGTTCGGTTCTCTGGCTGGCTTGATGAAACCGCCCCCGAAACTTTACCCGGCGATATAACTTTGGAACTTGTACGAAGATATAGGGTGTATTTAGCCCGACTGAGAGATGATTATGACCAATCCCTTAAAAGAATCACCCAAACCTACCACATAATAGCGTTACGAGCTTTTTTGCGCTATCTTTCAGTCCAGCGTGATATCCCCACATTGCCCTATGGCAAAATAGAGCTGCCCAAAGAAAAACCTCGCTCAGTTGAATTCTTGGATATAGACCAGATAGGGATGTTACTTGAGAGTCCAGACATATCTTGCCAAGTGGGGCTAAGGGATAGAGCTATTCTGGAGGTTCTGTTTAGTGCCGGATTAAGAGTCTCGGAACTGGTAAAACTAAACCGGGATCAAATAAACATAGAGCATAGGGAGTTTGGAGTCATTGGTAAGGGTCATAAACCAAGGGTAGCATACCTATCCGATGTGGCTGCTTTTTGGCTTGACCGCTATTTAAAGAGCCGCACTGATAGCTTTAAGCCTTTATTTATTCGTTATAGTGGAAGAGTCGAGCCAGCAAGAGACGGTGAGAAAATGCGACTAACAGTAAGGTCGGTGCAGCGGATTGTAGACAAATATGCCAAAAAAAGCTGCTTACCCATAAAGGCAACCCCACATACTCTAAGGCACTCCTTTGCCACCGATTTACTAATGTCTGGTGCCGACCTTCGCTCAGTTCAGGAGATGCTGGGGCATGAGAATGTTAGTACTACCCAGGTTTATACTCACGTCACTAATCCGCAACTGAGGCAAATACATAAGACCCATCATAGGAGAACAGAAACCTAATGGGGCAGCTTTTGAATTTCTCTGACTTTACCGGGTGGGGGCCTAAGTTTCCTGACTGAGGGGTGCTTTCAGAATTCCACTAATTAAATGCATTAGTCTATCTAGCTCCCAGCCTTTAGCTGCTGAGATCGACACTACCTCTTGGCTTTCCATGTTGAACTGCTGGGTAAAGTGAGTAATGGCACCTTCCAGCTCCTCACCCTTCGGTAGCAAGTCTATTTTATTGAGGGCAATAAGTTTGGGTTTTTGGGCAAGGCCCAGGTCATTCAAGATTTCCTCTACTGTTTGGCACTGCTGAACAGCACTCTTATGGGTTATGTCCACAATGTGGAGGAGCAAATCAGCATCCATAAGTTCCTCAAGGGTAGCCCTGAAAGCAGCCAAAAGGTAAGGAGGGAGCTTGTGGATGAAACCCACCGTATCGGTTAGCAGTATCTGCTGCTTGTTAGGCAAAGTGATACGGCGTGTCAGAGGATCAAGGGTAGCAAATAGCCTATCCCCCACTTCTTGATTGGCCGAGCTTAAGGTATTCAGCAGAGTACTTTTTCCCGAATTAGTGTAGCCAACCAGTGCCACAATAGGGATGCCCACCCTGGAGCGCTGCTGGCGATAGAGATGACGATGTTTTCTTATTGCCTCAATCTTGACTTTGAGGTTCTCAATCCTGTGGTGGATAAGGCGTCTATCGGTCTCCAACTGAGACTCACCAGGGCCTCTGGTACCAATACCACCACCAAGACGCTCTAAGTGGCTCCATTGGCCTCGAAGTCTGGGCAATAGGTATTGATATTGGGCTAGTTCGACTTGCAGTTGTCCTTCTCGGGTGTGTGCCTGTTTGGCAAAGATGTCCAGGATCAAGGCAGTGCGATCGATGACCTTAACCTCAATGGTTTCCTCAAGGGTTCTCTGCTGTCGTGGTGACAGCTCATCGTCGAAAATCACCACATTATAGCCTTTCTCTCCCTTGAAGGCTATCAATTGCTCCAGCTTGCCTGTGCCCAGATAATGCTTAGGCGATGGCCTATCCAGACGCTGTGTCAGCTTTCCCACCACTTCCACCCCAGCAGTGCGGGCTAGCTGCTCTAGCTCAGCAAGGGAATTTTCTATTGACCACCTGTTTCGCCCTCCTTTTGCCTCAACCCCAACAAGAAAAGCTCTCTCGACCACCGGCCGGGTAACCGACAAATTCTCCCCCACCTTGCTCCTTATGTCAACTTCAATTTTATGTCAAGAATTTATGTCAATAAATTGATTTATGTCGTTAGTTTTATGTCAACTTTACATTGTTATACCAAGTTCTGAGCCGGGCTATTCCTTCCTCAAGTCGATCATCCGGGATGGTTAAAGAGAGGCGAATATAACCCTCGCCATATCTCCCATAACCTATACCCGGGGTAACCACTACCCCTGCCTCATCCAGCAGCTTGGCAGCAAACTCGGTTGAGGAAAAGCTGGGAGGAATCTTCACCCAAAGGTAAAGGCTTGCCTGTGGAGGTCTTATCTTTAACCCTATCTCGCCAAGAACCTTCACCATCAGGTCACGCCGCCGCTGATAAATCGCATTATGCTCCCCAATGCAATCCTGAGGTCCACGCAAGGCCTCTATAGCAGCATATTGGATAGCTTGAGGTATCCCCGAGTCTAGGTTTGATTTTACCCTCATCAGGGCATTGATCATGTGAGCGTTACCCACTGCCATCCCTATCCGCCATCCGGTCATGTTATAACTTTTGGAAAAAGAGTGAAACTCCACTCCTACTTCTTTACCCCCAGGTACTTCCATCAAGCTAATGGGGCGATAACCATCGAAGGCAACTTCAGTATAAGGGGTATCGTGACAGACTGCCAGGTCATACTTTCGGGCAAAGTCGATCACATTGGCAAAGAAATCAACTCCGGCCACTGCTGCGGTAGGATTATTGGGGTAATTTATCCATAAAAGCTTAGCTCTCTGGGCTACCTGCGGAGGGACTTGGTCGAGGTCAGGCAAGAAATCATTCTCTTCAGTTAAGGGAAGAGGATAAGTTTCACCGCCAGCGAACATAGTGCCTATAGAATACACTGGGTATCCCGGGTCAGGCACCAGGGCGAGGTCACCAGCATTGACAAGACACAGAGCGATATGCCCGATGCCTTCTTTGGAACCAATGAGAGGTAGTACTTCTTTATCCGGGTCAAGGGTAACGCCGAAGCGCTGCTTATACCATTCGGCGATGGCATGGCGAAGTTGGGGTAGTCCTTCGCTCTCCGGATAGCGATGGTTGGCAGGATCTCGGGCAGCTTGGCTGAGACGCTCAATAATATGAGGCGGGGTAGGGATGTCAGGATCGCCAATGGCGAAGCTAACCACATCTTCTCCCCGAGCTTTCCTCTCAGCAATTTTCTTGGTTATATCCACAAAGAGATACGGAGGCAGTGCCTCAATCCGCTTGGCTAACCGCATATTGATCCCGCCATTCTCCGCTGAACACTGTCTCAGCAGGCCCGCTCAAGATAATCTCCCCTATTCCATCCCATCTCATTGCTACAGTGCCCCCTGGTAATATTATGTCAACTTCACTATCCACCAAGCCACCCCATCGAGCGGCAGCGGCGATAGCGCAGGCACCACTGCCGCAGGAGAGAGTCTCACCAGCTCCTCGCTCCCAAACACGAGCTCCTATCTCGTGTCGACTCACGATATTCGCAATCTCAAAGTTTATCCTCTGAGGAAAGGAAGGATAATGTTCTACTTTGGGGCCAACCTCTAAGAGGGGGAAATCAGCCACAGGCTCTTTGAGGAAACAAACAGCGTGGAGATTGCCCATAGAAACACCAGTTACCTCCAACCCCTTATCCTCCACATTAATAACAGTGCTAAAGGTATGTTGGGGTACACCCATGGCTACTTGCACCTTAACAACTATCCCACCATCCAGATCGGCTTTGACCGTTCTAATCCCCGCTATAGTCTCAACTTTAAGTTGCTGGGTTGGCACAAGCCGGCTTTCCATTACATATTTGGCAAAACACCTCAGGCCATTGCCGCACACCTCAGCTTCAGAGCCGTCGGGGTTGAACATACGCATGCCAAAATCAGCCACCTCTGAAGGTAGGACCGAGATAAGCCCATCAGCGCCAATCCCGAAGCGGCGGCGGCACATCACCTTTGCCAACTCTGACCAGTCGCGCTCCATCCCAACACCATCTATTAGAATGAAATCATTGCCACTGGCTTGCATCTTTGCAAAATGGATATAAGACATAAAAGCCCCCTCAGGGTAATTATAACGATTGACTTTCAGTTGCTCAATGGCTTGTGGTAGTGGCGGGCAAACTTGTCTACGGTATTGGTGACCTTTAGATAGATCCCTCTCTTAGCAGCTCATCTAAAGGTCTTGCACTCTTTACCTCCTCCATCAACTTGGGCGCAGGGTTAGGATAGACTACCGGCCCATATTCCCTTGAGGGAAGGATCACTGTTGCTGGATTAGGGCGCATTGACCACTCATCCCTCTGATTCTTGGCCCAAGCCTCAATATCTACACAGCACTTCCCTTCCTCTATGTACTTCTCGGTAACTCTCCCCTCAAAGGTGGTAATGTCACCCATCTGGTTGAAGACCCTCAGGTCACCCCGCATCTTCCACAGGAAGCCATCATCACCTATCCAATTGGCAAACAACTGACCCAGCCAGCTCATCCTCTGCGAGCCATAATCATAAGCCCGTTGTACTCCTATCTCACGAGCAAAGGCATCGAATACGTGAACCAGCTCAGGGACATCTGCCTCACCTGTATCCTTTACATATTCCAGTCCTCGGGGATGCCTCCTCTCCCAGTCGTATTCTATCTTGTGTGCCCTGAAGAATGGGGAGCCAGCGCCCATTAGCCAGGCGATCTCATCTCTGACACTCAGGGGTCCTTTGATCATAGGACCCAGCTTATCACCTATCTCGACATCCTCCCAATATCTCGGCTCAGCGCCCCTCAGCTCCTCCTTCTCGTAGAGCTCAAGAATCTTAACCCAATCCTCTCTGGCGTAGACAGGCTTAGGAGTGGCAAGATACTTCCCAGCTGACCCAGATGCCTGCCTCTCAGCTATAACGGCCCAACCTTTTTCTTTGCCTACAATCTCCCCCCTCTGGTTTATATATATGGGCTCACTATAATCGATCCAGGTTCTTCCCCCTCCCATCTTGCCTTTCCTTTCCACCAGCTCTCGTATGACACTAACGACGGTAAATTCATCGCCAGCAAAGATCGGTCTATACCACTCCCACCCCCCACCAGAATACCAACCATGTATTCCTGTGCCTCCAATTCCTGGAACCATCCACTGGATGGTATATAAATAGCAACCGGGGGCAATGATGCTACCATATTTAGTCTTCCTGGCGTACTCCCCGTCCCTGAATAATGGATTTACATCGCCTATGCCATCTACGAAGTGCCTAATTCCATCCTTTGGTGCCTGGGTATTAAAGTAAACACTGTGGGCGTAGAATGGCTTGTCTGCCCTGGCCCTCCTCCTTGCCTGTAGCTCGGGGGTAAATTCCTCATGCTGTGGCAGCTCCCCCCTTTCACCTACAGACATTAGTCGCGCATGCTCTGGCTGCATCCTTTTATTTGCCATTTTCTCTCACCTCCTCATAATTCGGAACTTGCCCTTTAAAGCCTTTACCTCCGTCAATTTTGTTCCTTCCTGTTTCGTTTTCACGATTTCCTCCTCTAGCGAAACTAACTAGAGAATGTTACCAAGTCCTCCTTAATTTTCTCTTCAGCAGCATTCTCTGATTTCAGCCAGTTGAAGAACCTACCCACGTCCGGTAATAGGTATGCACTGTCCAAGCTAAGATACTGATCCTGCTATTTAGGATCACCATATAGTCTACATCGCCTTGAAGGTAAGCTAGGAAGGACGTCATCTCTTGATGATGGGGGAGTTTTCTTTCTGCGCATACTACAAAAAGCGATTTAGATTCTCCTGATAAGTAGAGATTTTCCCAGTGCGACAGGATCAGGATAAGATAAAACCATAATGAGGCGCAGAGGACTCAAACCTCTAACCGGCTGGTTAAGAGTCAGCTCAAGGAAGCTACACCCTCTCATAATCGCCACACGCCTCAAAGCCTGATAACTTCATTCCTCAAATCAAGACCGGATGGCTTATCGCCCAGGACAGTAGAATTTTATCAAGAGCTTTTGACTAAGGCAAGTAGTGTGACAGGAGCAGGTGTTAGTGGACAAGACATCAAAGCCGAATAATTTGTCTTGCTCCAATGGTGGGAAGCGCAGATACTTTAGAGCACTGAGGACATTTCGTAACTGGCTATACTCTCCCAGGTCAGGGCTGGGGCTTAATGCTCAAACTAACCCAATGCTCCTCGTTGACACTCCAAAAGTCGAGAGGGAGATACTACCGTCCTTAACTCGGGAGCAGGTTAATCACCTTCACTATGAATAGAATACCACCCGGCAGGAAATTAAAGCAAGAGTTTGATAATTTGCTTCAGGGTTATGATGGAGAGCAGCACCCATTGGATGTCTGTCAAGGGCGGTTTAAAATTCCCCACCCGGTTGGATATTAGGTTGCCTGGTTTGCTCATTATGGCTTCTCCATTGGCGTTGTGCTTACTGGAGTGGGGGGAGGGGCAGCAGCCACTGTACCAGCCTGAAGCTTATCACGTAGCCGATAGGACCGCCCTCGGATGTTGATCACCGTGCCATGATGAAGCAGCCGATCCAGGATGGCGGCGGTGAGCACCTCATCCCCGGCAAAGATGCAAGGTTATTCCCCAAAGCCCTTATTGGATGTCCAGATCATGGCCCCCTTCTCATATCTGCGGCATACCATGAGAAGACAAAGTAGGAGACTATTGGACCCAAAGGTACATAGCCTACTTCGTCGATGATGGGCAGCCGTGGATGGCTTAGAACCCTCAGCTTCTCTGCCCACCTGGGGTCAACTCTATCCCGCGGCATCTGCTCAGCCAGCTCTGGAAGGGTAATGAAGTAGACTTAAGCAGCCCGCCCTCACCGCTTCCAATCCCAAGCCGATGGCCAGGTGAGTCTTGCCTAAGTCTCTTCCAATACAAGACTAGCCTGAAGAGAGTATCGATTTCTAACGCAAGATAAGCCTGAAGGATTAAGGCAGCTCGTTTATGATTGGGACATGCGACTAATCATGAACGACGAAGGTCTACAAACAATAGAACAAATCAAACAATTTCTGGAGGGGAGTGAGGCAGTAGAGTTCAGAGCTCTAGCTGTTGACGAGAAATACAATTGGATAGAGATAGTGCTGATCAAGTTCAGATATTATGGACTAAAGAGGTCTAAGAAAGGAGAGGGGGATAAGGCATAACCTCATTCCTATTGCTACACCGAAACAAATGGGAAGGTAGAGAGGGGCCACCGCACCGATGATGAGGAGTTCCCAGAACCTGGGGGATTTAGAAAACCTGCCAAGAGGAGGAAGGAGTTATCCCGGTTCTTGGATTTCTTTTAGTAACGACGACCCCACTCAGCTCTGGGCTGGATGACTCCGCTGGAGAAGCTGCGGTCTTTCGCTGAATACCGGGGTGTTACCCCATCTCTAAGAAGTGTTACCCATATTTGAAAACATCACTGAGGGGGATCTCAGACTTGAGTTTACATTTATACCCCTAGGCCGGCATTGTCCCCCCTGGTGAATTCCCAAAGTACACCTTGGTGTGTGGCCAGGGGATTTCAATTCCCTCTTCATCAAAAACTCTCTTAACCCTCCTTCTGAATTCCGCCATCACATCCCATTGCCTAATAGGCTGGGTTTCCCCCACCAGTTTTATAACAATACCCGAATCCCCAAATTCGTCCACTCTCAGAAGCGAGGGGGTTGTTGAAATTATGAAGGATGACCAATTGGAGTCTTGAGCCATCTCCTCCCAGATTTTCCTCATCACTGCCATAACACGGTCAACGTCCTCTTTGTAAGCCACGCTAATATTCAAATGAGCCCTCGACCATTCCTGGGTCAGATTGCTAACTGTTCGGATTTCCCCATTGGGGATGCTAGTTCTTGCCCCATCCAGATCCCGCAAAATAGTTCTCCTCAAAGTGATTTCCTCCACCCCACCGGCAATATTTCCCACTCGTATCACATCCCCTACACTGTACTGGTTTTCGAGCAGGATGAGAAAACCGGAAATTATGTCTCTAATCAAAGCTTGGGCTCCCAAGCCCACCGCTATCCCTACCACTCCCAACCCGGCTAAAGCGGCAGTGATGTTGATTCCTATCTGATCGAGGACAACAAAAAGGGCGAGTATCCCCAGAGCTACAGTGGATGTATCCCTGATTACTCTGATCAAAGTGTCGGCTCTTTTCTCCATCTCCACTTCGGGCTTCCCCTTCATTTGACTTCTGACCCTGCTCTTTACCACTGGGGGAGTGAGATGGTGGATAAGCCAATATATCGCGGCGAAAAGTGTCAGAATCAAAAGGACCTTCCAGCCGTATTGATAAAACCAATCAACTAAAATTTCCATCTTCTCTACCAACTCCTGATAGCTAGAAATTTTCCCTTCTAGCTAAGCTGATACATTGGTGGGCAGGTAACATATTAAATCAGAACCGTCCTTAACCTCAAATATTTTTGCATGATTGGCGATATCCTAGCTAGTTCTGCAAAAAGAGATTGGTATAAGATGCCTCCAAAGAAAAATAATTCAGGGTTATAACAGCCCTAGAAAGGATGACTTACACCACAAATAGAATACCACCCGGTAGGAAATTAAAGCAAGAATTTGATGATTTGCTCGGGGTTATGTTGGAGAGCAGCACCCATCGGATGCCTTTGTTAGATTGGGGGCCAGGTATATGCTTCAGGTAGCATTACAGCAAGAGGTAGAGGACTTCCTGGGGCAAGCCCACTGTCAGTGGGGGAAAGAAGGCACCAGGGAGGGCGAAATGGCTGTGAGGCAGGGAAGGGGCAGATGCCTGGGGCGGCTGTATTGCAT
>DEIJ01000010.1 GCA_002352365.1 Dehalococcoidia bacterium UBA2777 | reverse complement strand
GCCCTTCCAGTGGAACATCCGTTATTATCAACCTGACAGAGCTAGGATGTTCACGAAACATTTTTTATGAGGCAACAACCTAAAGTTGGGCTACCTGCTTAAATGATTTGACACAGTGGATCAGGCTTGCGAGAGAGGTGATAAGGGACATTATTTCCAAGGTTTTCTCTACGGTAGTGGGCATAGTGGTTAAGGAGGTCAGAAGTCATTTCTGAAGGCCAGTTGATCAGGGCAATTATACCCCAGCTTCCAATACCAAGCTCTCAATTGCCTTGAAGTATTGCTCCATACCGGTTAGCATCAGATTGTTGTGATCGGCATTGGGAATAATCAGTAGGCGTTTGTCTTTTGCGGCCGCGCTGTGGTAAAGCTTTTTCCCTTCCTCCAAGGGTATGATATGGTCATATTCCGCGTGAATAATTAGAGTGGGAATATGTACCGATTGGATCTTCCCCAGGTTAGAAAGCCCCCTCACTTTGTCCATAAAAGCCCTATCAACCCTAAATCCCCAAAAGGTTAACAGGCGGAAGATATCGGCAAATCCACTCTCAATGATAAGGCCATCGAGACTTTTCTGGTAATGGGAGGCTAATTCAACTGCTGGGGCACTTCCAAGCGAACGACCCATGAGGAAGAGATGTTTACTATAGCCACTCCGGTCAATGACCTCATTAACGGCCTTAAAAATAACATGGGCATCACGAATCATATTGGTGAAAGTCGGTTCACCTCCGCTTATTCCATACCCGCGATAGTCTGTTACCAAGAGATTTATCCCCCTTTGGTTATAAAGTGGAGCAATGTAGTCATGGTCACCTACAGTTTCACCATTGCCATGGAAGTAAAGGATTATAGGGCAATTTGCCTTAGCCTGGTACAGCCGACACCCAATGTAGGTTCCCTGGGCAACCTCGACAAAGTGGTTAGTTGCATTGGATATGGAAGGCTCGGTATAGTGATCTTTGCGTGGGTAGAATATGAATTGACGAATCTCTGGCCGATCTATGAAGGAAAGATCGATATCTTCAGACACTTGCGCCCTCTTTTAGTTTTTTGGCTACCTCTATAGCTGCGCCCGATAACGGTGGAAATTTCTCTGGTTATATCCTATCCTCCCTTAGCATAGGAGTCAACCTACCTAGCTAATCAGCACCTCCTCGAAAGGCTTCACTCTGATTGGCCATGATCCAACGATCACACCGCCTCCTCTATCCAGGCGATATCCTCTGTTTCCATTCTGATTACTTTCCAAGACTCGGTGCTCTCCCTACCACCCAGGCTCAGGTGTAATATAGTACTCCCCTGGCGAAGGATTTTAAGGTGACAACTCATCGTTACTTTTACACATTCGTGCCAGATAGTGTCCTACTCCTTGCCTGAAGCTCAATCCTCCACCCTTCTCGCGCAAGCTATAAATACTGGGTTTAATGCCTCAAACCTAGTGAGATTGGCTATCTGCTTGCTCCGGGCCACATTCACTAGTGCCACTTCAGTGGTGAATCCCCTGGTCTTGAGGTAATTAAGAGCAATGCTCAAGTTGTCCGTAGTAACCAAATTAATTACTATTCTTCCTTGTGGTCTCAGACGGCAGCAGACAACAGTTAAGATTTCCTCAAGCTTCCCGCCGCTCCCACCGATAAATACCGCCATGGGATCGGGGAGATCGCTTAGCCCCTGAGGAGCAATCTGGTGTATCACCTCGACATTATGAGTGCCAAATTTCTCAATATTCTTCTCAATTAAGGCTATATTTTTGACATCTTTCTCGATGGCATAGACACGCCCCTTTCTGGCAATCAAGGCTGCTTCGATGGAAACTGCTCCAGATCCTGCACCAATATCCCAGATGATGCTGTCCTCCCTAACAGCGAGTTTGGCCAGACTCACTGCTCTAATCTCCATTTTGGTGATCAACCCTCCCCGCAAGGTGAATAACTCTTCATCGGGAATGCCTGGCGACCAAGTATGAGGTGAAGCGGTACTGATTAAGATCAAAAAATTGAGCAGAGAAAAGTTCATCGTAGCTAAGGTGCTAAGGTCTGCCTGGATAACCCTTTCCTGTTCACCGCCTAGATTCTCGCAGACATAAGCCTGATAATCTTTTAACCCATGAGATAACAAGAATTTGGCGATCTCAGCCGGGGTATGTTCAGCGTCGGTGAAGATACCAACCTTTCGGTTCGAATGTACTACCTCCATAATCCCCTCCATCGGTCGGCCATGGACGCTGATGAAAGCAGCATCATCCCAGCTCTCCTTTATCCTGGCAAAGGCAAGCTGCATGGCACTTACGCTGGGGATTATCTCCACCTTTTCTTTACCCAAGGCAGTAACTAGATGCCTAGCGATGCCATAGAAGTTAGGGTCGCCGGAAGCTAGGACTACTACCTTCCTCCTCCCCAAATTGGCTCGGATCGACTCCACCACTTCAGTTAAATTTCCCCGGATAGCAAATCTCTCTCCGGTTAATTCAGGGAAGTAACTAAACAGCCTCTGGGAGCCGAAGACTATTTCCGCCTCATTGGCCAATGGCCTATATCTGGGGTCTATGCCCCCACCTTCACCTACGCCGATGATGTAAACCTTATCCCACACTCGCCCTGCCTAAGACTTTCCCCTCGAAATCACTGAGAATGCACTCTATCGCTATCTTCTCCTTCACCCTGGCGAAGCAATTTCGGGCACCAAGCTGGCAAATCATTCCACAGACTTCGCTGAGGTTACTCTCCAAGGCTATTTCCAGGAATTGGCGAGCGCTTCCCACCCTTTTTATTTGATCCACGGCCTCATCCTCAGCCCCACAGTATTGAGCTAACCCAGCTAGGAATTCCGGCTCCACTGCTGAACTTTTAGAGTGGGTAAACAATTGCCCCTGGGCAATCTTAGCCATCTTTCCCACCATCCCCCATAAAGTAGCCTTCTCGAGCCTCTTTTTGACGCACTCCCCAAGAGAGTAG
>DEIJ01000136.1 GCA_002352365.1 Dehalococcoidia bacterium UBA2777 | reverse complement strand
GAATGGAGTGCTTGCCCACTGAGGCAGATAAGGAATGATGAGCTTGAATAGCTCAGCTCCGAAATAAGCCTCAATACAAGCCCGGGGCAGTCTGCCAGCATAGCAGAAGAGGAAAAACTTGCCCACCGGATATTTTAAAGCTCCAGCGGCAATCCCCACAAAGTCAAAGATAAATATGGGGACGAAGGCAAAGACGGAGATAGCAATCCCTCCGTAGCGATTCATCCACCCCTCGACCATGTTGTATCTCTGAGAGCTCTGCGGGGCAACAAATTTCTGCCCTCCATAACCTACATAGTAGGCAGTAATCTCTCCCAAAGTACCACCCAGGCTGGCAGCTAGGGCAACCCACATCCAGTTATTTATGGTGGCTACAGCCACGGTTACTGCCAATCCAGGAGGGGCAGGAACAACAACGCTGAGGCTGCAGAGCAGATTTGCTAAGAAAACCCCCGGGTAGCCATATCTTTGAAACCCTTCCACAAATTGCTCTGCTGGGGCGAAAAAATAGAATGCAACTACAAAAATGGCCAGGCAGACAGTAAAAATGGTTGCCAAGATAAGGAGCCTCTTCACCCCCCCCTTGGTGACCCGGGGGAGGCTCTCCTCTAAGTCGCTCAGCATATGGTTGATTTTCATCGTTCAAACTCACCTGGTTTGAACCAAGTAAACTTGTGCTCCTGCGGATTTCAGTTGCTGATAAATCCTCTCACCTCGGGACTTATCTTTGGTCAGGGTAAACAGGGTAGGGCCGCTACCTGAGAGGTGAACTGAGGAAGCACCAGCGTCAACAAACTGTTGCTGATATTCCCCAAGTCCGCCGAATTGGGCAAAGGCAACTTGTTCGAAGACGTTATAAAATAAATCGGGATTTATTTCCTTACCCTCTCGTAGCTGATCAACAACTTTGCTGCTGAGGTGCCCTGTGGTGAAGTGGGACTCGTTCAAACTAGCGTATAGCTTGGGGGTTTTATCAGCTAGAGTGCAAGGTGGCTTGAGTAGCACTACCCAAGACATAGAAAGTTGCGGCAAAGGGGTTACTTTCTCTCCCTTTCCCTCTACCAATGCTGTTCCTCCCTGAGCGAAGAAGGCGACATCAGAGCCAAGTCGCCAGGCCAGTTCTGTTAGGCTTTGCTGGGGGAGGTCTAGCCCCCAAAGCTTATTCAATGCCTTTAGAGTGGCAGCAGCATCACTACTACCACCTCCCAGCCCGCAAGAGTGAGGAATACCTTTATCTAAGGTGATAAATGCCCCACAATTCGAGCCTGCAGTCTGTTGCAGTAACCTCGCTGCTCTAACCACCAGATTATCTTCCCAGGCGAGCTCAGGGAAGTTACAAACCAAATGGATATGCTCACTCGGCTGGAAGGAAAGGGTATCGTAGAGGGTGATAGTTTGCATTACGCTGGAGATTTCATGGTAGCCATTACTGCACTGGCCTAAAACCTCGAGGGTCAGATTAAGTTTGGCATAAGCGGGGACAGTTAGCATAGTAGTTCGCCTACCTTCGCCCACTCCTCGAGATCCAGGGTCTCGGCACGGCGCTGGGGGTTTATCTCCGCTTTCTCCAGTAGGGCCGCTACCTCTGCTGGGGGAAGTCCTAGGCCTTGGGCTAAGGCATTGCGTAACTGCTTGCGCGGTGTGCTGAAGCCCGCCCGAACGATTTCAAAGAATCTAGCCTTATCCGATACCGAAACCTCGGGGTTATCGGCGAGGTCGATACGCAGGATGACCGAATCAACTTTCGGGGGGGGATAGAAGCTTTGGGCTGCTACGTGGTCAACGATAACGGGTTTGCCATAGAATTGAACACTGATGGCAAGCAAGCTCATCTGCCCCGGTCGAGCCGCAATAGCCTCCCCGACTTCCTTTTGCATCATGACTATCATCAAGCTTGGCTTAAGCTGGGCCTCAAGAAAGTGGCGCAAAACAGCCGAGGCAATATAATAAGGCAGATTAGCTACCACTTTATATGGGGAGGGAAAAGCGGCACTTTCCCCTCCCCATAGTAGCTCGGCAGGGCTAACTTGCAATATATCGGCATTGATAACTCTAATATTGGACAAGGGAGCAGCGATTTGAGATAAGGCAGAAGCGAGTTTACTATCCAGTTCAACGGCAAGAACCTGCCTTACCCTCCTGGCTAACTCCAGAGTCAGAATGCCCGCTCCCGCTCCTACTTCAATCACCACATCATCAGGAGCAAGCTCGGCAGCTGAGGTTATTTGCTGTAGCACTCTCTGATTAATAAGGAAATGCTGACCCAGGCTCTTCCTGGGATGGAGCTTGAAACGATGCAGCGTCTCCTTCAGGGGAGCGGGAGGGAATGATTCCCTCACCGTTTGAAGCTTACCAGATACAGCCCTTCTCGCCACAGCAAAACTCCCCCCCCTGGGGAAACTCTCACCCTAACTATCATGCCACCAACCTCAGCCAAGCATCCTCACCACTCTTCAGACACTCCTGAAGCCCCTGAAAAACTTTTCAGAGGCTCCCGATTTGAAGCCACGGTAAAATGGGCCTCTCTTACCTAAAACCTTAAGCTGGCTTCCTAAACTTGGCCCAATCCGGTGGCCTTTTCTCCATGTAGGATGTCCGCCCCTCTAATGCCTCTTCCCCTGTATAGAACTGCCACAGGCCCGATCCAGCTAAGCTCTCTATGCCATATATGTGATCGGAACTTTGGTTGAAAGAAATTTTGAGGAACCTGAGGGCAGTGGGACTGAGAGCCAAAACCTCCTTACACCACTGCTCTGCCTCCTCTTCGAGCTTATCGGCGGGCACTACCTTGTTCACCAAGCCCATCTCCAGTGCCTCTTGGGCGCTATAATTGCGGCACAGGAACCAAATCTCCCTGGCTTTCTTCTCACCTACCACCCTGGCCAGATAGGCCGAGCCAAATCCGGCATCAAAGCTTCCCACTCGGGGACCAACCTGGCCGAATCTAGCAGTTTCAGCAGCGATGGTAAGATCGCAGATAACGTGAAGCACATGTCCACCACCAATGGCCCAGCCGTTCACCGCAGCGATCACTGGCTTGGGGGCTTCCCTGATATATCGATGAACCTCAAATATCTTCTTCATTTCAGGACTATAGCCAGCCTTGCCTGGGCCTACATCCCGGGCATCTCCCCCAACACAGAACGCTTTATCACCAGCACCGGTGAGAACTATCACCCCGACACTATCATCGTATACTGCATCTCTGAAAGCTACCTCTAGCTCCCCGGCTGTTTTTCCTCGAAAAGCGTTAAGAGCTTTCGGCCGGTTTATCATTATTCTCACTGCCCCGCCTATCTTCCACGGCTTTTCATAGACGATGTCTTCAAATTCCACCCGATTACCTCCTTAAAAATATCATCAGTCGATTTTATCGCCTTCCTCTGCCGCTAAATCTCGCTTTATGGCATGATATAGCCGCCGTTGACACTGATTGTCTGACCAGTTACATGGCCAGCAACAGCATCAGAGGCCAAGAACACCACCATGTTGGCAATATCTTGTGGCTTGCCCAGCTTACGCAAAGCATATTTACTTGCCGCCTTCTGTAGCGTCTCAGGGGTGAAAAACGCTGCTGTTCCCCTGGCCATACTCATCTCCCCGGTCTCTTCTTGGGGATTTTCTGGTATGGTCAGACTGGGGCAGACAGTATTCAACCTTATTCCGTAACGGCCCACTTCTCTAGCTATCGACTTGGACATGCTGATGACAGCAGCTTTGCATCCCCCATAAACAGCTTCCCTGTATTCACCTATGCGCCCTGCATCAGAGCCGATACTTACGATATTCCCGCTCTTCCTCTCTATCATATGGGGGAGCACTGCCCTGATGCAGTTTATGTCACTCCAGAAATTGAGCTTTATTTCCTTCTCCCACTCCTCACGAGGTTTTTCCACGAATAGCCTGTCAAAGGTCCAGCCAACAACATTAACCAACACATCTATCTTGTCGAACTCATCCAATATCTTCTTGACCAGGGCCTCAACCTGACCATCATCGGTTACATCTGTCTTGAGCGTTATAGTTCGGCCACCACCCAAGGCATTGGCCTCTTTGACCACTTTCTGTGCCTGTGCTTCATCTAATTCAGCAATTACCACATTGGCCCCTTCCTTGACAAAAGTCAACGAGATGGATCGGCCAATGTTTGATGCTCCCCCGGTAATAACCACTGTTTTCCCC
>DEIJ01000146.1:1716-6420 GCA_002352365.1 Dehalococcoidia bacterium UBA2777 | reverse complement strand
ACTCTTGTCTCCAGGGCAATCATAATATTCCTCCTTCTAGTCTGTATTCTACAGAATCTCCTTGCCCCGGAGAAATGTCATCCCAATGTTACACTACCCATAAATACGGTTTAGCTCTGATATGAGTTCATGGTTGGCAGTGCCCAGGAGAATTATATTAGATTGCTTCTTGCTCTCTTGTGATAGTCCTTTGACATTCTGTACAAAAACATCTTTCACTCCTAATCCTTTAAGCCTATCTGCCAAAGCTTGGGCAGTTTCGCCCAGACCTTCATCGTACACCACGATCGTGGGGCAAATATTTCCCCGATAGCCATGGCGGAAAGGCTCGGGAAAGTGACCTATAATTGCTGGGATGAAGGCGTGGAAGCTCCAGTCATGGAAATCCCACTGCTCGATGTCGCCACCTCTCAAGTTGTAACCTAGTGCACCAGTATTAGCCAGGATGCCATTGACATAGAAAAACCAATCTGCTGATTCGCCTTCGGTGTGACCCGACTTAACCCCGTTTATGTCAACCACGAATCCCTCTCCGTAAGCTGTTTTAACATCTGCCACTCGCTTCAGCGCCTCCATCGCGGAGGGCCCATCACCTACTTCAATCTCTTTAGCGAGTATCACCTCTGTACCGAAATTCCTGGTGACGACCACCATCGCTGTGGTTGCATTTGATTCTGATATTGAGGGTGTGGGAAGTGGTATTGCCTGGTGTGAACAGGCACAAGCGATGCCAATAACAAATAGCATCACCAATAGGATTGTTGACCTGGCTAACCTGTCCAAGAATCATCCCTCTCACAACCATTGAGCTCACTCAACTGCTCATATCACTATGGTCATTATGGGAGCATGGTATTCATCCTGAGTTTATTAATGAAGCTTACATTTAATTGTAGTCGCTCGCATAAATCCTCACATAGTTTTTTCAGTCATTGCGAGCGGAGCGAAGCAATCTATCCTCCCTACCTTGAGATTGCTTCGTCGCTACGCTCCTCGCAATGACATAGTGCAGTTCTTTTTTTGTGAGATACTATAAATGCAAGCCTCCTTGGCTGATCATCCCTCTTCAGGTACTAGACAGGATTCTCCTTCTCACCAGGAAGTAAGCCGCCAGCCCCGCAACCACCACTCCGATTATGAGCCATATCCACCAGGTGGTTCCTGGCGCTGCCGCAGCCAGAACTGCAAATAGAGTGAAATGGTTTGCCTTCCCGGTGATGGTGTGGTTTCCTGTATTCACCATAATATTCTTCAATTCTATCCACTTACCGGCAGCAGTATCGTAGTAGGCTGTGACCAGCTCTTCCTCAGCCACGCCCTCAGGCAACAAGTCAGGGGCATAAGCAATGGTCATATCTATCGGCGACTCGAAGGTGGCACCATCTGGCCCGAAGTTATAGCCCGGCCCTATCACCCGGTTGCCGGATGGCAAAGCAGAAGACGTTACCACTTGGGTGATGATCTTTGCCAGCGCCTTTCCCTCAGCAGTGAGAGCCCTGGTGCTCACTGGAATGTGAATGGTGGCCTTTCCATCTTGTGAACTCCCGGTGAGTTCCTCAGTGACTACACCTTGCGCTGTGACCTTAGTAGAGAGATCCAGCACTCCTGGCATAACCGTAGGCGTGGGTTTGACCGTCGGTATAGGTGTAACTGTCGGTACAGGGGTTACCGTTAGAGTCGGAGCAAGTGTTGGCATCATTGTTGGTGTTGGGGTAGGGGTTGGCGTTTCCGTGGGGGTAGGAGTTGGAGTGGGTGTAGGCGTAGCTGTGGGAGTAGGAGTTACTGTTGGTGTCGGAGTAGGTGTAGGACTAGGCGCGGGTGCTGGAGCAGAGGCAGTGGTTATCGCTACCGGATAGGGTTTCCCCAGCAGGGCGGGAATGGCATAAGCCGTCATCCACTCCGGATTTGATGTCTGGTCGGCCGTCCATTTGAAATAACCGCTTCCAGTCTGTAGACCCAGGAGATGCTTTACTGCATTGCTGTTGCCTTCCGTCCAGTAGCTGCTGATAGGGCTTTGCCCCGCAGCGAATATCGCGCTTATTGCCCAGGACTCACTTCCCGTATTCGGCTCCCCCAGTGGAAATCCACCATCATTGTTCTGATTTGCCTTGAGGCAAGTCAGTGCATTGCTTATTGCGGAAGAACTGGGAGATTCTCCGGCGGCAATGAGCGCCATTATTGCTGCTGCCGTGTTGTCAACATCGCTTTGTCCTCCGACTGCCCAACCCCACCCTCCACCCGTGTTTTGGTTAGCGATGATGTAATTCTTACTGTTCTGGATTATAGAGGAACTCGCTTGCTCACCGGCAGATACCAGGGCCAGGATACCCCAGAAGTCATCATTTAAAAAGGCGGTGGAACCCATCTGATCAGCATTCTCATAAGTTTTTAATTTGGTCACATAATCTATGCTACCGAAATCATAGGGATTACCTCCGGCGGCAGCTATGGCCAGTATTGACCTCGACCAATCCATGGAGGAATGCAACTGCTGAGAATTATTTCCCAGGTAGTCCACGATGGAGGCCCCTCCCGCAGTCCATGTGTTGGGGTCCTCGCCTGCGGCAGCCATTGCCATCACCACCCATGCCGAGGGGCCGAACCCTCCGATGTTACCATCAGCTCCCTGTGCTCCACGGAGGTAATTTATGGCTTTGACTATCTCGGTATCCCAGGGATTCAGAGGATATGTTATCGCCGGCGTGGGCGTGGGAGTAGGTGTGGGAGTGGGGCTTGGTTCGGGCGTTGGCGTTGGTTCAGGTGGTGTGAGAGGTGCATCGGGTGCAGTTAGATCCAGAACTCTGGATTCTCCCGGCTCATATATCGCCGTCTGGTCTGCCTGCGCCCCGTTCACCCAGAATGTTATGGTATGTCCTATGTCGTCTTCCATACCCATGACAGCCAGTCTTTTATCAAAGGTGCCCGCGCCGCCATATTTCCCCACCTCCGTGGTGGTGGTGAGGCTTCCCCGCTCCACACCATCTATCGTGGCTACTATGACTGTTCCCTCAGGCGCTGGGGCGTCATCCTGCACGGTGACTTCGCCGCGGAACTCCTCGGGCAACACCGGACTTCCGTTTGCCGTAACCGTCAGGGGTGGAAGTATGGTGCACAGCAATATGATGATTGATGCCATCCACAATTTGTGCTTCATGTTAGCACCGGGTATTTTCATCACATATTTCCTCCCCCTACCTACTCGTATGATATGTATTGGAACAGGTTCTGGTCCCTGTTCCGGTTGTAACCTGTTGGGAATCCTGGGATACTAAAAAGACCAGACCGGTACGGGATAGGTCTATTACCTCCTGTTGCGTAGACTTCTTGATAAGACTGTCCCCCTGGCACGGTGGGCACTTCTAACGCGGAGGCTGTTCTCCTACCCATTGACCTCCGGGCTGTGGCAGCAGGCAGTCCGGCGCACCCTTGAGTGGGTAGCAAGTTCTCATGCTGCGAGGATGTTGCTCTCACCGGGCTCCCAGGGATTCCCACGTACCAGCCTGCGGGAAAGGAGGAACAATTATGCCCCCACAATCCGTGTCTTCTGAAAGCATGGGAAAGGAACTCAGCTTGGGCAGCACTACGGCGGAGGTTCAGCCCTTTTACTTGGGGCTGGACATGTCTTTGCAGACCGGCACCGCTTGTCTTCTTGACCATCTGGGTCGGCAAGTCGTGCCCCGCTGGACGTTCCGTAACAACCGGCCCGGGGCTGAGGAACTGGCGCAAAAGGTCGCCGAAATCCTCAAGTGCCATAGGGCTACCATCCTCCTGGTAGGGATGGAGGCTACGGGCATCTACGGATGGCACCTGGCCTGCTTCCTGAGTGAGACTCCCTTGCTTCAGCCTTGGGATGCACGGGTATACGTCTTCAACCCCCACCGGACCCTCAATTTCAAGAAGGCCATGGGGGAACTTGGGAAAACAGATCGAGTGGATGCCCTGGTGGTTGCTCAGTGGCTGCGAGTCGGTCACCTGCCGGCGCCTTTTGCTATAGACGCGGTCTATGGGCCTCTGCAGCGCCTCACCCGCTTCCGGTATCATCTCTCGGGGACTCTCACCAGGGAGAAGCTGTATACCCTGGGGCTTTTGTTCCTGGCTTTTTCGGAGTTCGGGACTGCGGCCCCTTTTAAAGACCCTTTTGGCGCCACCAGCCAGGCAGTGCTGGAGGAGTTCTCTCTGGATGAACTGGCCATCAAGCCCCTGGAAGAACTCACCGCCTGTGTAGCTCGGAACGGCCGTGGCCGCTTCGCCGAGCCTAAGGAAGTGGCCCGAACTCTCCAGCAAGCGGCCAGAGACTCCTATCGCCTGGATAAAGTCCATGACGGCGCCCTCCGCCTGGTGTTGAGCGTATCGTTGACCAACATCAGAACCCTTGGACGGCATCTCAAAGGAGTAGATGCTGCCATCGCTAAAGAACTTAAGGCTATCCCTCTGGCGGCTTGCCTCCTCAGCGTCCCCGGCTTGGGCCCGGTCTACACGGCAGGCCTGCTGGCCGAGATCCAGGATATTCACCGGTTTCAAGACCAGGCCGCCCTGGCGAAATTTGCTGGGTTGACCTGGCGCTCCCATCAATCGGGAAATTTCACTGCTGAAGAAACACCATTGACTAAAACAGGAAATACCTACCTCAGGTACTATCTGGTGGAAGGGGCCAACTCTGTGCGGGTGCATGAGCCGGAGTACCGGGCCTACTATCAGGTCAAG
>DEIJ01000146.1:0-1608 GCA_002352365.1 Dehalococcoidia bacterium UBA2777 | reverse complement strand
GGGGCTGCTACCCCACGGTACGCATCCCATTGCTTTATTTGCCGCGAAATCCGCGTCGAATCCTTTTCGACTTGGTCGGTTTCGCATGCCCAGAACGATCCCCTTTTCGCTTCCAAAATTGTTTTCCTACCCTATTGACTTTTTACCGGAGGTCTTATACCGGCCAACTCTTTAGAATCAGTCATATATATCCAGTATCCTTTACCGGGACGCATGTTACCGCCTTCGTTATGAGCGCCCTCTCCCTGATCATTGTTTATAATGGAAGGTTCATACTGCTGATTGGCGGCATCGAACCCGATGACATATGCCCACTGCGCCTCCACCGACATCAAAGTAGAGTTTGCCGATGCCTCGGTGGTATCTGAGAAGCCGATGGCATTCCACCCGGCCCCCAGTATCTTTGTTGGCGGGACGTCTCTCGGGTACGCATTGAGGATCAAGTAAACCTCATCTGGACCGACGGAGTATATCCAGATGCCGTCCAGCGGCTTGACATCGTCGCCGGGAGCCATCCCCGTGCCGCCCCACGATGAGGCGAAGGCATCGTATAACCGGATGGATCGCTCTCCGGTGTCGATATCCCCGAAGACCTGCTGCACAGTGCAGTGTCCATCCTTGAGCTTCTTGGGTGTGGAAACGAAGTTCCAACCAGGGGAAAGGTTAATACTTGTAGCCGTGCACTCAAATGTTGGTGCTGGGTACTGACTCATACTGGTTCTGGTATCAATCTCGGCATAGGGCCAGAACTGCCCCACCTCATTCCAAGTGAAGGTCAGCTCACCATCGGCATCGGCGTTACCTATAAGCGCCCCAGGCTCAGGTTGGAATGCGCCCATGGTATTGCTGACATAGACGCCGGCACCCTCTACTGGTTCTGTTGTACCGGTGCCGTCGGTTCAGGTGACGGTCGCCGTAATGTCATCTCCCTGGAAGACCACGGTCTTATCGAGATCCAGTAACAGTTGATAATACCCAAGCGTATAGTTGAACCAGTGCACGCTGTCGCCATCTTCCACTACCTGTGCTGCAGCGCCCACCATGAGCACTTCTTCATTAAGAGTATACACCCAGCCATTTTCGTCATCGGGATTATCTCCAATCTGCTGCACATATGCGCCTAAGGTCCCCTCGGTTACTGTAATATCGATGCCGTTATCCTGGCAGTAGCATATCAGCGCACCCATTGCGGTTTGCTTGTCTACGGTAACCCCATCCTCTGTTACCTCACCGTAGGGGACGCTATATCCAGCGATATTGACGATCTCATTCGGCCCGTTGCCGGTAACCAGCAAATCGATGGAAACTGCCTCTTGAGCCAGTACTGGTGAGGGGGACATTACCGGCAGTATCAGGGAGCAGAGTAGCAGTGCCCCGATTAAGGCAAGCGCGCCTTTCCTCGCCATTGCTTTGCCTAGACTATTCACCTTTCACCTCCATATATTTATTTTGGGGCAAGTTTGCTTGATTATTATCAAGCAAACTTGATTATAATGCTCTGAGGAAGTAACAGTTTAGTTTTTCCAAAACCCTAGCCTATGTTATATCATACCCCCCCGCACTGTCAAGCGTTTTTTCGAGATTTGAGAAAGAGCCTAACCCTCTCCC
>DEIJ01000046.1 GCA_002352365.1 Dehalococcoidia bacterium UBA2777 | reverse complement strand
TCCCCAACGGCAAGGAGGATTATAAAGAATTTTGCGGATGACTATAACTAGTAAATCTTCCTCCATATCTAGTGAAGGAATATTGGCGCCAAATTAACAGATATTTAACACAGGGAGATAGATTAGGCCATCACCCACAAGGTTAACGTAGAACAACCGGCTGAGGTTCTGGGCGTAAAGCTGGTGGACAGCAGTGGCAGATCATAGTTACCCCTGATTTGTCTGTGGTGGTGGCAACTTTCTGCGGCGTAATTTGGAAAACCCGAACGAGGCAAGTAACACGACTCCACTGAAGAGGATGATGGTGGCCCCAGACGCCCAGTCAAGCTCCAAGGAGAGCCATATACCACCAAAAGTGAACGCCACACCGAGGAGAATGGAAAGAAGCATCATTCTGTCAAGGCGGTGGGTAAACTGCCTTGCCACAGTTGCCGGAATGGTGAGCAGGGCTATAACCAGGATAATGCCGACCACTCTTATTAATACCACCACCGTCAGCGCAATCAGGCAGAGCATGAGCAGGTATAACCGCTCGGTGGGGACTCCAACCACGCTGCTAAATTCCTCATCAAAGGAGAGAGCCAGGAACTCCTTATACAGCGAAAACACTACTCCGATTATTGCCACATCCAGGATTAGCATCAGGGTTAGTTCGAAATCAGGTACTAGCAGTATATCGCCGAAGAGGTAACTGAACAGGTCTGGGGGCCAACCCGGGGCCAGGCCAATGAAGATTATCCCCAGTGCCATCCCCATGGCCCATAAGATTCCGATGGCGGTGTCCTCGGGCAACCTGGTTCTTCTGGTCACCAGCCCCATGCCTAGAGCAGAGGCCAGGGTGAAGAACACCGCCCCCAGGATGGGACTTATGCCCAGGAAATATCCCAATCCAATGCCCCCAAAAGAAGCATGAGCAATCCCACCGCTGATGAACACGATCCTCTTTACTACTACATAGACGCCGATAATCCCACAGGCTACCGCAGCCAGCAGCCCGGCAATCAGGGCATTTCTCATAAAGCCGCACTGGAGTGCCTCTATCACCTTCTAATGCTTCATCAACACCCTATGGGGAACACCATGGGCTATCATCTGTACTGGACATTGGTAGGTGGCCAAAAGCTCTTCAGGGGATATTTCTTTCGACCCGTGATAAAATAGGCGGCGATTAAGGCAGGCGATTTTATCCACATAAATGGAAACGGCGCTGATATCGTGGGACACCATAACTATAGCCATCCACTGTTTCAGCCTTTCCAAAAGCTGGTAAAATTCGGTCTGCATCGCCGTATCAACGCTCGCTGTTGGCTCATCGAGAAGCAGCAGTTTCGGTTCAGCTGCCAACGCTCGGGCAATGAACACCCTCTGCTGTTCCCCACCCGATAGCTTGCCTATTTGTCGATTTTTGAAGTCGAGCATCCCCACCGTTTCCAGGACATTGCGGGCTACTCTCTTATCTGCTTCACTATATCTCCTGAAGAGTCCCGCCCTTCCATAGCGCCCCATCAATACCACATCCCAGACACTTATGGGGAAGTCACCATCGAACAGATTATGTTGAGCAACATAGCCAATAAGTCTTCTGCCCCCTGGGGGAGTTTCTCCGAGAACCGTAATCCTCCCCCGGCTTGGCTTAACCAGCCCCAGGATAGCTCTAAGCAGGGTGGTCTTGCCACCTCCATTTGGCCCGATTATCCCCAGGAAATCATGCTGCTCTATGGATAGGTTTATTCCCTCCAGTACCGGCACACCATCACAATGCACCCATACATCCTCCAGCTTCACCACCTCTTCATGGGGCATGTTTACCTCATTGCTTGGACAAGCTCAGCTGAAACTTGCCGCAGGTTTGTCATGTAGTCCCTGGCTAGCGGGTCTATAAATACCACCCAGCCACCGATTTCCTTGGCGATGATCTGGGCGCTCTTGGGGTTGAATTCGGGAGAGGCAAAGATGACCTTGATATTGCGCTCCTTCGCCTGGTGTATCAGGCGGACAATATCCTGGGCACTGGGCTCCTTGCTACCGATCTCTATCGGGATCTGCTCTAGGTTATAGTCTCGGGCAAAATAGCCCCAAGCGGGATGAAAGACTATAAAAGCCCTGTTTTCAATCCCTGAGAGATTTCCCCTGATGTCCTGATCCAGTGTATCTAAGTTGTGAAAATAGCTATCCCTGTTCTGCTTATAATAGGTCTCATTGTTTGGGGCGAGGGAAACCAGGCCATCATAGATATTTTGCACCATTATCTTAGCATTTAGTGGAGAAAGCCATATATGAGGGTCCATGTCGATCAGCTCGATGCCCTTAGAGCTATCAACAACCAGCATGTCCCTATTGGCGGCTATTATCTTGTCCATCCACACCGACTCAAACCCCAACCCCGAGCCAACCTTGACAAACATCCTCGCCTGGCTCACCTGGACAAGCTGACTTGGGGTTAGCATATAACTATGCGGGCTTGCCCCTGGTGGCAACATAACGCTCACACTTACCTTCTCCTTAGCTAAACTGTCAATAAATTCAGCCAGCGGAGGTATACTGACGGCCACGGCTATTTTTTCGCTTGCCCTGGATGGTGGCTGATAGCCTCCTAGACCTGCCACTACAAGCAGCAACAGAATTAGAATTGCCTGGCCAAACCTTTTTTCATTTGGTAACATTTTCGCTTGGCTAATCGAAACCGATTTTCATGAGGTACTAAGCTATCTTCTGGCAACTCCGGCAGCAGCCAAGGAACTCAAGGAGGTGGCTTTCGATCTCGAATCCGGTTTGCTGGGATAACCTTTGCTCCAGTTCGCTGAGGTTACAGCCGGTAAAGTTGATAACTTTGCCACAATTAGAACAGATCAGATGATGGTGGTGCTCTGGAGATCCAACTATGTAGCTGCCGCAGCTACCTCCGGCATGCACCTCACATATAAACCCAAGTTCGGTGAGTATCTGGAGGGTACGATAGACAGTGAGCAGCCCAATGCCGGGATGCTGTTGACGTACCCTGTCATATATCGCGGCAGGGGTAAGATGATCCTGACTTAGGGCAACTGTCCGTAGCACTGCCCGCCTCTGCGGGGTGAGCTTATAGCCCCTTCGCCTTAGTGTACCTCCCATCTTTTTCTCTAGAGGTGTCATTGAATTATCTATATGAAAGTTATTTTCACTTACAAGTTTAGTGAGACTTCTTGTTGTTGTCAACTGTGTTGTTGCCACATGGTATTTTCTGCCTCAAGGTTCACTTTGCGGCGCCAGGAGCCCAACAGTCTGTCGATGGTGGACGGGCCATCGGGCACAACTGGCTTCAACCTCAATAGTCCTCTCGCCGTGTCTCCTTAGAGTCTCGACTAGTTCCAGTAGAAATGGATGTAAATGCTCGGAGACATCGCCCTCGTACTGCCTCTTGTCATGCTGCCCTGCTTGGGGTAACACTACTTTTGAGGCAACGATACCACTTTCGGTAACAATTATTATGAGGAATTCAATCAGAGATTTTGAAAAACTTTGCTCAAAGATCCCCCAAGAAGTCTTTTAGGCTGACGAATATTGCATCATCCTAAAAGGCAGGAAATAAGAAAACTGCAATAGAGCAAGTAAACTCAAGGCTGAAGATAGATGGAGATGAAAAGCTTCCAAATCATCGAATGAGAGATTTGCATAAGATAACCTTGAACTATCTAACGATTTTGGGAAATTAAGGAATTACCATGTAGAATCAGCTTTGATTGGAATTTCGCACGTCCCTCAAAGCCATAAGGATATTGCGAAATGCTAGGAATACCGATATACTGCTCTCAAAAGCAAACGGTTTTTTAGGAGGTGGGTGTGGTGACAGAGCCCATTGATGTCTATAGTGATCAGTTTACCCTATCGATTGGACCATATGGTGCAAGCTTATCATTTGGGATAAGTCCAGCCCACCCAGATCCGTCTTCACCCAAACTACCAGAGCGAGTCGCAACAATACGCATGAGCGTAGAGCATCTCAAAATCATGGGTCTAATCATTGGCAGACATGTAAAGAAGGTAGAGAAGGAGCTTGACGTTACTTATGAGGTGCCAACCAAAATTCTTAATCAGCTTGGAATAGTGCAGGAAGATTGGGATAATTTTTGGTCAAAGTAGGGATTATGTTATAATGAAAAAGGAAGGGTTATTATGTCTACGTATATAAGTACGATGCCACCAGTCATGACACGAAACATTGAACATGAGGTGCGGGTTTGCGGGACAGCGGAAACCTTTGTTTCTGAAACAGGTATTCTCCATATTTGTAAGGGTACTGTTATCCCTGGGGGGCTCTGGAAAATAGGGTTAGATTCAGTTGTTGAAATCAGTCAAGAAGGTTCAAATGTTATTATGATGTGTCATGATGTGGGTGAGTATGGTATTGGTAAGACCCTAGAGGAAGCTCTTATAGACTTGCTGACCTCTTTTGTAGATTATCGCGCATCTTTGGAAAAGAGAGAGGGAAAGTTGGGTGCCAAAGAGCAAAGCGATCTTGCTCAACTAAGGTTGTTGTTGGAAAGATAGCAGGTGAATTTTAGACAATTGCGTCATACTTTGCATGGCAAACTTGGTGCAAGTGAAGGCAGAGAAAAAGACCATGTTTATTACTATCTCAGCATTGGTGACAAAGATCATCGGGTCAGCAAAGTGTCACATTCTAGCCGTGGCTCGGACAAAGTAGAAGAATATATAATCTTAGACACAGCCCACCGGATGAAACTCAGCAAGGGGGAATTTTCTCAATTCGTAAATTGTTCACTTAATAAGGATGATTATACCAAATTGTGGCAGGAGCGCGCCTAATTGGCAAATATTATCAAGGATTTTAAGGAATTTTTGATCAGAGATTTCCCGAAGCTTTCAGCCTGATCAACACTCGCAGCAATGAGGCCATTTATCTCTTGCATCAGGCGGATGGTCTGCTTGAGAGCCATCACAACCCTTTGATCATGTGTCATAGCGTTACTGCAAAAATGCCCCAGGTGTGACGTTTTCAAACATGGGTAACACCCTGGTACTCGGGGAAGGAACGCAGCTTCTCCAGCGGAGTCATCCAGCCTAAAGCTGAGTGAGGTCGTCGTTACTAAAAGAAATCCAGGAACCGGGATAATTCCTTCCTCCTCTTGGCAGGTTTTCTGAATCC
>DEIJ01000164.1 GCA_002352365.1 Dehalococcoidia bacterium UBA2777 | reverse complement strand
CCAGTAGCCTTCATCTCCCAAAGTGGTGGGGTGGGGTGGAGGGTAGTCAGGGCAGGAGTTTGCCGCGGAATCACTTTCAGCAAGGGGGTAAGCTACGGGAATGGCTGTGACTTGGATAGTGTGGATTATTTGGAGTATTTTGCCCTTGATCCTGAAACCAAGATCATCGGCGCCTACTTAGAGGGGGTAAGGGAGGGACAGCGCTTAGTTCAGTTACTTCAACAGGTTTCTCCCACTAAGCCGGTAATATTATGGAAGGGGGGCAGGACGGAGGCTGGGGCAGCAGCGGCTGCCTCTCATACCGGTTCTCTGGCTGCCTCCGATGCAGTTTGGGGCGCCGCTTTAAAACAAGCCGGTGCCATTAAAGTAGATAATGTGGATGAGCTGGTAGATACTATTTTAGCCTTCCATCACCTTCCTTGGCTTGCTGGACGCAATGTCGCCCTCGTTTCCGGGCTGGCGGCTGGTGGGGGGGGTGATAGTGTCTCTTCCGCCGATAGCTGTACCAGTCTGGGACTAAATGTCCCTCCCTTCACTGTGGAAACAAGAAATCAGTTAAAGATCATTCACCCAGTGCCAGGTACTATCTTCCGAAATCCTCTCGACCTGAGTGGCGCTGGGTTAAGTCTTCAAGTTCTAGGGCAGGCTATTGACTTGGTCGGCGCTGACCCTAACGTAGATATGGTTATAATTCAAGAATTTGTAGATGATATTGTTGGGATGTGGCCTCAGGGGGCAGTGGAGGAGATCAACGACATTTTTGTGAGCTTTAGACAAAGGGAATCGAAGCCTATAGTGGTGGTTTTGCCGCCAGGGCTGGCTGAGCCAGAAAGGATAGCTGTGGGAAAATACCTTTCCGCTGCTCGAATACCGGTTTATCCCACCTTGGAGCGGGCAGCTAAAGCCCTGGCGAATATGAATCAATACCTCGCCAGAAAATCTTGATTGGGAGGAGGGTTAACTCAAAGATGCCTATAGAATTTAAAAAGGTCAGTTATGAAGCGGCAGCAATCTTGAGCCCACTGTACCAATTTCAACCAGATATTCAAACCGTTGAATACCGCTGGGACCCGCTGACAGGGGAGAAGCGGAATTACAATGCTAAGTATATGGAGAAGGCCAGGATGTTTTACCCTCCCTCCGATGAGAAACTAATCGAGGAGCTAGCCGAGAAGAGTAGAAGCAATTGTTTCTTCTGCCCTGAGAATATAGAGAAGATGACCCCCAAATTCTCTGCAGAGCTTTTCCCTGGGGGAAGATTCCGTCGTGGGGAGAACTGGGTTTTTCCCAACTTGTTTCAGATCTATGATTTTACCGTGGTAGCCACTCTAACCGAAGAGCACTTTCTGAAATTGGATGAATTCTCCCCCGAGATATTCAGTCAAGCTCTAGAGGCCTTGATTGAATTCTTTGGCATAGTTTATAGGGCAAACCCCAAATGTCGCTATCCCGTTGTGGGGATGAACTATCTTCCCCCAGCTGGCTCCAGCCAATTCCATCCTCACCTTCAGGTTTACTTAAGCCAGCTCCCTTACCATCATATCGATTATATGATCAAGCAAAGCAAAGCTTACCAGGAAAAGAATGGAGCAAACTTCTGGCAGGAACTGATAGAGAGTGAAAAGCAAGCTGGAGAGAGGTATATAGGGAAGATAGGCAATGTGGAGTGGCTGACAAGCTTCTGCCCTATGGGGCAGGATGAGTTCCAAGGCATTGTGTGCGGCAAGTCCAACCCCCTGGAATTTGATGCTGAGGATATTAAGGGCATAAGTCAGGGTTTATCCAAAATCCTCAAATTCTATAAAGAGATAGGGATGAGCAGCTTCAATTTTATTATCTACTTTGGACCTTTGGAGGAGAGGAGCGACGAGTTTTGGTCCAGCATCAGGATAGCGGTTCGGGCTAATTTTGCCCCCAATTATGTGAGCGAGATCCACCTTGCCCAGATATTCTACCACGAGGCATGGCCTTTCTCCCCTCCCCCCGAAGCCCTGGCCGCCTCTTTCCGAAGCTACGCTGGATTTTAATGCTTTATGGCTAGGTATACCAGCCAGGCTATAACTCTTACCTTGATGGCACAATGAAAGCCATCTGATGGGGTTTTATAATCATGAAGGGATAGGGAAAATAACCTTGTTGACCTTTGTGTTGGACATCGTGTTTCAAATTTGGCGATGAAGACTTCTGAATTTGATTATTCTCTCCCCCCTGAGCTTATTGCCCAAACCCCTATTGAACCCCGAGACCACTCTCGCCTTATGGTTCTCTGCCGCCATGATAACTCTATTGAGCATCATCGCTTTTTTGAAATCGCTGAATACCTTCGGTGTGGGGATATCTTGGTACTTAATAACAGCCAAGTTATTCCGGCAAGATTAAAAGGGCACAGAGAAAGTGGGGGCAAGGTAGAGCTTTTGCTCCTTCGCCGCCGAGAAGGTGGGATATGGGAAACCCTAGCCAGACCAGCACGCCGGGTCAGAATAGGAGATAAAATAGAGATAACACATGGTGAAGGGCAAGAGCTGGCAGAGAACTCTACTTGGGGTGAGGTATTAGACGGGGGAGAGGCAGGACTCAGGGTTATTCAGTTTGCTGACGAAGCTAAGCTAGAAAGATTAGGCGAGATACCCTTGCCACCTTACATCCACGTCCCACTGGCTGATCCTGAGCGTTATCAAACAGTTTATGCTAAGGCGAAGGGGAGTGTAGCCGCACCCACTGCGGGGCTGCATTTCACCCCCCAGCTCCTTGATAGACTTAGGGAGAAAGGTGTTGAGCTTGCTTTTGTGACCCTCCATGTGGGGCTGGATTCCTTTCGTCCCATCCGCACCGATGACCCCCAGGAGCATAAAATGCACCGGGAATATGGTGAATTGGATGAACAAGCTGCTGCAAAACTCTCCACAGCTAAGGCGGAGGGGAGGCGCATTATCTGTGGGGGTACTACTACTGTCAGGGTATTAGAACAAGCCGCCATAATGGAGGGTGAAGATCTAAAGCCATTTAAGGGTTGGGTGAACCTGTTTATTCTCCCTGGACATCGCTTCCGCATGGTAGATGGTCTGATCACTAATTTTCATCTCCCCCGCTCTACACTTTTGATGCTGGTTTGTGCTTTTGCCAGCAAGGAACTCATTAACCGGGCCTATCAGGAAGCGACAAAAGTGGGCTATCGCTTTTACAGCTATGGAGATGCCATGCTGATTTTGTGAGCAGCAAAAGGATGGGAAGCTTTGTCAGGAGTGCTTATGCCCCCTGGGCAGGCTGGATGAACTTGGGGGGTGGGGGGATACCATAAGGTAGTCGACAATCTTGAGGTGAAGGAGGACATCTCGTTCGAGTTAGAT
>DEIJ01000035.1:5210-5369 GCA_002352365.1 Dehalococcoidia bacterium UBA2777 | reverse complement strand
GGCCTACATAGAAAGGAGACTACAACATAACATCGCTTCTGTCAAATGATGAGGCTGTTTAGCTTTGTCTCGGCTTTCATTCCAGCTTCCCAGCTTCGCCTTGCTAAAACCCGAGAATCTTCACCCCCTGTTAACCGGCCGCTCTCAGCTTCACTTTTA
>DEIJ01000035.1:0-5098 GCA_002352365.1 Dehalococcoidia bacterium UBA2777 | reverse complement strand
CACCCGCCCATGGAGGTTTACCTCTAATTTGATAAAATATATTTTATTCCTAAAAAAGTTATTTGTAAACATCGCGGCGGGAAATCCTTGCACTGGGGGAGCTTTTTCAGTAAAATAGATAACTTGTTAGGGGGAAAGCTTGGATAGTATAAGTAATCCTGTCCTTGTCCTTAATCAGAATTACGAGCCAATTAATATTTGTCGGGTGAGAAGGGCAATTGTTTTAATCTGGCAGGGCAAAGCCGAATTATTACTCAATGGCTCAGGAGAAGTACACTCGGTGTGGTGTTGCTTTCCTCTCCCTTCAGTAATCCGTCTGGTCTGTATGGTTAAGAGACGTCCTCGATTCCAACGGAAGGTGAACCGCCTTGAAGTATTCGATCGGGATAAATACACTTGCCAATATTGTGGTAAGAGGACCAAGGAGCTGACTTTAGATCATATCATCCCTCGCCATCGGGGAGGGGGACATGTTTGGGGAAATGTGGTTAGCTGCTGCATATCCTGCAATTGCCGCAAGGCAGGGCGCAGCCCTAGTGAAGCGGGGATGAAGCTTATCCGCCAACCCTTCTCCCCCCACCCGGTCAGCTTTTATATCCCCTATCATTACCTCGATGCTCATAGCGAGTGGCAGCAATTCGTGCTGTATGAGGAAACCAATGAAGCAAAAGATCGCTTGGGAACCATGGGGCAAATACATAGAGGAAATAGTTAAACATGGCAGGAGACGGCGCAGGATTTGCGGCATAGATATGGTAGACTTGGCAGAAGAATATGGTACACCGCTGTATGTTTTGTTCCAACCCGTTATAGAGGAGAATTACCGAAGATATCAAGTGTTGGGAAGCATATATGACCACTATCTGGTTTGTTATGCGGTGAAGGCTAATACCACCTTTGCCCTGATCAACATCCTTGCTGAATGCGGTGCCGGTGCAGATGTAGCCTCGGAATATGAGCTCTGGTTTGCTCTCGATGCTGGGGTGCCAGCGGAAAAGATCAGGGCAAACGGCAACTGCAAAAGCGAACGCTTTTTAGCAGAATGCGTCCAAAGGGGAATAATCGTCAATATAGACCCCGAAGACGAGTTGTACCTGATAAGCGACATTGCCCGGGAGTTGGGGAAAGAGGCCAAAATCAATCTCCGCCTTTCTGGTTTCCCATTGGAGAATATCACTGCTGCCAATATCTTTACCTCAGGGAAGTGGAGCAAATTCGGGATTGATCTCAGCCGAGTGAGGGATGTTTTGCGTAAACTTACCCAGCTAAATTATATAAATCTACAGGGACTAATGGTGCATCTGGGGTCACAGATTACCCGGCTAAATGCCTACACCCAGGTTCTGGGGATGTTGATAAAGCTAGCTGAAGAAGCCATCAGCCTTGGCTTTGATATCAAGGAAATCGATCTTGGCGGAGGTTTCGGCATCTCTTACCTAGCAAGGGAGAGATGGGAACAGATAAAGGCGCAGATTAAAGCCGATCAGGATTTCACTTGGGGCAATGAGCCTATAGGATATGAATATGACTTCGCCTCCAGGGGGTTGATTTGGCAAGGGGAGGAACTTTATTCTTGCTTTACCCCAGATTCGTTCTTAAATGATTTGCTCAGTGGGGTATATAGCTCGAATCCAGCAAAAAGTTTCAAGCAGGGATTGGAGGAGATAGGATCCCCTTTGTTTGTCCTCGAACCAGGAAGAGGGATTGTAGGCAACGCGGGATTAACTATATTTAGGGTGGGTCATGTGGGAACAACATCAGGGGGGGAAAATATAGTTCATGTCGATGGCGGGGTTAATCTTCATGGCCAAAATATAATTATTCCCGAGCAGCTTCATAGAATGGAAATAGCCAATAACCTCGGACAAGGTGAGCCTTTTAATACCTTTGTGGCGGGTAATTTATGCTATACAGGTGATCTTCTGGTGAGGATAAAAACCACCCTGGAGAGAACCCCGGAAAAAGGAGACTATCTGATTTTTTACGATACCGGAGCATATTCAGATTTCTTTGCCTCTAATGCCAATTCCTTCCCTCGGCCGGCCAAGGTGATGATCACTCGAGATAGGAGACCTCGACTAGTAGTAAAGCGTGAAGAGTATGCCGATATCTTCTCTCGGGATATGGATTGGGGGAAGGAACCGCAATCACTCCCCCCCCATTAAACCACCCCTTGATACATCTACCCTTATAGGGTATATTACTCCTAGATGGCAAAAGCGCTTTCCTTAAGAGGCGGAGAATAGGATATGTCGGGACATTCCAAGTGGGCACAGATTAAGCGTCAAAAAGGGATAACCGATGTGCGGCGAGGTCAGCTTTTTACCAAATTGGCTCGAGAGATCACCGTGGCGGTACGCCAGGGAGGCAGCGATCCAGAGCATAACTCGCCTCTTCGCCTTGTGGTGCAAAAAGCCCGGGAGCATAATATGCCTTCAGAGAATATTGACAGAGCTATTAAGCGCGCCGCTGGTGAAGGAGAAGGAGCGAACCTTATCGAGGCAACATTTGAAGGATATGGGCCAGGTGGGGTAGCGATACTCTTGCAAGTAGTGAGCGATAACCGTAATCGTGCCCTCCAAGAAATACGTCATACCCTCAGCCGAGGCGGCGGCAGCCTAGGGGAAGCTGGCTGTGTAGCCTGGCTTTTCGAGACTAAAGGAGTCATCACTATAGAAAGTAGTGGTCAAGAAGCTGAAGAGGCGGCTCTTTATGCTATTGATGCTGGAGCTGAGGAGGTTAAGATAGAGAAGGGGTATCTAGAAATTCATACCAAGCCTGAGGAATTAGACACAGTACGAAAGGCGATGGAGCGAAAAAACCTATCTCTAATCTCCTCTGACCTCCCGATGCTGCCCAAGACAACAGTGGAGCTTGAAGAGAAAACTGCCTGGCAAGCTCTGAAGCTTTTGGACCAACTGGAAGAGTTGGATGATGTACAGCGGGTGTTCTCCAATATCGATTTCTCTGATGAAGTTTTAGAAAAATTAAGAGGTTAGTTTATCTCCCATGAAGATAATTACCGGAGCGGAAAATGCTAGACCCATGTTGGTGAGGTCTCCTTCTATTGAGGATTCTCAACTCCCCCCGCAAGTAAATCAAAAGATAAAGGAGATCTTCGCTCGAGAGCTCACCCCAGAGCAAGTGGTGGCTGAAATTTTACACCGGGTACGCTCCTCAGGCGATGCGGCCGTGTTGGATTATGCACAAAGAATCGATGGAGTAAGATTAAGCCGTCTGGAGGTAGCCAAGGAGGAGATTGTTCAGGCTTACACTGGGGTAAGTGAAGAATTTATCTCGGCTCTAAACCTTGCCGCCCAAAGAATCCGTTCCTTTCACCTAGTTCATAAGCATCAAAGCTGGATTGACTTTAGCGAAGGTGCAATAGGGCAGCTTGTCCGCCCTTTAGCCCGAGTAGGAATTTATGTCCCTGGCGGCACGGCCTGCTATCCAGCAACGGTGCTTATGAGTGTCATTCCTGCTAAAGTAGCTCAAGTTACTGAAGTGATTCTCACCACCCCCCCCAAAATGGGGGGAGTAGTATCTCCGGCTACATTAGTGGCAGCGGATATTTGCGGAGTGGACCGTATCTTCAAGGTTGGGGGGGCTCAGGCCATTGCGGCATTAGCTTTTGGAACTGAATCTATCCCTAAGGTAGACAAAATCTGCGGGCCAGGCAATATCTTTGTCCAGTTGGCCAAAAAAATGGTTTATGGGATAGTTGGCATAGATGGATTATATGGACCTACCGAGACGGTTATTGTAGCTGATGAAACTGCTGATCCGGTTTGCTGCGCTGCTGATCTCCTTGCTCAAGCTGAGCATGATCCTCTGGCCTCAGCTATTTTGATTACCACCTCCCCTAAACTAGCTCTGGGAGTAAGCCAAGAGGTCAGATGTCAGCTAGCCGACTTGGAACGAAAGGAAATTGCCCAAGCGGCGTTAGAGAATAAAGGCAGCATAATCATAGTAGCTGATATAGATGAGGCCTTAGAGCTAGTCAACTTGTATGCCCCAGAGCATCTTTCTCTTATGGTAGCGGATCCCTGGTCACATATTGGTAAAATTAAGAACGCTGGTGGCATTTTCATAGCTAGAAGTTCTCCTGAAGTCCTGGGTGATTATATTGTTGGGCCAAGCCATGTCATGCCCACTGGAGGGTCGGCTCGCTTTAGCTCCCCCTTGGGCGTAGATGATTTCCTCAAGGTCACCAGTGTAGTAGCTGTAGATAGTGCCTCCTTGAGGGCATTGGGGCCAGCAGCCAAAGTCTTAGCCCAAGCTGAAGGACTTGGGGGACATGCCCGAGCGATAGAACTAAGAGGGATTTGAGCTAAAGAGAATAGCATAGTGGTAATAGAAGACGGGAAAAATGCTGTTGCTATTCGTTTTCAGCGAGCTGGGAGGTTGTATTATTTTGATCCCCAAGATATAGATTTGGTGGTAAACGACTACGTGGTGGTGGAGACCTCACATGGTTTGGAGTTGGGGAAGGTGGTTATTGCCCCTAAGCAAGTCGGGGAGATGACCGAACCACTAAAGCCAGTGCTGCGTAAAGCGACCCCTGAAGACCTACAACAATGGGATGATTTGCACCAGAGACAACAAGAGACCCTAGTCAAGTGCAAGGAATTGGCAGCTAAGCTTAATCTGCCCATAAAGCCCCTTGAGGCTGATTACACTCTTGACGGCTGCCATCTGGTTATCTCCTTTAGCGCTACAGGCAAGGTGGATTTCCGCCACTTGGTGCGGGAGTTAACAAATGCTCTTAAAGTAAGGGTAGAGCTCCGCCAAATAGGACCTAGGGAGATGAGCAAAATTATCGGCGGGTTTGGTAGATGCGGCCGTCCGCTATGTTGCGCCACCTTCTTGAGCGAATTTAACCCCCTCTCGGTCAAAATGGCCAAGGAGCAAAACCTATCCCTCGATCCTGCTAAGATCTCCGGTATCTGTGGCCGCCTCCTGTGCTGCCTAGGTTATGAGGATGAGTTATATCGCCTCATGAGGGATAAATTACCCCCCTTAGGTCAGCAGGTTGCTACCTCTCTAGGGCGAGCAGTGGTAATTGGAATAAATCCGCTAAAGGAGATCGTAACCGTGC
>DEIJ01000085.1 GCA_002352365.1 Dehalococcoidia bacterium UBA2777 | reverse complement strand
TCTCACATACCACCTACAAATTGCCGCCTGACCCGCAGTTTTGTCGATGATGCAGTGAATGGTTGCTATTGATGACGATATGTACATCGGCTCCAGGTATTTTGCTAATGATGCTGAGGTCAGTGGCCACCCGATAGAGTCCTTAGCTGATCGCTATTTGAAGAGGGTTCCTACCTGCCCAACCAAGGGGGACTGGGAGGCTAGTTGAACCGATTACCTCATGGATATGGTTAACACAAACTAGGCCCAGGGGATAATTACTTTGCTGATTAGATTTTGTCTGCCTCATCTGTGTTACTACCCCGACGCCAAAAGGGAATTGGCTCAAGCTAGCATCCCTGAGTATTGTTGGAAATAGAGCATGAGGTTGTATCTCTGGAGCAGCTCAGAACTAGGCTACAAACCTTTGCAGAGATCGTAAAAGGAGCGCCATAGATGCAGCTGGAGTTTAAATTGAATCGACTTGAATCCACTAGGATGATAGGGCCATTGGTTGATAGACACTGGGAAGAATTCAGAACTGCAAAGCAGCGCGGCGAGATGGTTGCCTGGTGTTCTGGACCTTTATTTGTGTTTCCCTATGCTATGGGTATGAAACCCCACTTTATGGCAGGTTATGCCTCTTATTGTGCCACAAGAAGGGCAGCGGATCAGGTTTTGGAGGCAGCTGAAGCCGATGGCGAGCTCCCCGATACCTGCTCTTATCATCGGCTTCATATGGGTATGGCTGCCGCGGTCAAAAAGGGAATCCCCATAAGGGAAGATGTCATACTTCCCATCCCGGACTTAATGCTTGATGGTCGCGTTTGTACCGAGATGTCCCATTATGCTGAGGCCCTCTACCGTCGGCACCATATTCCCGTCGTTGCTGTAGACATGCCTCGCTCCCACCGAGAGTCTGACATACCCATATTGGAGGCATTTGTAGAGGGGCAAATTAATGCAACCCTTATCCCTATCCTTGAGGAGATATGCGGTCGCCCCTATAATTACGACCGGCTGAGCGAGATATTGGACATTCTCAAGAAGACGCCCGTAATACGAAATGAATGCTGGGAGTATTTCAAGCTTATCCCTTCACCTTGGTCGCTCTGGGACTATGGAGTCAGCCTTGCCCCAGTCGTCTACTTAATGGGCAAGCCAGAAACAATACCATATTACGAGAGTGTCAAGGCGGAGCGAGCCCGGCGGGCGAGGGAATTGCTGCTATAGTGCCCGAGGAAAGGTATCGTCTCTACTGGGATGGGTGGTTGCCCTGGGCTTCCTGGGGGAAATTATACGTAAGCTTGTCTCATATGGTGCCATCCCTATTTGTGGTCGATATCCGTGGGAGTTTTTCCCTCACGCCGAACTTATTGACCCAGAGGATCCGGTTCACACCTTTGTTCAGCAGTTCTACACACACAAAGTAGCTTGGCATGATGCGCCAGAAGGTGCTGTAGAGCTTATAGCTGAATTAGTTGATGATTACTCCATTGACTCGTTGATAATGCTTGCTTCCAGAAGCTGCCGACTGTGGAACCTGGGTCAGCCGGACATGGTGGATACGATAGAGAAGAAATGTGGTGTTCCAGGTGTTATCCCCGACTCCGATCAGATCGATTCGAGGCTGTTTTCTGAGGCTCGGATAGATACCAGGCTGGCAGCTTTATTTGAGATGATAGATGGAAGGAGGAGTAGACGAAGATAAGATGTCCACAATAGTAGCTGGAGTTGATGTAGGTTCATTGTGTACCAAGACAGTGATTATGGGTGCGGACCGAAGCATTCTATCGTTCAGTATCTTGCGCAGCGGCTCCTTTTATAGAGGGGCGGCCGAGACCTCTATGAACATAGCTTTAAAATCAGCGAGGCTCGAACTTAGTGATATCGGCTACATAGTTGGCACGGGCTATGGGCGGGCTAAAGTTCCTTTTGCTAATAGCCAGGTCACTGAAATCAGTTGCCATGCTCGCGGGGCAGCATGGCTTTTCCCCGAGGTTCGTACTGTTATCGATATCGGTGGCCAGGACAGTAAAGTAATTCATATTAACGACGAAGGCCAGCCTATGAATTTTGTCATGAATGACAAGTGTGCTGCTGGCACCGGCCGCTTCTTAGAGGTGATGGCAGGGGCCCTTGAGGTTGAGCTTGATGAAATGGGAAAGCTATCGCTAGGTGCTCAAAAAGAGGTCGAGGTGAGCAGCATATGCACTGTCTTTGCCGAGTCAGAAGTTATATCTCTATTCGCTGAGGGCTGCGATAAGGCAAATATTGCTGCCGCCATCTATCAATCCATTGCCAGGCGCATTACAGGGATGGTGGGGCAGCTCGGCTTGAGGGAAAGAGTAGCAATGACGGGGGGGGTTGCCATGAGCTGCGGGATAGTCCGAGCCCTGGAGAAGAAATTAAACACCACTCTTCTTATCCCCGAAGAGCCCCAGATAATGGGAGCTTATGGAGCAGCTATTATTGCTGGTGAACGATTGGCCGCTGTAGCTCCAGGATAAGGCCGCTTCAGCCTATAAAGGAGGGTGGCTGAAAAAAGAGGAAGGTGAAGCTCAACAAATGCTCCGCCATGAAGCAAGGAACTTTGCCCAAAGGGAAATTGCCCCGCGAACTAGAGAGATAGCCAAACAGTCTATTCTAATTGAAGAATGAGCCTGAAGTATAGTAGTAGCAGTAATAACCCTTTATTTCTTTGTGACGGTGTGGATATGGGGATAAAAGAAAGAAAACGGCCTCAGGCAACTAGCATAGCAAATCTTGCGATTTGTTGAAAAAGATCGGAACGGGCTTTCACCATCCTTTCTGCAAATTGGTTATCATTCATTCGGCTAGCGATCGCCGCGAGTTTTTCCAGGGTCACACCGAAACGCAAGTATCTCTCAGCTTGGGGCACAGATTTCAGCCTTTCATACGGTGTCATCACCTCCTCATACGGATAAGTCTTTTTGATCTTGCCTTTGGAGTCAATAAGAGGGACGGGAAAGAAACAGGGCCGGTGGAAATTGACATACGGATTCAAGAAGTCTTTGTGGTACGCATTGAGCAATTCGGCACACGCTTGCGGGATATAGGCATATCCCAGGTTTTTGCGTACTACAGAGCCATTCTTAGTCTCCACCAGGCTGGTTACCATTGGTGTGTCTGAGTCTGGATTTGGTGAAGCGAATCAATAGCTTATTCAAGAGATCGGCGACAATCTTATTCACGTATTCCGACCCGTTGTCGGAATGAAATCCTTTGATAACGAAAGGGAATTGGGCTAACATGCTGTCCAGTACCGGCGCCAGGTAAGCTTCCGATATCCTTCCCACTGAGGCTACGATTTCCCACTGAGTCACCTCATCCACAGCATTAATGTGATACACCCCCTTCTGCCCGTTAATGTCCCCCTGATGAACCGTGTCTACTCGAATATAACCGGG
>DEIJ01000039.1:1487-3231 GCA_002352365.1 Dehalococcoidia bacterium UBA2777 | reverse complement strand
GGAAGCTAGTTAATGTCGATGGCTGATGAGGCATTGAAGCGGATCAAAGGATTTGCTGCCCCTATCAATGTTAAACGACACCAATTAAAACATGGACTTGATCGCTTACCGCCTTGTGCTACCAGTGGAATATGCTCCGATTGTACTCATCCCAGCAGAATCTGTTGCTATACTGTGATTGTCGAATACCAGCAGCGACCTCGCATTGAGGTGGTACTGATCGGCGAAAAACTGGGCATATAGCCAGAGGTTAGTTGGATGGAAGCGATAATAACCATCACCACTGATTTTGGCATTTGTGATGCTTACCTGGCAGCAATGAAGGGAGTAATCCTCAGTATTAACCCTAAAGCTAATATTGTTGACCTCTGCCATGCCATCTCGCCTCAGAATATCGCCATGGCAGCTTTTATGCTCGGCACTACTTACCGCTATTTTCCCCAGGGCACTATTCATGTCGTAGTTGTTGATCCTGGGGTAGGCAGCAAGCGAAGAGCGATAATCTTAAGCACAGCCCAAGCCTTTTTCGTCGCCCCAGATAACAGCGTTCTGAGCTATATCGTAGGAGAAGCCTGCCCACAGAAGAGTACCTCGGTCTCGCAAGCAAAAGAGGAGCTCTTTTTGGTAGCGGAGAAAAGATTAGGCTGGGGACTTCAGGCAATCTCCCTCACCAATCCCAAATTTTGGCGCCACCCAGTTAGCCCCACTTTTCATGGGCGTGACATTTTTGCTCCTGTTGCCGCTCACCTCTCCCGAGGTGTACCGCTTGAGCAGTTTGGAGAGGCTATCTCTTCCGTTCTCGTCTTCCCTATCCCTCACCCCCAAATTGGTGCCCACGAAGAGTTAATCGGGCATATCATCTATATTGATCATTTTGGCAATCTTATCACTGATGCCCAAGAAGAAGACTTGCCCTCAACCGAGGTATGGTTTGAGATTGCTGGTCGACGTATTGAGGGAGTTAGCCCCTGTTATGCTGAGGGTGGGGAGCTACTTGCTCTCATTGATAGTAGTGGGCATGTGGAGATAGCGGCCAAGAATTCAAGCGCGGCCGAGCTCCTCGGTGTTGATATAGGCGATGAGGTGCAAATTACCCCGGCTAAAACATCCTGACAATCCGTTGCGCTTTCCACAGTAACCATATCTCTAAGCTTTCTTGCCAACAATCCCTCCAAAGACCATTCGCACTTCTCATAGGATAATCCGAAGGTAAAGGATGGCTCACAGGAAAACCGCTGTTTAGTTCAACTTCTATAGTTCTTGATCCCTGCTGGATAAACATAGAGCACATAATTGGCAATTCTTCATATATAAATCGACAATTTAGTCATCTTTTTGCCATTTATCACTATTTTTTGGCTTTAAGCAAGGCAANNAATTTCTGGAGCGAATTTGACATTTAGGCCAAGATGTGGTAGAATGCAGCCCAATAATTCGACCTGCGGTCTACTACATCTTACCTACCAGCTTTACCATAATTACGAATGATATAGAGTAGTATACATACAATAGCAGCGGATATTGGGCAGAGTGGAAGCGAGGTTGCCTTTCAGCCTATGAAACCTGCCTATACCCAGGCAAATTTCAAGCATGGGGTGGGCATCATAGGGAAGCAGAGTACAAAGGACTAACCATAAAAGCTAGCTAGAAGGGGGGAGGGATGAGTATACTCAGACGATGGATCGAACAAACAAGGGGTACTGCAATAGCAGCGGTATCAATCATGCTGGCTTTGGCCTTAGTA
>DEIJ01000039.1:0-1472 GCA_002352365.1 Dehalococcoidia bacterium UBA2777 | reverse complement strand
TGCAGATGAGAAGGTAGTGAAGATTGGATTATGCGCTACTTTCCTTGGCCCGCTGGCCACTGTCGGCGCCCCCTGTAGCCAGGGTATGATTGACTATGTAAGATGGGTAAATGACCATGGTGGCATTCAAGGTGTGAAGATTGAGATGCCATGGTATGAAACCAGGTCTGGTGTAGCCGACACTATTACCGCCCACCGCAAACTGGTTCAGCAGGGGATCATGATAGAACAAAATATATTATCAACCCCGGCAGAAGCATTGTTACCAAGTCTGGAAAAGGATGAGATACTGCTGAATTGCGTTTCTGCGTTGACTCCGGTGCTAGCGGAATCTTCCTGGGTCCTGATGTCATTTAGCGATTGGCCAACAATGTTTTTATCTTTGATGAACTGGGCGAAGAAGAACTTATGGACTGAGGCTCGCCCTATGAGGGTGGGAACTATTTTTTATGATCAAGCCTCAGGCTACAGTACCCTTGATGCTATACCGTATTTTGATGACATTGGCATTGAATTTGTTGGCTATGAGGTTGTGCCGCTTATGGGATGCCTTGATGCCTCTACAGAGCTTTTAAGACTTGCTGGTAAGAAGGTTGATCTGATCTATCTTACCTCATACGCATCACCATCAGTAACGGTCGTTAAGGATGCTAAAAGGTTAGGGATTGGTGAGAAAGGGATCATACTTTTCGCCTCTTCAAACACTCTCGATGAGTGTATATTGAATATAGTAAAGGGAGATGCAAATGGATGGTTCTTATCCAACCTCACGCCCAGTTACTTTGAAACTGAAAAGTGGCCTGGGCTAAAAGCGGTCATTGAAGGGCTAGGGAAGTACCGGGGTTTGCCCGCAGAGAGGCTTAAAGGCTTCTATACTGGAGGCTGGACGCACACCATGCTTTCAGTGGAAGCTATAAGATTAGCTATAGAAAAAGTGGGATATGAGAATTTGACCGGGCGTGCTGTGAGAGATGCCATGTATAGTATAACGGATTTCAATACTGGAATACTACCTCCCGTAACTATACGCGAAAATACCCCTTATGGAGCCAACGGGAGCGGAGTATATGAAGTTAGAGAGGTTAAATTTCAGTTTATAGAGTGGATGACGGCATTCCCCAGCCTGTATAAAGAGGGTTGGGAGAAGGTAGATTGGGAAGCCTATTAATTTGGGATCGATGTAAGGCTCTTGCCACTCAGCAGCTCACGTAGGGGCAATTCCTGGCAAGCCATAAATTGCGGCAGGTTTTCATATTTCCTGTCATTTTGTCGGCCCCTGCCGAGGGCCCGACAATGGGATGATGCCATATAAGATAAGTGGAGACGAGAGGAGAAAAGCCAAAAATTTTGTGGAGGGGGTGTCCGGCGATGAGAAATAATAGAAGGGGGCGGCAAATTACTATGGAGGTGAGAAAGATGAGGGAAGAACTGAAGAAAATCGGGTTTGGTCTTGTAGCGGTTGGCCTGTGTCT
>DEIJ01000115.1 GCA_002352365.1 Dehalococcoidia bacterium UBA2777 | reverse complement strand
TCAAATATCAGTGAAGTAGCCAGATGTTGCCCGAAGGTATCGCTAGAAAAGAGAACCTTATCATGTGGCGAGTAGGTGACCATGGAATCGGGCCAGTGCAGCATGGGAATGGGTACAAAGGCGAGCTTCCTCTTGCCCAGATCAAGCTCGCTGCCCTCCTTGACGGTGATTCGTTCCGATGTTCCCGGAACTATTGGTCATAATTAAGACCTCTGTATTACAAACTTCTATTATATTGTAGCTAACCAAATGCTACATCAAGTACCATCATTACCACAAAACCTATCATTGCACCCATGGTGGCTAAATCCGTATTGCCACCACGCTGAGACTCCGGGACTACCTCCTCGACAACAACAAAGATCATAGCACCAGCGGCAAAACCCAAAGCATATGGCAGGATAGGCTGGGCAAGAATAACCGCTGCTGCTCCAATAACACCGGCGATAGGTTCAACTATGGCCGATAACTGCCCATACCAGAAACTTTTCCAACGAGACATTCCCTCACGTCGAAGAGGCATAGAGACGGCAAGCCCCTCAGGGAAATTTTGAATCCCGATGCCGATAGCCAAGGCGATGGCTCCTCCTAGAGTAGCAGAAGGAAAACCGGCAGCAACAGCCCCAAAGGCAACTCCAACTGCAAGACCCTCGGGGATGTTGTGCAAAGTTATGGCCAGAATAAGCAAGGTGCTCCGCCGCCAAGTCGTGCTAATCCCCTCAGCTTCCTCTAGAGGAAAGCCGATGTGGAGATGGGGAAGTACCCTATCAGCACCCCGCAAGAAAATACCTCCGACTAGGAAGCCCACCATAGCTGGGAGCCAAGCAGGAAAACTTCTGCCCTCTGACATCTCAATGGCTGGGGCAAGTAGTGACCAGTAACTGGCAGCGATCATAACCCCGCCAGTAAAACCAAGCATCCCATCGAGTATCTTCTTGCTAATGTCTTTGGCACTAAATACTATGGCTGCCCCAAGAGCAGTCATCGCCCAGGTAAAGCATGTTGCCACAAGAGCCTGTATTATAGGGTGAAGGTTTTGCAGAAAATCTATCAAGCTACCAAAATCTCCTCAGCATTGCTCCTGGGTTGGCACATCGCCAACATCTGGTGGGGCTAAGCTGAGTGTCATAAATGCCAACACTTAAACTAACTCTCATCAAGCATTCCAACCATAGGAACTCGCTCAAGCATATCTGCACCGTGCGGAGCCTGCTTGATGGTCTCAGTTAGATCTCGGCCGGCGTTGTGAAGGACTTGATGTCTACCGTTTTTCCACAAGAAACTACCTGATACATCGTACACTTTCCCCTCGTAGGCTATATACGCCGCTGCCCCATTCTTTCCATTGTATTGGGCAAGTTCTCCCTTGCTAAACCTTTTCACCGCATCGAGCCTACCTCAGAAACTTAGATACAAAGGGAGAGGTTTCACCCCTACGCATAAAGTGCCCCGATGGCCCCTCACCCAGGAATTCTGAGAACCAGGACTCATGCTCGATTTCTTCGTTGAGGATTGCCAGGGACAAATCGTAGGTCCGATGATCCTTGCCGCCGGTCAAGTTGCAGATGTTGGTATATCCCCGCACTGCACATCTCTCGGCTTCCACCAGCACTGTCAAAATTGCATTGATGTCCGTCGGGCCTTTGGGCAGGGAAGCGGGCGGGCAAGCCGACATATCATGGAACACTTTCATGTCTTCGGGCAGCTTGCCGCCCAGTTCATAAATGCGGGGGACCAGGGCCTCGAAGTGATTGCGATCTTCGATGCGCGCCGTCTCCGCGATCTCCTTGATTCCTTCCCCCTTCAACCCGATCAGGTTCACCCGGAGAATCGTGTAGTAGTAGTACGTCGTAAGTTCACCGGCAGCATTTGCGACCAGCAGCTCTACCAATTGGTCAACATTAACCCCTGCCCTCTCTACTACCTCCCGTGTTACTTTAGCCACTTCATCCCCTCCTTTCTTTTTTGGCACTATAACCTTTGCATTGCTCTCCTATCGTCACACATGTATCACCCCCTCAAGCACATACCATACCTAATAGTGCCCGACCACCTATATTCCATCATGGTTCGGATATCCCATCATCCACCTAAACTTCGCTGGTGCCCTGCCATACGCCGTGAATGTTACAATACGAAAGGGCACAGAAGGCTTTGAACTGCTCCACTGGCACCTGGAATCTAACATTCGGGTTGGTGTAAGAAGGTGCAAAACCAGCCCGACCGAGGTCTATCACCTGTCCATCCTTCTTCACCCCGAATAGCTCGATCCAGGCGATATGATGCTCCACCGTGTTGGGATGCGGTGTCTCTTTTCCCACCACCACATGGACAATGTCCGCCCCCTCAGGCCCGCGCCCTTTACCCACTTCAATAACGGGGACATGTTTCTCTTTTCCCTCAGACTCGGCGCTTTTTAGAATCTCTGCGAATTGCATTTTTACCTCCTGATTTATTTTTGGAATGGCTGGTAGCCACCAATTAGAGGAGCTCGGCCCCCTTAGTGGTGAGTTTGTAATCCTCACCCTTCCGCTCAGCGAGTCCTGCCACCACAATGTCCCTGAGTCCGCTCCTCACCCGAAAGAGTGGGAGCCCTGCGTCCTTAGCTATGTCCTCAGCAAACCTCATCCCCTTCTGCAGGGCAAGCAACATCTTTGTGCCTGATTCTGTTGGTTTGCCATCGGGGCTAATACATGCCATGGCACCCTCCTTCTCCGATTTTACAACAAGCTCAACTTTTTGGGACCAGGTTGCTAATACAAATTCAGCCCCCTTATTTACTCTGGATGCAGCAATGGCTTAGAGCTTCTTCAGGCAGAAGTACCAATCATTGCAGTCGTAACCCTGCTTGAGCCGCTCCTCAGCCATCTCCTGCGTGTTGGGCGGAGGCACGATCACTGGATCACCCGGCCTCCAATTTGCCGGAGTAGCCACCTTGTGCTCATCCGTGACCTGGAGGGCATCTATTAGCCTAACAATCTCATCCATGTTGCGACCAGTAGTCAGGGGATAATAGATAATTGCCCTCACAATCTGGTTGGGATCGATAACAAACACGCATCTCACGGTTTCTGTTTTGCTCTGTCCAGGGTGGATCATTCCATAGCGGAGGGCAACCTCCTTGCTAAGGTCGGCGATAATGGGGAAGGGAATCTTTACCCCCATTTTCTCCTCCACGTTGCGCACCCAGGCGATGTGCGAATTGACACTATCGATGCTCAGCCCAAGTAACTCGACACCACGCTTTTGTAGATCACCATAGATATTGGCAAAGGCCATGAATTCGGTGGTGCATACCGGGGTGAAGTCCGCCGGGTGGGAAAAGAGAATCAACCAACTACCTTTGTAGTCTTCCAGCCTGATTGTCCCGTGAGTTGTAATCACCTCGAAATCCGGCGCTGGATCACCGAGACGAGGAAGCCTGGCTTCCTGTTCCCTTAGCTCTTCCATCTTGATACCTCCTGATTTATTATGTGTTTCTCGAGAATCGTACCACCCACACTGGGCGAACCCTGGTGTTCACCCCTACGCTTTCTCAAACTCATCTTTGCCCGCTCCGCATACCGGACATACCCAGTCATCGGGCAGCTTCTCAAAGGGCGTCGCCGGCGCTATACCACTCTCTGGGTCTCCAAGCTCGGGGTCATACACATAGCCGCAAACGCTGCACTTATATTTCTCCATCTTCGGGGCCTCCTTCTCCTCTTTGACATACGATGGCGCTGTCTTAGGTGTGGTGCCCCTTTTTACCTGATGATAATAAGCATAGGTCATTGGCTCACCGTCTCTGAGGACTTCTGCTTCCACTACCTCTGCAATGAAGATGGTGTGGGTCCCGGCGTCCGCCTGAGAGATAACCCTGGCCTCCAGGTAGGCCAGGGCATTGTCCAGCACTATCGGGGCACCGGTCTTGCCGGTTTTGTAGTTGATGCCCTTTAGCTTATCCACCTCCCTCCCTGATTTGAAACCGAAGTTACCGATAAAGCTGAGCGGCGTATCCTGGGCAAGGATCGAGACAGCAAATGATCGGCTCTCCGTGATGAACTCGTGAGTGAGGTTATTCCTGTTTATGCATACAGAGATAGTCACTGGCTCTGATGAGACCTGGATCACCGTGTTGGCAATCTGAGCATTGAGCCTCTCCCCCTTCTTAGCACCTATCACATATAGGCCATAACTTACCCGGTATAAAGCCTTGGTATCTATTCTATTGCCTCCTTCAAAGATT
>DEIJ01000027.1 GCA_002352365.1 Dehalococcoidia bacterium UBA2777 | reverse complement strand
GAAAATGGGGTGGAACATCCGTTTGAGAAGGAAAGGAATGTTAGCTTGGTGGCACAAAAGTAACAGTTCCCCCCATCAGGTAACGCCGATAATCTTCGCCCCCTCCCTAGCTATATTATAATGCCGCAATCAGCCTTCTGTGGTTCCAGGGTAACTAATGGCAAAGACCAGAGTGTCCGAATTGACAAATCGGGGATCGACTAATCATTATTTACCACTAAAGGCACGGGGAGTCGGTGGCGGATGGGCAAGGTGCATTTCCATTATATCTTGTCGAAAGCTATCAAAGCAAAGATTCCTGGGGTAGGAGAGAGGTTGAGTGACTGGCACTGTAAATTTCCCAGCTGTTTCAGCTATAATAAGAAGGATGTGCGTTTAGTCTTCTCACTGGGGATAGGAGGTATTGTAATGAATCAGCGAGGCATTGCCGACTTAGACATATTGGTGGAGTCCTTGCCGCCGCAGGAAAGGAATCTGTTCGGCCGTCTGTTTCATCTGAGCACAACTTTAGGGGCTCTCCTTCCCCCTGAAACTATGTACCCTTGGATCAATGATCACTTCGGTAGCGTGGAGATGGTGGCTACCCAGAAAATCGTCAAGCTCACTAACTTAATTACCTTTGAGGGAGCGCTATTTAATCGCCTGCGAGCATCTCGGCCCATTGAAGCTAAGAGCAAGTTGACTTTAGAGGCGCAACTGATCGATGTGGCTAAAAACGACCCGCTACGCCACCCGCTCACAGATACTCCAGAGGACTCCTTTGGCCGCATTGTGGGGGAATATTGCCTCACTGCCGCCAATATTGCCAAATATGACGGGCTACATGCCATAGTGGTGTTCAACGATCATAACCCACTTCACTTTAGTAAAGAGAAAATTATCGATTATTTTGATGTTGCCATGAGATGGGCACAAGCAGCTCATAGCTATGATCCAGCAGCCAAATATTTCTTCCTTATCTGGAACTGCCTCTGGGGGGCAGGGGCATCGCTGGAGCATGGGCATGCCCAGGTGATGCTTTCCCACGATATCTCCTATGCTAAAATAGAAAGGCTGCGTCGCGATGCTCTGGGCTATCGACAGCAGTATGGTTCAAATTACTTTGATGACCTATATCAAGTTCACGCCTCTTTAGGCTGTGCCCTAGAGAAACAAGGCGTTAAGATTATCTCTTACCTTTCACCCATCAAAGAAAAAGAGATCATGCTCCTAGGCAAAACGCTAGATGCGTCATTTGAGGAAATGATTTACCAAGTTCTGGATTGCTATCGGAACAAGATAGGGGTTGGCTGCTTCAATTTGATATTGTCCACCCCACCCTTAGGGGAAGTCGAGGAGAGCTGGGAAGGCTTTCCGATATTAGTGCGCCTGGTGGATCGAGGTGATCCCCAAAGTCGAGCCTCAGATATGGGAGCGATGGAGCTTTATGCCTCCAGTATTATCTCCAGCGATCCTTTTGAGGTAGCCAGGCTACTCAAAGAATGCCTGCTGACCTAAGCAAATGCAATGTGACAATGTCGGGAAGCGATCGCCCTCAGCCTTGTGTTGGATCAAGCCTGGTGTTATCATGGTGACGGTGAATTGTGGGAGTTGAGCAATGACCACTGAGAAGAGCAAAGCCCTAGACTCAGCTGTGGAGCAGATTGAAAAACAATTTGGCAAAGGGTCGATTATGAAGCTGGGGGAAGCTTCCACCATGTTGGCAATAGAGGTTATCCCTACAGGTTCAATCTCGCTCGATCTAGTTCTAGGCGTGGGTGGAGTTCCCCGCGGGCGAATAATTGAGATTTTCGGCCCCGAGTCTTCAGGCAAATCGACCCTTGCCTTTCACATCATGGCTGAAGCTCAAAAACGAGAGGGTGTAGCCGCCTATATAGACGTGGAACACGCCCTCGATCCCACTTATGTCACCCATTGTGGGGTTAAGATTGATGACCTTCTTATCTCCCAGCCAGATACAGCAGAGCAGGCATTAGAGATCACCGAGATGCTGATAAGAAGCGGAGCAGTGGATGTGATCGTTATCGATACTGTAGCTGCCTTAGTGCCTAGAGCAGAAATTGAAGGCGATATGGGGGATGCCCAGATTGGCTTGCAGGCAAGGCTGATGTCTCAAGCACTCAGGAAGCTGACTGCTGCCATCAGCCGGTCTCACACCGTAGCGATATTTATCAACCAGCTCCGGGAGAAGGTGGGAGTTTTCTTCGGTAGTCCTGAGGTAACCCCGGGGGGGAGGGCACTAAAGTTTTATAGTTCGGTGAGAATAGACCTGAGGCGAATAGATTCTATCAAGCAAGGTAGTGAAATAATAGGCAACCGGGTTAGAGCCAAGGTGGTTAAGAATAAGGTTGCCCCTCCTTTCCGATCAGCTGAGTTTGACATTATGTTCGACCACGGAATAAGCAAAGAAGGTGACCTTATTGACTTGGGTATAGGGATGGGGATAATAAAGAAAGCCGGTACCTTTTTCTCCTTTGGCGATACTCGCCTGGGGCAAGGGCGGGAGAATGCTAAAGAGCATCTGAGAGAGCATCCTGAGCTTGCCGCCGAGGTAGAGCATCAAATCAAGTCAAGCAGCGCTTTTGCACCAGCCCCCCCCTCCCTCGGAAAAAGAGCGCTTAGTGATGAAGCAGGAAAAATTCTTTTAGATGAGTAGTTCGGGTTCCTCTCCAGAGGTTGAGCATTGCCTCGATGCCGCTTATAATTATTTGAGTTATCGTCCCCGCAGTGAAGTTGAACTGAGGATTTACCTGAAGCGCCATGGGTATGAGAATTATTTTATAGAAAGTGCGCTCGCTAAGTTGAAACAACAAGGGATAGTGGATGATGTTGCCTTTGCCCGATTTTGGCGGGATAGTCGGGAGTCATTTAGTCCGCGTAGCTCGACTGCCCTCAGATCGGAGCTGAAGCGGAAGGGGATTGACTCTGAGACTATCGCCGAGACTATCGGTGAGATTGACGAAGAGAGCAGCGCTTATAAGGCAGCCCAGAAAAAAGCCAAGGTTTTGGCCAGCTCAGACTACTCCTCTTTTCATCATAAGCTTAGCGCCTACCTTTGGCGGCGAGGTTTCAATTATGAGCTGACTCAGCGAGTGGTAAAGCGGCTGTGGCAGGAGAGGAGTGGGAGAGAGCAAAATGCCTAAAGGTTCACCGGCAACCAAAAAAACCACTCAGGGCAAAGGAGCGAAAAACAAAAAGAAGAGATCTGCTGCTCGACGACGCCCCCTACCTACTGGCTCTAAGCAGGCTAGTAAGCTCAAGGCAACCCCGCCTCGGACAGCTAAGCAAGCTGTTATCCCGGTGAAGGCCACTCCTCATATTGCCTCCGCTTCACGCCCTTCGCCGGTTACCCCACCATATCCTCGGTTATTCGCTGAACTGAAGAGAATTGGAATAATAGCCGGGCCAATGATCTTCCTGCTAATCATCCTCGCCTTAGTGCTCTAGCTCAACAACTCCACTCTGGCCGCCGCTTTTCCTTACTAGGCGGATTGCCTCAATGCGCATTGACGGATCTATCCCCTTACACATATCATAAATAGTCAATGCGCTTATGGCTGTAGCAGTAAGCGCTTCCATCTCTGCTCCAGTTTTCCCAGTGACGGAAGCTTTAGCGGTAATCTCAACCTCACCCTTTCCCTCATCCAGTTGAAATTCCACCCTGACACTGGTGAGCAGCAAAGGATGGCACAGCGGGATAAGGTGCGGGGTTTGCTTTGCCGCCATGACGCCGGCTATCTGGGCCACTGCCAAAGCGTCCCCTTTAGCCAATCCCCCCCGCCGTAGTGACTGCAGTGTAGCTGGTTGCATCTTCACTATGCCCTTGGCCACCGCCTGACGCTCGGTATCGGGCTTTCCACTTATATCCACCATGCGGGCTCGTTCTAGAGAGTTCAAGGAGACTACTTGTTTCATTACCCTCCTACCTGAGACATCGATCGCCTTTGAGGAATAACCCCTTGTGCCAACCGATGTCCTGGTGGTTTAGCGGCAACCGCCTGCTCAAGCAACTGCTTCAGTTCATCAGGCAAAGCACCACGGCGCAATGGCTGTTTAACATCTATCTGTTCATCAGACAAAAGGCAGGGGAGGAGCCCCCCCTGGGCGGTGAGGCGGAGTCGATTGCAGCTAAAGCAGAAGTGTTCACTCACTGGGGTAATAAAGCCAATGGTGCCCTTCGCCCCAGGGAGGCGATAGTATTTTGCCGGGCCATTGCCGCTACTGGATAAGCAGGACTCAAGATTTCCCAAAGAGGTAAGCTGCTGCTTCACCTGGTAAGCTGACATAAAACTAAGGTTGAAAAATTGCACCGCGAATTGATTTGGCATCAGCTCGATAAAGCGCACATGCCACCCCTCCTGGGCAAGATGAGCAAAGTCGATTATCTCAGTATCATTTATGCCCCGCATAACCACAGTGTTTATCTTAACTGGCTCAAGGCCAGCATCGTGGGCTGCTTCAATACCCTGCAGCACCTCAGCCAACCCATCATAGCCAGTGATATAGCGGAATCTATCTTTTTGGAGACTGTCAAGACTTATGTTTACTCGCTTGAGGCCAGCTTTCTTTAAGGCTGGAGCGTAGTGTCTTAGCAGTACCCCATTTGTAGTTAAGGAGAGATCATCGATGCCTTCCGTACTCGACAGCATTCTAACCAGATCAACCAGCTTTGACCTTACTAAAGGCTCCCCACCAGTAAGTCTCACCCTGGTAATATTCAGCTCAACTGCGGCACGAACCACGACCAGGATTTCCTCGTAGGAGAGAAGCTCACCATGAGGCACTAAGGATATGCCTTGAGAAGGCATACAATAAATGCACCGCAGATTGCAACGGTCGGTAACCGAGATTCGCAGATAATTTATCGGCCGTTGGAATGAATCGGAGATACCGCTCAAGAATAAATCTCCCGGAGCAACTGACACGCCTTCTCAGCCGCTTTACCCCGATGGCTTAGCTTGTTTTTCTCCTCCACTGAGAGCTCGGCCATTGTTTTGCCCCGTTGGGGCAGGTAAAAGATAGGATCATAGCCGAAACCTTGCCCACCTCTGGGCTGAAATGAGATTGCGCCCTGACATTCCCCACCACAGAGCTCTATTCCCCCCCGGGGTGAGGCAATAGCAATAACACATCTGAAGCAGGCAGAGCGCCTTTCCCAAGGTATGCCACGAAGCCGGGATAAAAGGAGAGCCATCTTCTCCTTATCCGAAGCACCCTGTCCAGCATAGCGAGAGGATAATGGGCCTGGCTCACCACCTAGAACATCTACCTCAAGCCCAGAGTCATCAGCCAGAGTAAGAAGTTGGCTTTGATCTGCATAAGCTGAAGCTTTAAGCTTGGCATTCTCCTCTAAAGTGGTGCCTGTTTCATCTACCACTATCTTGAGGCCTTCTTCCGCTGGAGTAACCAGCCGCCAAGGGAGATCACCAAGAAGCAACAAATACTCTCTCAGTTTAGCCGGGTTTGTGGTAGCCAGCAGAAGCTTGGGCATCGAACCAACCCTGTGAAATCTTCCTTAAATTCATTACTGCCCCTAAGAGAGTCATCGCATTTTCTTGGGGTGGTTTAGAAGTCGATAAATCTGCCCTCCAACCTTTTCATTACCCCAGGCATAGTAGTATATTCCATCCCCTCCAAGGGAAGGCGATGGGGTTCAAAGGGACCATGGCGGCGCATGTAATCGGCCACCTCACCCGCCATACGTCGTGCCTCATCGAAGGCGGGGTCATCGAACATATCCCGCGGCCCCACTAACTTACCCTCATTAAGCTGGAAGCCGAGGCAAGTCACCCGAGGGGGGCCATCGAAGCGGGAGGGATTAGATTGATGGGTGGCTACCGGCATAAGCGGGCCATGGTGTGAACCACGCATCCATCCCTCTACTAGCTGAGGCATAGTGAATGGCTCGAGAATCTCACCTACAGCGGGGAATTGCCCTTGAGAGCGCACCACGCATACCGGATCATCCTTCCCCACATATCTGCCTGCGATTAAAGAGAGACGCTGAGTGGAGGAGACAGCAGCTATTTCATTTGTCTCCCGATGATGTACTGCTTTAGCTGCATAGCGGCTTGGTGAACCCAAAAAAATCAACATATCATATATTTCCTCCGGGGCGGAAAACACAATCTTTTTGTGCTCCTTGACATCATGCACCTCGAAGGAAAATCCCGAATGCATATTGGGGGCGATGACTAGTCCGATGGTGTTAAACGGATCGGCGAACATCTTGTAAAGTGGCAAGTTCCATGCCCCGGACGAGGTCTTATCAGCCATTAATACTATTATCGTCTCAGCTTCTCGTTCCTCAAATTGCATCTCGGCTACCCCAGGACCCATCCCCTTGATGGTGCCGGAGAAGGCATCGGCAAGGAGATCTTGCCCCGCCCCATGAAGCTTTAGCCGTTTGGCCACCGCAGTACATTCTACAAAAGTATCCCAAGCTAACTTATGGATACGCTCATCATCTTCCCCCTGTTGGTGTGTCATGATCAGCTCCAAATCATCCCCACACCGGGTAACACAGAAATCGATGAGCAGGCCATTATCTCTACTCGGCTTAAGGCACTCTTCGGCTTTGCTTAACACCTCAGGATGAGAGCTGGAGTGGCCTACATAACCACCAACATCAGCCTTGATCACACTTAGAGTAACTCGCATAATACCTCCCTCCGACAGACTTTTAAAATCACCCTACTTTTGGTGGTTTAGATTATCACCAATTCTCTATATTCTCCGAAGACCTCACGCAAAACATCACAAATCTCCCCCAAGGTAGCATACTCTCGTACTGCCTCTAGAATACAAGGCATCAGTTTTTTATCTCCTTGAGCAGCACTATGGAGTTCCCGCAGCTTCTGCGCTACAGCCCTGTTATCCCGTTCTCGCCTCACTCGGTTTAGCCGCTCCAAATGACGCCTCTCTCCCTCCTGATCCATAGTTAACTTCGGTATATCTATTGGTTCATCTGAGGTATACTCATTAACTCCTACAATAACTCTCTCCTTGCTCTCAACCTCTTGTTGGTAGCGATAGGCAGAGTGAGCAATCTCTTTTTGGAAGAAGCCCTGTTCAATGGCCGGGATGACACCCCCCAGGGAACTGATCTTCGTGAAATATTGGTACGCCGCTTGCTCTGTTTGATTGGTGAGTGCCTCTACCATAAAGCTGCCACCAAGGGGGTCAACACTATTGGTCACCCCACTCTCGTGGGCAATGATCTGCTGGGTGCGTAAGGCAATGCGGACTGCCTTCTCTGAGGGCAAGGTCAACGCTTCATCCATAGAGTTAGTATGTAGCGATTGTGTTCCTCCCAATGCCGCAGCCAAGGCTTGAATTGTGGTGCGAATGATATTATTTTCTGGCTGGCAAGCCGTCAGCGAGCATCCTGCCGTCTGAGTATGGAAGCGCAGCCATCGGGAGCGTTCCTTGTTGGCGCCAAATCGCTCCCGCATTTCTCTGGCCCAGATGCGTCGTGCTGCCCGGAACTTGGCTATCTCCTCAAAGAAATCATTGTGGCAGTTAAAGAAGAACGAAAGTCGAGGGGCAAACTCATCCACCTTTAGGCCCCGCTCGATCCCGGCTTGAACGTAGGTGAATCCATCAGCGAGGGTGAAGGCAAGCTCCTGTTGAGCTGTTGCCCCCGCCTCCCGAATATGATAGCCGCTGATGCTGATAGTATTCCACAGCGGCAAATACTTTGAGCCAAACTCGAAGGTATCCGCTACCAGCCGTAGAGAGGGACGAGGGGGGAAGATATAGGAGGCCTGAGCGATATACTCCTTAAGGATGTCATTCTGGATTGTCCCCCCCAGCTTTGCCATAGGAATCCCCTGCTTTTCGGCAGCCACGATATACATTGCCCAAATCGCCGCTGCTGGGCCATTAATAGTCATCGAAGTGGTTACCCCATCCAGCGGAATGCCGTCAAATAATATCTCCATATCCCTGAGTGAAGATACTGCTACTCCGCACTTGCCAAACTCCCCGCGGGCTAAAGGGTGGTCGGTGTCGTAACCTATTAGTGTGGGGTAATCAAAAGCAACAGAAAGTCCCGTCTCACCATGGGCCAAAAGATACTTAAAGCGGGCATTTGTCTCCTCGGCTGTTCCATAGCCAGAGAACATGCGCATAGTCCACAGTCGCCCCCTATACCCGGTATGATGAACACCTCGGGTAAAAGGATATTCTCCGGGAAACCCCAAGTCCTTCAAGTAATCTAGTTCAGCTATATGACTTGGGGTATAAAGGCATTCAACGGGCATACTCGAGGTGGTAATAAAATGGTTTTTCCTTTGTGGGGACTCTGATGCCTGCCTCTCCCATTCGGCATCTCTTTGCTCAATTCCCCCTATTTTCTCTTGATCGAGCCAGGCTCCTCTTTTCAAACTCTCACCGCTCCTTTTATTGCCACAATTTGCCTCCTTGTTGACGCCCTCTAATAATCAATCCCCTCCCGCGATAACACCCCTTTCTTATAGGGATGCTTGATCTCCACCATCTCGGTCACCAAATCTGCTAACTCGATGAGCTTATCATCAGCATAGCGTCCAGTAAGGATAAGCTCCACATCTCTAGGCTTTTGTTTAATTACCTCGACGATGTCACCTACATCCACTAACTTCCAAGCTGCTGCCAAATTTGCCTCATCCAGTACTATGATGTCATAATTACCGCTGAACATAGCTTCGCGGGCTGCCAAAAGTGCTCCCCTTGCCTGCTCCTTTTCCTCCTCCTTCACATTTAGAGGATCAACAAAACTTATCTGCCCAAATCGGACCAGGCTAGCATTTGGCAATTGAGCTAAAATTTTTTGCTCCCCATAGGGGTAGTCGCCCTTCATAAAATAGACAATACAAACTCTTAGGCCATGCCCTAGGGCTCGCAAGACAATCCCCAGCGCTGCTGCGGTCTTTCCTTTGCCATTGCCGGTAAAAACCTCCACCAGGCCTGTCATCAAACTACCTCAGAAAACCTCTCTGAGCTATGAGGACAATCCCTAAGCTATTTTCAAATTTACCAGTAACGCATCCCCCTGTCAAGTGAGCTGGGTGAGCTTGTTTGAAAGGCATGCTCGGTTTATAATGTACCATAACCATCGGGAAGCTAAGCAGTGATACTGAATAGTTACCCCTGAAAAGCTCTGTATTTAGGGGCCCCATCAGAATCTTAGATTTGATGGGAGCTTGGTGGGGAGGTCCTAGATCTGCCCTTTTGATTTCCGGGACCCCATGAAATCCACCCAGAAAAATCTCTGATTTGACTGGGTGCAAGGAGCAAAGTGAATTTTTCATGGGGTATTAAATAAGGAGGCACATGGTGATGAACAGGAGGATATTGAACTATCTAGTTGTTGCGCTGATTGTATTGGTGGGGATGACTAGCGCTGCTTATGGGACGAAATCGGCTGGGGTCGAAATGCCCCCGGTATCAACACCGGAGCAAGCCCACCAGCGAGCATCGCTGAATTTGTTTGGTATTGACCCGATAACCTTAGACCCAGCCATAGCCCGGGAAACTAACTCAGCAGCCTATATCAATGAAATCTTCAGCGGCTTGGTCACCATCGACCCCAACCTTCAAGTCGTGCCCGACATTGCTCAAAGGTGGACAGTAAGTCAGGATGGTAAAACATATACCTTTTATCTGCGTCGCGAGGTGAGGTTCCATAACTGGAAAGAGGTTACCGCAAGTGATTTCAAGTATTCCCTGGAACGTGCTTGCAACCCCAGAACCAAGTCTCCTACTGCTGAGACCTATCTTGGCGATATCGTCGGGGCGAAGGAGGTATTGGCTGGTAAGGCAACAGAAATAAGCGGGGTTAAGGTAGCCAACCCCTATACTCTTCAGATCACTATCGATGCCCCCAAAGCTTACTTCTTGGCTAAGCTCGCCCATCACACTGCCTTTGTGGTCGATAGGGCTAATGTGGGATCGGGCCCAGAGTGGTGGCATAACCCTAATGGGACTGGCCCATTCAAGCTTAAACAATGGCAAAAGGGTAGGCTTCTTATCCTCGAACGCAATAGATTTTATTACCAAGAGCTGGCTAAAGTCAGCCAGGTCATCTTTCGAATTTGGGCTGGGATTCCGATGCAATTGTATGAGAGGGGTAAGATTGACATTGCCGGTGTCTATTTAGGTGATATAGATAGGGTGCTCGACCTCCAAAATCCCCTAAACAAGGAGTTGGTTATTAGCCCCCAACTCAGTCTATCCTACCTCGGCTTCAATGCCACGAAGCCTCCTTTTGATGATGCTAAGATTCGCCAGGCGTTCTGCCACGCTATAGATAAGGACAAGATAATCGACCTACTGCTTAAAGGAATGGAGGAGCGTGCTGATGGCATTCTTCCCCCAAGCATGCCTGGCTACAATGAGAAGATCAAAGGGTTGAGCTTCGACCCCGATCGGGCAAGGGAATTGATCCGTGAGTCGAAGTACAAAGATCCATCTTCCCTACCACCAATTACCTTCATCACTTCTGGATATGGTGAGATCTTGCCTCTTAATGCGGCGCTGATAAACATGTGGCGGCAAAATCTCGGGGTGGGGGTGCAAGTAAGGCAGCTCGATCCGGAAAGTTATTATCAGGTGCTCAAGGAAGAAAAAGATGAAATCTTCGACTCTGGCTGGGTTGCCGACTACCCCGACCCGCAAAACTTCCTGGATATCCTGTTTCACTCTGGAAGTGAAGAGAATGCTGGTGAATACAGTGACCCCCAAGTGGATGCCTGGTTAGAGCAAGCACGGGTCGAACAGGATGCGACCACCCGGATGAGGATGTACCAAAAAATTGAGCAGAAAATCGTTGACGATGCTGCCTGCTTACCGCTGTTCTTTTCCGTTGATTACCTGCTGGTCAAACCCTATGTCAAGGGCTTTATCGCCCCCCCCATGCCGATTCCTTTTCTCAAATATGTTTCCATTTCGACCCAAATCAGGATGCCTTTGGCTACTGCTACCAGTTATTCGCCCGACCCAGGGCAGATCAGGGCACTCTCCACCACTACTAAGGTAGAATTCCCCACTGCACTCACCTTCAATCTAGAGGCTGAGAGCGATGTCAATATCACTGATATCGCGCTTCGCTACAAGGTCAATAAAATAAGTTACGCCCCACTTATTGCCGAAATTCGTCCCAAATTCACCCCAGCCCGCAGGGTGGAGGCGAGCTGGACATGGGATACCAGAAAGAGCAGCTTGCCACCAGGGGCGAAGATAGACTATAAGTGGCTGATAGAGGATGCTGCCGGTGGCGAACTGGAGACCGATATGGACACCGTCAGATTTGAGGATAACCGCTATGCTTGGCGGACTCTTGAGGTCGGCCAGGTGAGTCTATTTTGGTATCAAGGTAGCTCGTCTTTTGCCGAGACACTCCTTGATGCTGCCCTTGGGGCACTAGATAGACTGGCCAAAGATACCGGGGCTCGTCTGGAAAGACCAGTCAGGATTTATATCTATGCCAACTACGGTGACCTGCGTGGAGCACTGATATTTCCCCAGGAGTGGACCGGTGGTGTTGCCTTCGTCGAATATGGCATCATCGCCATTGGTATTACCCCAAATAACTTGGCTTGGGGAAAAAGGACGATAGCCCATGAGCTAGCACATCTGGTGACCTATCAAATGACCTTCAACCCCTATAGTTATTTACCTACCTGGCTAAATGAGGGGTTGTCGATGTATGCCGAAGGGGAATTAGGTGCTTCACTCGAGTTCGTACTCAATCAGGCAATCTCCCAAGATAGCCTTATTTCAGTACAGAGCCTGTGCGGCAACTTCCCAACTGACCCTGAACAGGCTAGCCTTTGCTATGCCGAAAGCTATAGCCTAGTCAAGTTTCTTATTGATAGCTATGGTCGGGACAAGATAGCCGAGTTATTGGGTGTATTCAAGCAGGGCAGTAGCTGCGATGCTGCCTTGGAGCGGGTTTATGGCTTCGACATGGATGGATTGGAAGAGTTATGGCGTGCCAGCCTCGGTGTGGGCAGCCGCCCTATGGTGCGGGCCTGATGCTATATGATGTGATTATAATTGGTGCTGGTCCTTCAGGGAGCTATGCTGCCCAAAGGCTCGCCGCTTTAGGATATAAAGTGCTGGTCGCGGAGCAACATGAAAAGGTGGGGCAGCTAGTTTGCTGCACTGGTATCATTGGGAGGGAATGCTTTGATATCTTCTCTATCGATAAGAGCGTTATCCTGAGGGAGGCAGCTTCGGCTAAGTTCCTCTCCCCTGGGGGGGAATCTCTCAGGGTCGAGAGGGAAACCGCTCCAGCCTACATAGTTGACCGCCCCGCCTTTGATCTCACCTTGGCCAAGAGGGCCCAAGAACAGGGGGCAGAGTATTTGTTAGGCGCTCGAGTGAGGAGTATCGGCGTAGAAAAGGACTTTGTTCAACTGGAGACTTCAGGTGAGGATTTGGTGGGGAAAACAGCGGTTATCGCCTCTGGCTTTGGCTCGACCCTGGGACAAAAGCTGAAACTGGGCAGAGTGGCTGACTTTGTTATTGGAGCCCAGGCGGAGGTAGCGGCGATAAATGAAACGAATGAAGTAGAGGTGTATTTGGGCAGCAAGTTTGCCCCGGGATTCTTTGCCTGGCTTGTTCCTACTTCTGAGGGGAAGGCATTAGCCGGGCTCCTTTCCCGCCACCGCCCCGGTTTATATTTGAAGGATTTCCTCTCTCATCTCTCAAAGCAGGGGAAGATCGAAGCAAGCACTGCCAGGATAAGCTATGGGGGTGTCCCCCTCAGGCCATTGCCTAAAACCTATAGAGAGAGGATAATAGTGGTGGGGGATGCGGCAGGACAAACGAAGCCGACCACCGGCGGAGGGATATACTACGATCTCCTTTGTGCCCAAATAGCCGCTGATGTGCTTCATCAGGCACTCTCGAGCGGCAATTTTTCCCCCAAGATATTCGCCCGCTATGAGAAGGGATGGCACAGCAAACTATCCACCGAGCTAAGGATTGACTATTGGGCGCGCCGATCATTTGAGCGACTCAGCGATGGGCAGATTGAAAAGATATTCCACCTAATCTGCTCCAGTGGTATCCATGACACCTTGTTGAATGCCAAGGATTTCTCCTTCGATTGGCACAGTCGCCTAATACTGAATGGGCTGAGACATCTTATCCCGCGTGGTATGCTTCAAATGCTCCGCGCCCCGTTCAAAGACCGCTGAGAGGTTTCTCAAAGATGACTGAAGGCATTGCCTTGGCCCAGATAGACAAGAGTTGGTTCCGGCCACAAATCCCCCCAGAATTAAGCGCTATTTGTGGGGTTGATTCGGCTCTCGAAGATATTGCCGGGCGGCTAGAGGAGGAGATGGCCAAAATAGCTGATGTTGAGGAGAGGTCAAGGATAGAACTTGGGGTTTTAGACTGGTTATATATCTTGATAAGGGGAAACATAAAGCGAGGAAGGGCATTTGAACTAGACGATGTGCTGATCTTGAGAGAGGCTGATTGCCTCGGTTATACAAAGTTACTTAATGCCTTGGGGGCAAAATTCGGTCTAGCTATGGGTGTTGCCGATGTAGTTGTCGATAATGCCGGCAGATATGTACCCCATCCGATCAATATCCTCAACTTATCCAATCGGAGTTGGCAACTTGTCGACCTGTGGTATGGCTCAAAGAAGATAAATCACCGTAAGGTGATCCTTCAGATCAAGGAGCAGGGTGAGTGGAAGATAAAGGAGGCAACTTACCATGAGCTTAAAACCTCAATCGAGGTAAGGGGTTTGCCCCTAGAGTATCTTGATGCCCTAACCTACTATATCTGGGGAAATCGTCATCTGGAGAGAGCAATTCGCTCATATGTCGAAGAAGAGTACAATCAAGCCATAGAATGCTACACTTCGGCAATAAAGCTATACCCCCAGAATGCCCGGTTCTATTTCAATCGAGCGATTGCTTTGGAGAATAAAGGCGAGCCGAGATATGCCCAAACGGATTATGCCCAAGCTTTGAAAGACGAAGCTAGCCAGATTCAAGTGTTGGCTAGAGAATACCAAGAAATAATTCAGCTAATAGAGTTAGATAGGATGCATATCGAAGCTAGTGACCAAGAGATGTACTTGCTATGCAAGGGATATATCAGTGGGAAGGAGATGCCCTTGGATGAGGTGGCTAGGGAATATGGCCTCCCCGAGGGGAAGGTAGAGCAAATAGTATCAGATATAGAGGCGAGATTATCTGGTGAAAATTCAGCAGTTGCATAGCTGGCAAGTATCTATTGCCCAAGCCCAGGAGATACAGCGCCGCCTTGCCGCTCAGGTATCGAAAACAAGTGAGGTTGCCTCACCGCGTTTCATAGCTGGCACAGACATCTCCTCACCAAATATATATGGTGTGGCTACTGGGGCTGTCGTGCTCCTCCGCCTGCCTGAGTTGACTATAACGGAAATACAGGTAGCAGCCCAGGAACTCGACTTCCCTTATATGCCTGGGTTGCTCTCCTTTCGGGAAGCTCCGTTAATTTTGGCTGCTTGCCAGAAGCTTAGCATCGATCCAGATCTTCTTGTAGTGGATGGGCAAGGAATTGCCCACCCGCGGAGACTGGGGCTTGCCTCTCATCTTGGCCTTCTGTTAGATATGCCAACTATAGGCTGTGCCAAATCTCTCCTTTGGGGAAGACACCAGCCGGTGGAAGCGCAACGGGGCAGTTTCGCCCCCCTCAGGGCTGGTGAGGAAGTTATTGGAGCAGCCTTACGCACCAAAGCGACAGCCAAACCAGTTTATGTCTCCATAGGACATAAAGTAAATCTTGAGGCTGCCGTTTATTGGATAGTGCAGTGTTGCCGAGGTTATCGCCTTCCTGAACCTACAAGATTGGCTCATCTTGCTGCCGCAGGACAGCTAAAGTTGCCCCGAGAAAACCAAGCGGAGCAAGGATATCAACAGCAGCTATTCAGTTAAGATGTTTTCATCGAGGAGGGGTAAACATGCAACCAGAGGAAAGACTAGAAGATTTGCGTTCTCGCATCTCCTCTATGGTGGTGTATCTTTGAGATCGCCAAGAAGGAGGAGAAGATTGCCAAGCTAGAGAAAGAGATCCTAGAGCCCAGCCTGTGGCAAGAGCCTGGGGAGGCCCAGCAGATTATGCACCAACTTACTGGGTTAAAACAGGAGGTCTTTCAGTGGCGCAACTTGGAACAGAAAGTAACGGAGCTGATCGAGCTATCACATCTGGCCACTTGGGAGAGCAACCCGGAGTTGGAGGGGGAAA
>DEIJ01000087.1 GCA_002352365.1 Dehalococcoidia bacterium UBA2777 | reverse complement strand
CAAGCAGAAAGGAGTAAACCATCGGTGGGAAACCATAAGAACCCAGTTGGCCACCCAAGTGCGGATAACAACTTCGCTGACCTCTGAGAGAGGTCAGCGCATCCATATCCGGCAGACAACTGACCCAGAGCCTTTTCATTATGAGATCCACAGGGCTTTGGGCCTACCTCCAAAGCCTCTGCGCACTAAATGACTGAGGACATGAAAATATGTAGTGTCCATAAACGGGGGTTTTACTCGTGGCAATGGTAAAGATGGGCTAGTAGATGATCTTCTCTTCGACAAGCCTGACGATTTCATCTGAGGGCAGGCCGAGGAGTTCCCCGAAGACATATTCATTGTGCTCGCCGAGCAGCGGGCCGTGGCGGTAGACCCGGGCCGGGGTTGCTGATAGCTTCCAGGGAGGGCCGGCAACCGTTTGCCTTCCGATGATTGGATGCTCAATCTCCTGCCAGAAGCGGCGCTCCTTGAGATGCGGGTCGCTATATAGCTCCTGGCTATTAAACGAGGGCACGGCGGCTACTCCCGCCTGCTGCAGAATTTCCATCACCTCATAGTGGCTACGAGCCAGTGTCCAGTCCTCAACCAGCTTGTCCAGCTGCTGCTGATTTCGCCAGCGGCTGTGGGCATCGGAGAAGCTAGGGTCCTCGGTCCACTCGGGATTGCCAATAGCGTTGGTGAAAGCCCTCCACTCCTCGTCGCTGCCAACAGCAATGCTGACCCATTTGTCCTCACCCCGACACCGATAGCAATTATGTGGTGCCATGAATTCATCTCGATTACCCTGGCGGCACTGCACCCTACCATTCATAGTGTAATCCATCAGCACCTCTCCGATGAGGACGCTGATCGCCTCTGAAGAGGAGGTGTCGATGTGTTGCCCATACCCGCTCTGCTGCCGGTAATTGAGGGCAGCCAGGATGGCAAAGGCCGAGGTATAGGCGCTGAGAAGGTCAATCTCCCCAGCCAGCTCAGTAGGTGGCCCATCGGCATAACCGGTTATATAGGATAGGCCACCGATGGCAGCGAAGTCAGGGGCAAGCCCAAGGCTCCTCCCCTCCGGGCCAGTCATCCCCTGAGCTGAGGAGGAGAGGTAGATAATGTCTGGTTTGACCTCACTGAGATCCTTATAGCCCAGCCCAAACAACTCCATAGCCCCTGGCCGCCAGTTCTGGGTGACTACATCGCTGATTTGGACTATCGCTTTGGCCAGCTCAAGCCCCCTGGGATGCCCCAGGTTGATCCTGACACTCAGCTTACCCAGATTTATATCATTAAAGACCGCAGATTGGTCCAACCCCTCGAACTTCTGGCCGGTGGTCAGCGACCGCGTCCTAGAGAAGTCTGGCCTGATCAAGCTCTCGATTTTGATGACTTCGGCCCCCAGGAAGGCCAGTAGTGTTCCGGCGTGGGCCCCGGCCCACGCCCAGGCGAAATCAGCAATTCTTACCCCAGCTAGAGCAGCTCTGTCCATTCCAGAACCTCCCAACTTCTAAATGATACCGGCTTGTCTCATCCTCACCAGGTCTTGCCTGGTATGACCCAGTCGCCCGCAGTAGATTTGCTCATTGTGCTCGCCAAGAAGCGGCGCCGAGCGGTCCACAGCCCACGGCGTCTCAGAGAATATATAGGGGGCTGTGGGATACTTGGCCATCCCTGCTGCCGGATGGTCGATGTTGGTGAAGAATCCCCGCGCCTTTGCCTGCGCCGAGTTGACCACCTCCTCGGCTGACATTACTGGGCCACTGGGGCACGATTCCTGAGTCCAGCGATGGATTTCCTCCCTGGTGTGACTGAGCATCCATTCCGATATCATGGGCTCTATTTCCTCCCAGTGGGCAGCCCGAAAAGCTATGTCCTTATACCTCTCGTCCTGGGCCCAGCTCGGGTTGCCCATCAACCTCACCACGGCTTGCCACTGGTGGTCCTCGACGAAATTCACCGAGATATAGCCATCCTGGCAACGCATAACACCCCCCATACCCGTTGCCTGAGCCAGTCTGGTTGGGTTTATCCCTTGATTGGGATAGAAAGCAGCAAATACCCGCTGCAGTGAGATCAGCGATTCTTGCTTGGAGACATCGACATGCTGGCCTGAGCCGGTTGCCCTCTGTGAGTACAGAGCGGCCAGGGTTGCCAGAGCTGCGTTCAGCCCACAGCTATACTCCCCAACCAACCCCCCAGCTTTGATGGGCTCTCGGTCCAGGTTAGGCGAGTTACGGGGCGAAAGGTAGCCTAAGAGTCCGCTATGGTAGCTGTTAAGGCAGTAAGCCTTATACTCAGCGTAATACCCTGTCTGGCCAAAAGGGGTGATCGAGGTCATAACTAGCCGGGGATTGGCTGCCTCAAGGGCTTGATAGTCGAGGCCCAGTTCTTTCATCAGTTGTGGTGGTTTATCCTCGATGAGGATATCCACCCCTCTTACCAGTTCCTTAAAGACCTCTGTTCCGGTGGCAGCCTCGGGGTTCAGGGTAATGCCTAGCTTATTGGTGTTGAGATAAAGAAACAGCCCGCTCCACTCGAGGTGGGGGACGTCGTTCAGGAATGGCCCCCTGTTTCTGGCCTCATCACCGGCTCCCGGCTTCTCCACCTTAACCACCTCGGCACCGAGGTCAGCCAGTAATTTGGCACAATAGGGGCCGGCAGCAAATTGGGCATATTCCAGTACTCTGACCCCACCTAAAGCCCTTTCAGGCATGGTTCATCCTCCCTCAAAACTCCTATTCAGCACGCGATGCAGTGCCTTGAACCTACCAGCCTTCAGCTCGCTGATAAGTTCAGAATTATTAGCGATGGGCCTCTCGAAGACAGTTACAGTTTCACCAATGGTGTGAACGGCGTGGGCATCACTACCGCCAACGCCCCTTAGTTTCAGTCGGCACAGCACCTCGCAGCCAAAATCAATCTCCTTGGTGGTAGAACGACCATTAAAGACCTCAGCCGCGTCTACCAACTGGAAAATCGGCCTGCTGCAATACTCAGCTAGCTGTACCTCACGATCGGGAGAGAACCTATCAACGCGGAAGGGGTGTGCGGCGATCATCGCTCCTCCATGCTGGTCAACAAGTTTCCTCAGCTCTTCGGCTCTGGAAACAGACCATATTGGCTGGTAAACCCCATATACCAGGACATGCCCCAAATCAGTACTCACTTCAACCCCACCGAGAACCAAGATTTCATGCTCCTGGGAGAGGTTATCCAAATCCGCTGCTGCCCAAGAAACATCGTGCTCAGTAATACAAACTGCATCTAGCCCTAGCTGCTTCGCCTTTTTTGCCATCTCCTGGGGACGCATATAACTACAGCTTGACCCGAACTTGGTATGAACATGCAGGTCAATGGTCATGGCCTAACGACAAAGGAGAACTCGCACATACCGTCTCTGGTAAGCACTTTCCTCACCTGTATCTCTAATGAGTCGGCGGTCTTTTGTCGCGCCACCTCAAAGCTTGCTAGACACAGGGCCTGGCAGGGCAATCCTTCGCAGGCGAGCCCGGCATCCTTTATTGCTTGGTGAACAGCGCAGCCATAGACTTGGAGCACCATCTCTTTGGTGGTAGACTTAACGATGTTCCACTTATCCATAGGGCGTGAGGCGATGATCCCCAGCTCAACATAGCGTTGGAAGCGATGGGGAAAGGAGATTCCCGTTTGCCTGGCCACTCTCTCTATCATCTCGCCAGTTCGGTCCAAATACTTGGTGTCGGCTAGCTCTATGGTAAGCTGCATGAGCTCCTTGCCCAGGCCCTCAAAAGCAGCCCGAGCTGCCTTCTCATCCTTGCCCTGGAGGCTGGCCACCAATGCCTCGATGTTCCATCTGCCTGAAACCTCGGCCGCAAGGTCTCTGTCGGCACCGTAGAGCAAAGGCTTACCGGGCTCCTCCAGCGTCATCAGGTTTCGCGGCTTTTTGGCAACAAACTTCTTGGTTGACATCATCCCCCCTCACCAAATGCGACCTGAATCGCCCCCTCAGGGCAGACCTTGACACACTCCATACAGAGGGAACAGGCGAGCAGATGAACACCTCGGACCCGGTAATGGCTGGGGTCGATCTCCCTGAACTTCTGGGGAGGTGCATTGCAATAGAGATTCAACACCTGGGTAGGGCACACACGCAGGCACTTGCCACAGTCGAGGGGGACTTTGCACTTGGCATCATCTATGGTGATTCTGGGCAGCACCTTACCATCTCCTGTTACCAGACATTAGCCAGCGTGGGTATAGCCTCACGCCGCTCCAGGGTTATCGCCCCTGATTCACATACCGAGACACAGAGTCCACAACCAAAGCAGCGGAACGGGTCGATAAAAGCCACCCCTCGACTCGGGTCAAAGCTCATCGCCTTAAACTGACACCTTGGAGCACAAAGACCACAGCCGGTGCAAAGATTGGGGTCAATCCTGGCCACATCGTGCCCCTTCCAAAATCCTTTGATGCCATAATCAAGCCGTTCTCTGATGGCCAAGCAACCCGGGTATTGGCAACTGCAAAGGCCGCCAATATATGGGGTGCCCATAGTGAACATGATTTGGGCGAAGCCCTGCTTATTTAGCTCAATCAAGAGCTCCCTGGCATCGTCGGGGTGCAGGAACTCAATCCCACCGTGATAGGTTTCCGGCCACCGCTCCCACTTATACAGGCCAGGGCCGAAGCCAATGCAGGTCTGGTTCTCCTCGTCGGGGAGCGCTTCGGTTATCTTGCGGCACATGCAGGTCATCCTGGCAATGGGATACATGAACTCCACCGCCCTGAGAACCTCGTCGATGGTGAGGGTCTGTCCCAGCATCTCACGGCGAGCTTTGGACTCATACTCCCTCAACAGGCTCTCATGTGCATCCATGTCACCCCTGTCTAATGCCTCAATAAGCTCCAGTATCTCGTCCGCCTGAGGGAAGCCAGCCAGCCCGCTGATCTCAGCTCCGGTTGCCTCCCCCGACTCCTTCCTGATTTTGTACAACCGACGGGCATAATTGGCCGCGTTAAAGTGCCACTGCATGCCATCACCATGATCAACGCACATGTCACACATAATGAGCCACCTCCTCGCTTCATGTCATGGGACAATATCAGGTAGCATGCCAAAGAGCTGACACACCCCCGCAACTCGCTGACACCCATAAACTACCGCTTTTCCCAAAGGCTGTCAATCATCTGCCCCACCATTCCAGCCTCATTCTGCTGATCTGGCCCTTGGCCAGGAGCCTCGCCATCCTCTCTACAACTTCATTGCCCCCTTGGCGCCAATCTCGATGCGCTTATTTCACCGCTAAGGTGCAAGCTCTATGGGGCCAGTGGCCACCAAGGGCACAGCTCATCGTGATGGTAAATGATCAGCTCCTATTTTACACGGTTGTTGTCTGACAGCACCCGTGCTCTTGAAATGCCCATGTGATGGGCTAGGTCCGCTGGGAAAGAATATACACCATCTGCTAAAGCCCTTTGCCACTCTTGAGCAAGAATGATAGGGTTACGGTGCTGCTTACGGATATTGGTGATTGCCTGCCGCCTTTTCGGGCGTGGCAGTTTAAAGACTGCCCTAAAAGTTCTGTCTATTGACAAGTTCGGTGAGCCACCCTGGATAGTTCCCGGACTCTGCTTTGAGAAGAAAGAGCTTATCCACGCTCTGCAGCAGTTCCTCATCTCCTATTCAGCTCTTCAAGAGGACAATGGTTTTCCTCTAGTAGCGGTAGCGTGGGTGTAGCATAGCCAAACCCACCATCCCAAACCGGGAAACCAATAGGTATATTTCACCCACCCTACCAAGTTCTTCTGAAGAAGGAGTTTGGGGAAGTGGTGAAAACGTGAATATATTGAGGCCTTAGTTGGTCTCTAGAGCTCCTCGATAACTATCTCAAAGGGGCAGCTTATGGCCCCGGTGGGACAGACAGCTTCGCACTGGGTGCACCAGCCGCACTCTTCCGTTTCGACAATAGTTATAACGTTGTCAACCAGCACCAGGGCGTTACAATGGCACACGCTGACACACAACCCACATCCGTTACACTTTTCCCACTCTATTACCGGCATTTCAACCATTGCAATCCACCTTTATCTGTAATTATCTTAGGCCCAGAACCGATGATCTGTCTATGACCTTTGTCTCAAGTGGCTGTCCCCACCATTTCTCTGAGGGCTTTCCTTAATTTACCAATACCTCTTTCCTTCGAGGAATTTTTCAACCCCTTGTTTGTTGATCTTTGCAATATTCTTCAGATGTGCATCTTCGTGAATGGGCTTTAGGAAGTCTAACTTTTCACAGGTCTTGAACTCTTCGCATTCCCAACAACCCTCGATACTCTTCTTTTGACAGCAGTTTCTGATTTTACAAGAGGGTGGCCCGCCTCCACCTCGACATGCTCTTTTACACCGCAACCTGACCATGGCTCCCAAAACTTTATAGCACTGTTCATAATTCTCAAATTCTTTGAAGAACTTGGACAACCCCTGAGACACCCGATCAAATTTTGACTCTCTTAGGTTTTTCCGCAAATCTCTAGCCAGGTCAGCAACCTCGCCTTTGTAGTTAACGCAATCCCCACAATAGAGTCCGCAGTAGCCGATCAATTCTTTATTTCCCACCATCAGCTCTCTCCTTCTTTCTTAATCTCAGTTCGATCCTCTCCCTGGAGACTATGTTGTCGAGAAATCCTCTAAGGATTCTGGCCCTGACTTTGACATCACCCGATCCAATTCTATCTGCTTTTATTAAAGGGAGCGGGAATACCACCAGCCTTGTGCTGGTGGATGAGAGCGACCTAACCACGCTCCTTTTGAGACTCAATGTATTTTCTAACAGACTCTT